>JAYVUZ010000223.1:0-6058 GCA_043787415.1 Fimbriiglobus sp. | reverse complement strand
GGCAGGCCGTCACCCACCGCGGGGGCGCCCCCTCAGCCGGCTTACGCCGGCCGCTCGCCTCAAACCGCTCCCGCCGCACTGGCCAGCCGGTTGACACCGCCCCCAGGCTGGGGTAGCGTCAGCGCACATGCCCGCGCCCGCCGACCCCACCCAGACGACCGTCACGGCCGCCCTCAGCCGGCTGCAAGCCGCCCGTGGGTGGCTGTCGGACGAGTCGCTGCGGGAGCTGGCCGCCGACACCGAGCTGCCGCTGTCCCGGTTGGAAGAGGTGGCCAGCTTCTTCCCGCACTTCCGCCGCAGCAAGCCGCCGGCCGTCGAGTTGGCCGTCTGCCGGGACTTCGCCTGCCACCACCGCGGGGCCGGGCGGCTGATCGCCGGGTTGCAGGCCGAGTTCGCCGGCGACGCCCGGGTTCACGTCGAGCCGGTGTCCTGCCTGGGGCGGTGCGACCGACCGGTGGCCGCCTGCCTGAACCGCACCGCCGGCGAACTGGTTCACGACGCCCTGTACTTGAGTCGCACTGCCAACCAGTTGATTGCACTGGTGCGGGCGGCCGTCGCCGGGAAACCACCGCCGCCCCCGGATAGCGATGCTGCTCTGCTACCGGCCCGTGCCGCCTGGGCCATCGACGCCGTCGCCGACCGGCCGGCGTTCAGCACCACCATCCCGCTGGCCGACCGGCTGCGGCGCGGCAACCCGGAGGAGGCGGCCCGCATCTCGGCCGACCTGTTGGCCCGGGTGACGGTGTCCGGCCTGCTCGGCATGGGCGGCGGGCAGGAAGAAGCGGCCAAGAAGTGGACCGACGTGGCCGGCCGCAAGACGGCCGTGAAGTACGTGGTGGCCAACGGCGACGAGAGCGAGCCGGGCACCTTCAAGGACCGCGACCTGTTGTTGCGGCACCCGCGGCTGGTGGTCGAGGGCGTCATCCTGGCCGGGGCGGCGGTGCGGGCCACCCGCGGCTATATCTTCATCCGCCACGAGTACCCGGAGCAGATCGCGGCCGTGCGGGCCGCCGTCGCCGAGGCGTACCAGAAGGGGGCGGCCGGCGACCACTTCCCGGTGAGTGTGTTCGTCAGCCCCGGCGGGTACATCTGCGGCGAGCAGAGTGCCCTGATCGAGGCGATGGAGGGGAACCGTGCCCAGCCGCGGAACAAGCCGCCGACGCTGGCCACCAACGGCCTGTTCGACCAGCCCACCCTGGTGAGCAACGTCGAGACGTTCGCCTGGGTGCCCGGCGTCGTCGCCCACACCGACCTGGCGGCCGGCGACAAGGGCAACTGGTACACCGGGCCGCAGGCGGCCGGGCAGGGGCGGCGGCTGTTCTCCGTCTGCGGCGACGTGGCCCGGCCGGGGGTGTACGAACTGCCGAAGAACGCCCCGTTCCGCGAGCTGATGGAAGTGGCCGGCGGGGTGGTCGGCGAGTTCCTGGCGGTGGCCCCGTCCGGCCCGTCCGGTGGGTTCACCCCCCGGCAGGTGACGTTCCGAGGCACCACCACCGACCTGTTCGACCTGCCGGTGGAGAAGGACGCCTTCGGCAAGTGGGGCCTACTGCTCGGCAGCGGGCTGATGGTGTACGCCCGGGGCACCGACCTGACGGCGGCGGCCGTCAACGCCACCGAGTTCTACCGCAACGAGAGCTGCGGCAAGTGCGTGCCGTGCCGGGTGGGCAGCCAGAAGCTGGTGGAGATCGGCCGCGGGCTGGTCGGCGGCGCCGACCGGGCGGCCACGGCGACCGTGGTCGAGGAGCTGGACGCGGTGCTGCGGCTGACCTCGATTTGTTCGCTCGGGCCGTCGGCGTCGCAGCCGCTGCTGACGCGGCTGAAAGCCTTCCCGGGGGTGCCGTGACCGACGCCGACCTGCCGCCCGTCGCCGACGAGGAGCCGCTGTTCGCCCGCGGGCAGGACGGCCGGCTGATCGTCGCCCGCACCCCCACCGTCAAAGACCTGGACAAGGTGGTGAAGGTGCGGGTGGACGGGTCGGCCCCGTTCGTCGTGCCGAAAGCGGTGCCGGCCACCGACGCCCAGGGCAACATCCGGTTCAAGGCCGACGGCTCCCCGGCGGTGCGGGCCACCACCATCCACGACGCCACCCGGTCGGCGGCCGCGCTCATGTGCGGGTTGCCGCCGCCGCCCGGTGGCGTCCGCATCCCGGTGCTGTGCCACCGCGACCACCTGACGCCGGTCGGCGTCTGCCGGGTGTGCGTGGTGCAGATCGTCAAGCCCGACCCGCGGGACAAGACCAAGCCGCCGCGGGTGGAACGCAAGCTGCTGCCGGCCTGCCAGCACCCGGTCGAGGACGGCATGGAGGCCCACACCCTGTGGTCGCCGGAGGCCAAGTACCGGCGGACGGTGCGGGCGGCGGTGCAAGGGCTGTGCGACCTGCTGTCGGCCGACCACCTGCACGCCGACGGCGACCGCCGGCGGAAGTACCAGAACGAGCTGGCCGACCTCGGGGCGGTGCTGGCCGCCAGCCGCGCGGCCTTCCCGGGCGACGCCCCGACGCCGACGATCGCCGTCCCGCCCAAGCCGGTGCGGGACGCGCTGGTGGACGGCCGGGTGGCGGTCGGCACCCCCCGCGGGCTGACCCCGCCGTTCGTGGTGGACCACAACAGTTGCGTGCTGTGCGACCGCTGCGTGCGGGCGTGCGGCGAGGTGAAGCCGTTCCGGGTGATCGGCCGCAGCGGCAAGGGGGCCGCCACCCGCATCGCCTTCGACCTGGCCGGGCTGCCGATGGCCGACAGCTCGTGCCGGCAGTGCGGGGAGTGTATGACCGCCTGCCCGACCGGGGCCATCACCTTCCAACTGCCGGTGCTGGACGCCGACTCGCCCCGGCTCCGCGACCTGCTCACCGCCGGCGGCACCCTGCCGCCGGCCGACGCCCCGAGCGGCGAGGAGCTGACCGGGCTGAAGCTGTTCAACCGGCTGCCGAAGGCCTTCCTGGAGTGGAACCGCGGCTCGGTCCGGCGGCGGCGGGTGCGGCCGGGCGACGTGATCGCCACCGAGGGCGACTACGGGTCGGCCGCGTTCATCCTGCCCGGCGACGCCGCCACCGGGGCCGTGCTGGCCGTGTGCAAGACGGGGGCGACCGCCGCCCCGCCGCCCAAAGACCCGGAGCTGCGCCAGGTCGTCGAGCGGCTGCCGCGGAAGCTCGGGGCGGTCATCCGGCTGCTCACCGCCGACCCGTCGGCCCTACACGGGGAGACCAGCATCATCAACCAGGCCCGGCGGTTCGCCTCGCTGGTGGCGGTGCGGGCCGGGGAGGTGCTGGAGGTGGACCGCAACGTGCTGCACGTGCTGATGCGGGACCGGGCGGTGCGGGCCGGCATGGACGCCAAGTACGCCGACCGGGCCATCCGCGAGTTCCTGCCCCGGGGCGTCAGCAAGAGCCGGCTGTTCTCGGCCGTCACCCGGCTGACCGGCGACCCGGGCTGGGTGGATCGGTTCGTCGCCTACCTGATCACCGCCGTCGGCGACCCGCCGCCGGGCGAAAGCACGCTCATCGAGTTGGCCACCGCGGCGGCGGATCAGCTCGCCGCCTCCGGCACGGTGATCACGACGCGGATGCCGTCGGGCAACCTGAACCGCATCCAGTTGGTGCGGGCCAACCCGGGCCAGGTGATCTGCCGAGCCGGCGACCCGGCCGACAACTTCTACCTGATCCGCACCGGGTTCGTGGGCATCGAGGCGGCCACCCCCGGCGGCCCGCGGGCGGTCCGGCCGCTGACCGCCGGCGAGTGCTTCGGCGAGGTCGCCCTGCTCACCCGCGGCAAGCGGACGGCGACGTGTACGGCCCTGGACCACGCCGAGCTGGTGCTGGTGCCGGAGCCGGTGTTCGTAAGCTTCCTCAACTCGCCGGCCAACACGGCGGTGCGGCAGGCCATGCTGGACGAGTGCGACCACCTGCTGAGCGGAGGCGGCCGATGACCCCGGACGCGCTGACCCGCCGGTACGTCGAACTCGGCCTGTACCAGGGGCAAGAACTCCTCGTCCTCGATCTGCACAAATGCACGCGGTGCGACGAGTGCGTGAAGGCGTGTGCCGACTCGCACGACGGCGTCACCCGGGTGGTGCGGGACGGCCCGCGGCTGGGCCACTTCCTGATCGCCATCTCGTGCCGCAGTTGCCACGACCCGTACTGCCTGGCCGGCTGCCCGGTGGACGCCATCCACCGGGCCGGCACCGGGCTGGAGGTGCGGATCGACAGCCACTGCATCGGCTGCGGGCTGTGCGGCCACAACTGCCCCTACGGCAGCATCCACCTGGTGGAAGAGTCGGACGCCGGGCTACGCGAGGTGCCGAAGGCCGACTGGCCGACGCCGGGCACGGAAGCCGTGCCGGGCCGAAAGGCCCGCCTGAAGGCGGTGAACTGCGACCTGTGTGCGGACAGCGGGACGGGGCCGCGGTGCGTGTACGCCTGCCCGCACGATGCGGCGCATCGGCTGACCGGGCCACGGGTGTTGGAACTGGCCGAGGCCGCCGCGGCGCCGCGAACCTCGGCCGGGCTGTGGGCGACGGTCAAGGGCCTGTTACTGGGACCGGCAGTCGGGGAATGAGCTGCCGAACGAACAAGCTCAGCAGCGGCGGGGCTGAGGAGCCTACACACCTGGGAAAGCCGTCGCGCCCCGCCGGTCTGGTGCAGCTCCTATTTCGGCGTCTGCCGCCCGCGCCAACCACACCTCTGCGCCCTGTTGGACAAGCGCCTTGTCGGTGCCCCGCGGCAGCGAGAATCCGAACGGTCGCTGAGGGTCGTAGGGCGAGGCCAGCTCGATGCCGACCAGCGGGCAGCCGAACACGCTCCCGTCCGGGTTGCGGAACTCCAGCGGGTCGCCCACCCGCAGCCGGGCGGGCACGGCAACGGTCGGGCAGTCGGTGAAAACGAGCGTGATGCCCGACCGAAACCCGAACACCTCCGCGACCCGGAAGAGACGCTCCACCATCAGTGTCTTCTCCGACGCCGCCGAACGACTCCGCTCAGTGGCCCACCCAGCTTTGCGGGCGGGTCCACTGCAGTGCCTGGTTCGGCGCTACTGCCCCAACCGCTTCGGCGGCCCGACCCCGAGTACCTGAGCCAACACCAACCGATCCTTGCTGAAAGCGGCGAGGGCATACGGATACCCATCCCCCCACCGCACCCACCGCGTGTCATCCGGCAGCCCGGTCGCGTCAAGCTTCGGGTGCTCGGGGTACGCGGCGATCTCGGCCGTCGTGACCGCCTTGCCCTCGCCCATGACGGCGGTCACTTGTTCGGCAGTCATGTCGAGTTTGAGTCGGTCGTACTTCCGCTCCAGCTCATGTTTGCCGTCGCCGCAGCCACAGAGCATCAAGAGGCTAAGGACTGTAAGCAGCGACAACCGCATCACTTCCTCCTCCGCCGCCGAACTAGGGATAGCTTGCGCCGGCGGCGCAAGCTATCCCGGCAATGCTCGCCGACTCGCACCACCGTCCCGACACGCTAACTGGCTTACTCGATGACCGCAAGGGACTTCCGTCAGGCCGCCGAACCGTCCTTCTTCTCCTGGGGCAACCGATCCCGCTAACTCGAACCTTGCGCCGCTAATTAGTGGTCGCCGGCCGGCTTGCCGGCCTCGGCCAGCTTCTTCACCGGCCGCACCGTTAGCGGGTCGAAGTAATGCGCCGCGTCGGTCGAGTACGGGGCGGCGGATGGCTCGTGCGGCCGGGCGTGCCACCAGTCGAGGAACACCCGCCCCGGTCGCCGGCCGAGGCCCACGTAGTCGTAGCCGAAGGTGCCGTCGGTAGCCGGCGCCCGGCCGTCCGGGGTGCGGGGCCAGATCGCCAGCCGGCCGCCCCCCACCCAGCCGCCGGCGTGGCTCGGCGACCGGCCCGGCACCGCCCACCGGCTGACCGCCTGCGGCTGGCCGGCCCGCTCGAACGAATGCACCGCCGGCGACGGGAAGCGGTGCGTGCGGTCGGCGTCCGGCTCCTCGGCCACGGCCGGCCCGGCGAGTGCCAGTCCCGCCCCGAACAGCCACACCCTCATGAGTCGCCCCCCCCGAGTTCGGTGCCCGAAGCGCGAGCGAGGGAGGATTGTCCCTCGCTCGCG
>JAYVUZ010000222.1:0-19641 GCA_043787415.1 Fimbriiglobus sp. | reverse complement strand
CCGGCCGGGCGTCGGTCGGCTGGTGGCGGCGGGTGGTGCGGCGGACTCCTTCCGCCGACCGGCTTACGGACTACACCGGCCGGTCAGACAGAGCCTAGCGAATCGACCTCGACCACCGGCTGGTCGAGCCAGCTGATTATGGTGAGCGTCTGGCTGCCGTCCGCGTAGGTGGTGCGGAGCGGGGTGGTGAAGTCGAACCGGTACTCGAACCCGGTGGTCCGCCCGGTCGCGTCCACCGCCACCAGGTTCCGCCCGGCCGCGTCGTAGGTCTTGTTCGTCACTGCCCCGATCGGGTCGGTCGTCGCCAACAGCCGGCCTTGCGGGTCGTAGGCCATCGTGGTCGTGTGGCCGCGGACGTCGGTCTTCGATGTCGGAAGGTTGAGCGGGTTGAAGACTGCCGTGGACACGAACCCGCCGCCGTCGGTGACACGGACGACGTTCCCGCGGGCGTCGTACCCCTTCGACGTGGCCACGCCCCGGGGGTCAGTCATGCCCGTCTCGTTGTCGTTGGCGTCGTAGGCGTACTTTCACTCCCGGCCGAGCGGGTCGACCTTGTCCGTCACGTTCCCCCGTGAGTCGTAGGTCAGCGTGGTGACCCGGCCCAGCCCGTCGGTGACGGTTTCGCGGAAGCCGGCCAGGTCGTAGCCGGAGGTGATGCGGTCGCCGGCCCCGTTCGTCTCGCCGATCAGCCGGCCGTCGGCGTCGTACTCCAGCCGGGTGCTCGGGTAGCCGCCCACCGAGTAGACGGTCGAGAGGAAGTGCGGCCGGTCGGCCGCCTCGTAGGCGTACCGCTCCTCCAGCCCGACCTGGGTCTTCGCGCCGACCAGGTTACCGCCGGCGTCGTAGCGATTCCGGAGCGTGCCGCCGTTCGGGTCGGTGATGGACGCGATCCGCCCCTGGTCGTCCCGCTGGAACGTGATGGCGGTGCCCCGCGAGCTAGTGATACCGTCCCGGGTGAAGGTGAGCTTCACGCCGTCCCGGTTGGTGATGTCCTGCACCCCGCCGGCCTGGCCGAAGTGGTAGCTCAGCCCGTCCTTGGTGGTCAGCCGGTAGCCGACCGGGTTGTACGCCACGCTGATGCCGGCCAGGTAGTACCGGTCGGCGAACTTGAGCAGCGGCAGCGGGAACCCGTTGCCCCCGTCGTACTCCCCGGCCAGCGTCTCAAACACCCCGCCGTCCGGCTTGAAGTACGGGGTGTACAGCCCGCCGGTGGCCGCCCCGAGGGCGCCCAGGACGCCCTGATACGGCTTCGGCTCGAAGGTGAACCCCACCCGCCGGCCATCGGGGGTGGTGACGTACACCCGGGTGCCCTGCTCGAACGCCACCGCCGCGAACATGCCCAGGATCGACTCGGCCGGGTTGGCCGGCACCGTCTCCCGCGGCCGCGGGTCGTACCCGGCCCCGAGCGACCAGCCGAACCCGAAGTCCCCGGCCTGGTCGGCCTTGAGCAAGTCGTACACTCGGGTGATCGTGATCGGCACCCCGGCCAGCGGCACCTGCAGGTCGGTGAACTCCTGCCGGAACTGGCCCGGCTTGGCCCGCCCGTCCAGCTCCAACGGCACCTCGGCCGACCCCTCCCGGCCGTTCAGGTCGGTGGCCACCACCCGTACCACGTGCTGATCGTTGTCCAGCAGGGTGGGGTCGAAGACGGCCAGCGTGGCCGACGTGGGGGCCGAGTCCGAGGTGTAGATGGTTCGCCACTCGTCGGCGTCGAACCGGCTCACCTCCACCCGGTAGCCGAAGGGGCTGGCGTCGGCGATGGTGCCGACGAGGTCGGTCAGGTAGGTCACCACCGCGTTGGCCCGCGGGGCGGTGATGGTGACCACCGGCGGGGCGGTGTCGGCCGGGTCGGCCACCCGCAGCCGGGCGGTGGCGGTGGCCACGTTGCCGGCCGCGTCCCGGGCGGTGCCGACCAGGGCGTACACCCCCGGGGCGGCCGGCGTGTACGTCGCCAGCCCGTTGGCGTCCAAGGCCACCGCCGCCCCGTTCACCTTCAGCGTCCGCCCCACCACCCCCACGTCGTCGCTGGCCGGCACCGCGACCGGCACCGGGCTGCCGGCGGCGTTGGCCGCCGGGATCGGGATGACGGCCACGCTCGGGGCGGCGGCGTCCGGCCGGACCACCAGGGTGAAGGCGGCCGACCCGACCGCCCCGCGGGCGTCGGTGGCCGTCACCGTCACCGGGTAGCTGCCGGCGTCGCCGGTGCCGGTGGCCCAGCCCAGCACCCCGGTCAGCGGGTCGATGCCCAGCCCGGCCGGGGCGCCGGCGGCCAGCCCGAACCGGAAGGCGTCCACGTCGTCGGTGGCGGTCGCCCGGCCGCGGTACGCCGCACCGGCGGTGGTGCCGGTGTCGGCCGGCGGGGTGACCACCGGGGCTATGTTCACCGGCAGCACCCGCACCTCGTAGCTCTGGAACCCGACCTGGCCGTCGGCGGCCGCCCGCACCGTCACCCGGCGGGGGCCGAGCTGGGCGGCCGTCGGGGTCCAGGTGAGGCGGCCCTGGGCGTCGATGTCCAGCCTAGCCGGCGGGTTGACGAGCGAGAAGGCCGCCGCCACCGGGCTGCCGGCCTGGTCCACGGCGGCCGGGCTGTAGGCGTTCAGTTCCCCGACCGTCGCCAGGAGCGGCGGGGTGGAGCGAATGGCCAGGCCCCACACTTGGTCGATGACCAGGGAAGGTCTGCACCGCCTCCCCGCCCTGGCCGTCCCGCACTCGCAGGCCGACCGGGTGGCTGCCGGCCTCGGCCCAGGCCGGGGTCCACACCAGCCGGCCGGTGACCGGGTCATCGTTCGGGTCGCTGGCGGCGGCATGGTAGACGTAGGGCTGGCCGGGGGTGACCCGGGTCCGCGGGGCGGAGGTGAACTGCGGGTCCAGGTTCGGGCCGGGGGCGGCGACGGTCAGCACGTACTCCTGCACCGCCACCCCGCCCGTCGGACACCCGCACCCGGACGGTGTGGTCGCCGGCCTGGTCGCTGCCCGGGGTCCAGGTGACAAGCCCGGTGCCCGGGTCCACCGCCAGCCCGTCCGGCCCGGCCAGTTTGGTGTAGGCCAGGGTGTCGCCGTCCGCGTCCACCGCCCGCACCGGGTAGCGGTACTGGCGGTTGGCCGTCAGGTCGATGCTGGTCTGGAGGTTGCAGGCCGACCCGTCGGTGTGCCGCTCGCAAGAGAACATGTCGAACGGGTAGGATCGGCCGACGGTCAGCCCGAAGGCGTCCAGGCTGACCGACCCGGAAGTCAGCGAGTGGACCCCGCCCAGGTCCACCGCCAGCCGGTCGTCGAGGAACACCCAGATGTCGTCGTCGCCGGTGAAGTTGAACGTCTCCCCGCCGCGGTAGGTGAAGGTGGTCTCCAGCCGGGCGGTGAAGCGGAAGTTGTGGGTCCGCCCCTGGTTGCCGCCGAGCTGGCCGTCGATCGGGAAGAAGCCGCCGTTCAGGTACTGGTAGATGCCCGACCCGGGGGCCGTCTCGGTCAGGGTGAGCGGCAGCACCGTGGTCTGGTTCACCCCGGGCACGTCCCGGAACCACTGGCCGAAGGTGGCGGCGCTGGTGATGGCCCCGGGGCCGTCCGGCCCGGCGTAAACCGGGTTGCCGTCCACCCCGAGCTGACTCTGCACCAGCCCGGTGGTCAGGCCGGAGATGCCGTGCTCGAAGTCCGGGTGGCTGTCGCCGAGTCGCGGACCACGACGTTGAGGACGATGCTGGCCGGGCCGGCGACCGCCCCGCCGGACCCGAGCATGTACGCCGTCGGCGGGGTGCTGACGATGACCGGCGGGTGGTTGGCCGGGGCCGGGTCCGCCACCACCAGGACGAACGCCTTGGTGGCCACCCCGCCGCGGCCGTCGGCCGCCGACAGCACCACCGTCTGGGTATCCCGGTCGTCGGCCGCCGGGGTCTAGGTGACGGCCCCGGTGGCCGGGTCCACGGCCAGCCCGGCTGGCCCCTGCACCAGCGCGTGGGTCAGCCCGTCGCCGTCCGGGTCGGCCGCCATCGACGGGTAGGTGAGGGGCCGGCCGACCACCGCCGTGGTCGGCGGGGCGGAGGTGAACGCCGGGTCGTGGTTGCCGGCCCCGCGGGTGGTGACGCGGCCGCGGGTGGCCCCGTTGCGGACGACGTGGGCGGCGGAACAGCGGGGGCATGGCGACGGCACGTCCGGCATCCGCCCAGGCCACGAGCGTGCCGATCATGAGGCCGCTACCGAGTTGCCGTCGGGTGACGGAGCTAAGTAGGGGCGTCCCACGCTGTCGTCGGTGATCGCGTTCTGGGCGCGGGCACTGCTCGCGTTGCCTGCCAGCAGTGCCGACACCACGAAAAGGCGGACGGCGAACCGCATGGCGAGTCCCCCCGGGTGGCATTCGACCGGACCGGCGGCAACAGGAGGCGACACGAGTGTTCCGGGATAGCTGGCGGCCGGTCCGGAGCGAGAGACGGGAGGATTGCACCGCTCACACGTCAGCCACGAACCGAGGGCCGCCGGTCTGGTATGATTACTCACATCCCGGAGGTGACCGCGATGCGGGACTGGCTGGCCAACGTCGCTCGCGCGGTCGTCACGACGGCCCGCGGCCTGCACGTGACGCTCCGGCAACTGGTGGCCACCTTCCGCCGCCGGCCGTTCACCAGCCACTTCGCCTACCCCGAACAGCCGGTGCCGATCCGGCCGCGGTACCGCGGGTTCCACCGCTTCGACCTGACCGCCTGCATCGGCTGCGACAAGTGCGCCCGCGCCTGCCCGGTGGACTGCATCTACATAACTAAGGAGAAGGCCGCCCCGCCGCTCAAGGGGTTCGTGGTCACCGGGTTCGCCATCGACTACTCGAAGTGCATGTTCTGCGCCCTGTGCGTGGACCCGTGCCCGGCAGACTGCCTGTACATGGGCGCCACCTACGACCTGAGCGCCTACACCCGGGACGCCTGCGTGGTAGACTACGCCCGGCTGCCGCTGGACGTGGCCTGGGGGCCGGACACGCTCAACCCGACGGCGGTGCACGAGTCGAAGAAAGTCGCGCTGCCGGTGTGGACGAAGGGGGCCGGCTGATGCCGTCGCTCGTCGCCAGTCTGCTCGTCTTCCTGGCCGTCGGCATGGCCTTCCTGGGCGTCAACCTGCTGGTCGGCCACCTGGTCCGGCCGCGGAAGCCGGACGCGGCGAAGGGCATGGTGTACGAGTGTGGCGAAGTGCCCGAGGGCGACGCCCGGGTGCAGTTCGATCTGCGGTTCTACGTGGTGGCCCTGCTGTTCATTGTCTTCGACGTGGAACTCGCCTTCTTCTTCCCGTGGGCGGTGGTGTTCGGCAGCGCCACCCGGGCCAGCGACCCGGCCCTGACCGATGACCAGCTGGCGGTGGCGCTGGCCAACCTGGGCGTGGCGGCCGACCCGGCCGCCCTCGGCCCGCTGGCCGCGCTGGCGGCGGTCGAGGGGCTGCTGTTCTTCGGCATCCTACTGGTCGGGTTCGCGTACCTGTGGAAGCGGGGCGACCTGGAGTTCGTCCGCGGCACCGGCGGCCAGGCCGTCAGGTGATCCGCAGGTGCTTGCACGTCTCTTCGTAGCTGGCCTCCAGGTCGAGCGACACCGCCAAGTCGTCGGGCAGCGAGCGCGGGTGCGGCGTGTCCCGGTGTATACTCAAAACAGACTTCACGCCACGAGGGCCGGTCATGCGTTGGCGGCTCGACCCCGGTCAGATCGAAGTCGTGGACGAAGACGTGGCGGCCTGCCTGAGGCGGCTGACGCCGGCCGAGAAGCTCACCCAGATGGGCGACGCCAACCGCACCGGCCGGCTCCTGCTCGCCGCCGGCATCCGGCACCGCAACCCGGGCTGGTCCGACGAGCAGGTGCGGCGGGAGGTCGCCCGGAGGCTGCTCAGTGACCCAGCCTGAACTCGTCCGGTACGCGGCCGAGTCGCTGGACCGGCTGCGGGTGCCGTGGATGTTAGTTGGCTCGCACGGCAGCGGTATCCACGGGGAAACCCGGTTCACCCGGGTTATCGACATCGTGTTGGAACTGACTCCGATCGACGTGCCGGACTTCTGCGCGGCCTTCCCGCCGCCGGAGTTCTACCTGAGCGAGCCGGCTGTCTGGATGGGCGTGCGGGACCAGTTCGCGTTCAACGTCTTGTGCCCGTCCAGCGGCGACAAGCTCGACTTCCTATTCCCCCACCCGAGCGGATGGGGGCGATCACAGCTGTCCCGTCGCAAACAAGTCACTCTGGCGGACGGCACGCCGGCCCATGCGGCCAGCCCGGAAGATGTCATCGTCGGCAAACTCTGGTACTACCACGACGGCGGGTCGGAGAAACACCTGCGGGACATCGCCGGCATTCTGCGGGTGAGCGGCGACACGGTGGACCGGGCGGCCGTCACCCGGTGGGCGGAACAACTGGGCTATCTTCCGATCTGGCACGCCGTGCTGGACAAACTCGGACTGCCGCACTAGCCCGGCGGGATCGGCACGCTGATCGGTGGCAGCGGGCCACTCGGCACGCTCGGGGCCGAGACGCTGGGTAGCGGGGCCGGCTCGGGCGGTGGCAGCGTCGCCGGCATTTGCCGCGGGATGGCTGGCGGGATCGGCTTGGCCGCTTCGGCGGCCGGCTTCTTGGCCAGCGGCGGTTCTGCCGTCGGCTGCGTCACCGAGCCGCGACCCAGCACATTCGTGATCGGCCGGAAGAGGAACGCCCCGGGGGCGGTCGGCTTGACCGCCACCGGCGGCTCGGGGGTGGCCACCCCACGCGGCCCGACCGGCGTCGTGTACCCGCCCAGGTGGTACTGGAAGAGGGCGTTCTGGGCCGCTTCCCGCACCGCCGGATCGGGGTCCGACTTGGCCACCGCCTCCAGCACCATGCCGGCCGGCTGGTACACTGGCTTCAGCTTGCCGACGCTGTCGGCGGCCGCCACCCGCACGGCCGGCGACGGGTCTTTCTGCAACGCCCCGATCAACGCCGGGAACACCTCGGCGTTCGACCGCGGGTCGAGCGCCCGCAGCTCTTCGGCGGCCTGCTTGCGGGCGGACTCGTCCGGGCTACCGACCAGGGTCGCGCTGATCTGCTTGGCCCGGCCGGCGGTCGGCTCGGCCTTCGCCTTCTTCTTGAACAGTCCGAACGGGAAGTCGCGGGCCGAGGCCGGGCCGCTCAGCACGGCTGCGACAGCAGCGGCAAGTAGCAAGCGGGTCATGCGGACATCCTCCGGCGCGGGCGAATCCGTCGCCTGCCCTCAACATCGGCCAGTCGGCCGGGGGCGGGTGCGGAATCCGAATGTCGGCCGGCCAGGCGACCCGGGTTGCGGTGGTGCGGCCGGCACATTCAGTTTAGCCAACAACCTGGGGGAGGTGGGAAATTACCGGCCCGTGCCGGGACCACCCGGCCCGCCGCCCATGCTCGGCATCCCGCCGGCACCGGGGCCGGGGCGGAACTCTTTCTTGGGGGACGGTTTGCGGTAGCCCTGCTCGGGCGGCTGGTTGAACCGCGCCTCGTCCGGCGGCTCGACGAACTCTTCGACGTGTGGCGGCGGGGGCGGGAACTTCGGCTGGGTCGAAGCGCAGCCGACCGCGGCAAGAAATGCCAGTACCGCCCCACAGCGCCCGAACATGCGTGTCTCCTCGCGGTCCGGCCGACGGGATACCGTGGTCGCCGGTCGGGTGCAAGCGAAGTTCCGGTAAGATAAAACAATGGCCGCGGTGCGACTGGTGGGGCTGGCGAAGACGTTCCCCGGCGGGGCGGCCGGCCTGCGGCCGACGCACTTGGACGTGGCGTCCGGCGAGTGTGTGGCGCTGCTCGGGCCGACCGGGTCGGGGAAAAGCACGCTCCTGCGGCTGGTGGCCGGGTTGGAGCGGTCCGACGCGGGTGAGGTGTGGGTTGGCGGCGAGCGGGTAGACGGCAAGGAGCCACACCGGCGGGGCGTGAGCCTGTTGCCGCAACGGGTTGCGCTGTACCCGCACCTGACCGTGGCGGGGAATTTGGGGCTGGCAGATGTCATGGCGAGCGGGGGGCGTAAGCCCTCCGTGGGAAGCGGTTCGCCGACAACTCCCCCAGCCACGGAGGGCTTACGCCCGCCGCTCGCCAGAACACTCGCCCCATTACTCGCCCGCTACCCGCATCAACTCTCCGGCGGGCAGCGGCAACTGGTCGGGCTGGCGAAACTGGTCGCCCAGAACCGCCCGGTGTGGCTGCTGGACGAGCCGTTCTCCGGCCTCGACTCCGCCCGGCGTGAAGAATTTCGCCACGATCTGCACTTGCTCCACGCCCAAACCGGCGCCACAATGTTACTCGTCACCCATGACCCGGCCGACGCCGTAGCCCTTGGCCGCCGTATCGGAATCCTCGGCGACGGGACGTTGAAGCAACTCGGGACCCCCGAGGAACTTCGCACCCGCCCCGGCGACCGATTCGCGGCCCAGTGTCTGGCAGGCCTCAGCCTGCTCGACGGCCGGCGAGTGGGAGATGGCGACTCGTGCCGCTTCACGGCGGCCGAGGGGGCGGTATCGGGGGCGGCTCCCCGGGGGTCGCCCGACAACCTGACGCTCGGCATCCGGCCCGCAGATTTGCAGGCGGCACCGCCCGGGGCGGCCTCTCTCGTTTCGACGGGTGGGGTGGTGTTCCGAGGCTGGCCCGTCGTCTCGGCCGAACCGGACGGCAGTGGCTGGCGTCTGACGCTCGCCCGGGGTGACACCCGGTTGCAGGCGTGGGCGGAGGCTGGTTCGCCGCCCCCGGTCGGCACCGTCACGGACTGGCACCTACCGCCCGGCCACTGCCACTGGTTCCACGGGGCCGCCGGCGACCGGCTGGGCGACTGATCGGCACGCGAGACCCGGCTCAGAAACGAGTCGGGCCTGGGAGCGACAACATGGCGGCAGTCGTCAAAAAGGACATCGGCCGGGACTTGCTGAAGCTCGTGGACTTGATCCACGAAGAGAAGCGGATTTCCCGGGAGGTGGTGTTCAACGGCATCGAGGCCGCCATCCAGCTCGCCGCCGAGCGGCACTTCGGCATCACGGAAGAAAGCCCCGGGGCCGGGGTGCTGGTGCAGATCGACCGGGCCACCGGGGACATCACAGCCAAGCACGGCGGCGACGACATCGACCCGGGCGACCTCGGCCGCATCGCCGCCCAGTCGGCCAAGCAGGTGATGTACCAGAAGAACCGCGAGGCCGAGAGCGACACGGTCTTCAACGAGTACACGGCCAAAAAGGGCGAGATGGTGGTCGGCAGTGTCACGCGGGTGGACGCCGGCACGGCGATCGTGAGCCTCGGCAAGAGTGAGGCGATCTTGCCGCGGTCGGAGCAAATCCCGGGGGAGAGTCACCACGTCGGCGAGCGGGTGAAGGCGGTCATCTTCGAGGTCCGCCGCACCGGCCACCGGGTGAAGATCGTGCTCAGCCGGGCGCACCCGGACTTCATCCGCTGCCTGTTCGACGAGGAAATCCCGGAGATCGACGACGGGACGATCAGCATCCGGGCCATCGCCCGGGAGGCCGGCTACCGCTCGAAGATGGCGGTGAGCAGCATCGACCTGAAGGTGGACTGCGTCGGGGCGTGCGTCGGGGTGCGGGGGAGCCGGATCAAGAATGTGATCGAAGAAATCAACGGCGAGCGGATCGACATCGTCCGGTGGAACGACTCGCTGCAAGTGCTGATCCCGAACGCGCTCCAGCCGGCCCAGATCAGCGAGGTGTTCACCTACCCGCGGCTGGGCCGGGCCATCGTGCTGGTGACGGACGACCAACTGTCCCTGGCCATCGGCCGCCGCGGTCAGAACGTCCGGCTGGCGTCCAAGCTGGTCGGCCTGGACCTGGAGATCATGACGCACGACGAGCTGGGCGAGGCCCTGGAGCGGGCCGAGCGGTGGTTCGGCCAACTGCCCCACCAGTCGCCGGAAATCATTCAGACGCTCATTGAAGAGGGCTTCCTGAGTTACAACGAGATCGGATTTATTGATGCCGAGGAGCTGCTGAAGTTCGCCCCGCAGCTCACGGAAGAGCAGGCCACCGAGCTGATCGAGTACGCCGAGGAGTACGCCGACCACATGGACCGGGCGGCAGAGGACGAGCGGCGGCAGGCGGCCGAAGCGGCGAACGCGGCGGAGGCCGAAGCCCGGGCGCTGGCCGAGGCGGAAGCGGCGGCGGCGGCCGGGGCCGCGGGCGAGGCGGTCGAGGGCGAGCCGGTGGCCGACGCGAACTTGGACGGGGCGGTGGTGTCCGTGGTGCAGGGCGACGGGGTGACGGTGGCCGTCGCCGATGTGGAAGGGGACGGCGTCGCCGAGGCGGCGTCGGCCGGGCCGGCGGAAGAGCCGCCGTCGGGTGGCGAAGCTGAAGCGGAAGTGGCGGGAGTGGGTGGGGCGGCGGCCGGGGTGTCGTCGTGACCCCCACGGCTGCCCTTTCCGGTCAGGCCGGTTCGGCTAGAGTATCTCATACCGTCACCCTCTGTCGGGGGTGGCGTGGGCACCGGGGCGTCGGGGCCGCCCCGTCAAGGAGCGTTGCTTGTCGCAGACAAAAGAGCCGAAAGAGAAGGATGCCAAGGGCACCAAGCCCCGGGTGTTCAACGTCGCGTCCGAGCTGAGCCTCGACACCAAGGCGGTGATCGAGCTGTGCAAGGAGTTGGGCTTCGCCAACATCAAGAATCAGCTCAACGCCCTCGAACCAGAGCAGGTCGAGGCGATCAAACAGCGGGCCAAAAGCGGTCCGCCCAAGCCCGCCGCCAAGCCGCCCGTCGCCGCCAAGCCCGCCGCCCCGGCGGCGCCCAAGGCGGCAGCTCTGCCCAAGATCGACGCCAAGATGGCCAACCTGAACCGGCCCAAGCCGGCGACGGTCGCGGTCAAACCGGCTAACGAGCTGCCGGCCCCGGCTCCCGAGCCGGTCGCCCCGCCACCTGTTGTGGAGCGTCCGCAGCCGGTGGTGGAACTGCCGCCCGTGCCGACTCCTGTGCAAGAGCCGGTCGCCCTGCCGGCCGTTGTTGCGGAGATGCCGGCCCGGGTCGCCCCGCCGCCGGCCCCCGAGCCGGTTCCGGCCCTGGTGGTCGAGCCGCCGGCCGCCGTCGTGACCCCGCCGGTCGAACCCGTTAGCCCGTCGGTCGAAGCCGCGCCGAAGCCGCAGGTGCTGCCGCCCCGCCCGCCGGTCCTCGGCGGCACCCGCCCACAGACGCTGCCGCCCCGCCCGCCGGTGGCCCCGCTGCGGCCGTTGCAGCCGATGCAGCCCTCGGCCGCCGGCCAACCGCCTTCCCGGCCGAACTACGCCCCGTCCCAGCCGGGTGCCTCGCGGCCGCTGGGTGGCGGCCAGCCGCAGTCTGGCGGCGGCCCGCGACCGCCCGCCCCGAACCCGGGGGCGCCACGGTCCCCCTACGGTCCGCCCCAACCGGGCGCCCCGCGGCCGATCAACGGACCCGGCGGCATGCCGGCCGGTCCGTCCCGGTACGGCCCGCCGCCGAGCGGTGCCCAGCGGGCCGGCGGCCTGCCGCCGCGTCAGCCGAGTGGCCCCGGCATGGGCATGGGGCCGATGCGCACCGGCGGTCCCGCGCCGATGGGTGGGGCCGGCGGCCCGCCCCGGCCCAACCAGGTCAAGCTGACGCCCGAGCAGATCCAGCGGATGCGGCAACTGGAGAGCAAGAAGGGCGAGAAGATACAGATCGGGGACATCCAGCGGGCCATGCAGCAGGCCCCGCCGCCGCCCCCGCCGGGCGGCCCGGCCGGCCCCGCCCCGGTCGTCGGCCGGCCCGGGTTCCGCCCGCCCACCCGGGACGAGGAGGAGGAGAAGAAGAAGGGGCCGGGCGGCCCGAGCAGCGGCGGCCCGGGGGCGGTCGCCGGCCGCGACGCCCGGCAGAAGGCCCGGTCGGTCAGCGGCCGCGGGGCCGGCGCGCCGATCGGCCGCGGGGCGGTGGTCATCTCCGGCGGACAAGTGGACCTGATCGAGCAGGCGGCCGGCTCCCGCCGCGGGCCGCGGGCCGCGCTCATGCGGAAGTTCCAGCGGCGGCAGCAGTCGCAGAAGACGGTCATCACCGGGCCGGTCGAGGTGACCCTGCCGCTGACCGTGCGGAGCCTGAGCGAGGCCATCGGCATGAAGGCCGGCGAGCTGCTCCTGAAGCTCAAGAACCTGACCAACTCGCTGTACACCATCAACTCCGCCCTGGAGTTCGAGGTGGCCGAGCTGATCGCCGGCGACAAGGGCGTGGAGCTGAAGGCCAAGAAGCAGGAGACGGTCGAGGACGCCCTGCTGGTCGAGCTGGAGAAGCGGGCCGAGGCGTCCGACCCGGAGAACATGGTCACCCGGCCGCCGGTGGTGACCATCATGGGCCACGTGGACCACGGCAAGACGAGCCTGCTGGACAAGATCCGTCAGACCTACGGGCTGGTGTCGGACGTGGTGTCCACCGAGGCCGGGGGCATCACCCAGGTGATCCGCGCCTGGCGGGTGCAGAAGGACGACAAGTCCACCACCTTCCTGGACACGCCGGGACACGAGGCGTTCACCATGATGCGGGCGCGGGGCGCCAAGGTGACGGACATCGTGGTGATCGTGGTGTCCGCCGCCGACGGGGTGATGCCGCAGACGGAGGAGGCCGTGGCCCACGCCAAGGCCGCCGACGTGGACATCATCGTGGCCATCAACAAGGTGGACCTGCCGGACGCCAACATCGACAAGACGCGGCGACAGTTGTACAATTTGTCGCTCTTGCCGGACAACATGGGCGGGGACGTGCCGTTCGTCGAGTGTTCGGCCAAGACGGGTCAGGGCATCGATGAGCTGTTGGACACCATCGCCCTGATGGCCGAGGTGGCCGAGTACAAGGCCGACCCGACCCTGGCGGCGTCCGGCACCTGCCTGGAGGCGTACCTGGAGGGCGACCGCGGGGTGCAGGCCACGGTCATCGTGCAGAACGGGACGCTCCGCAAGGGCGACATCATCCTGTGCGGCAGCACCTACGGCCGCATCCGCTCCATGACCGACGACCTCGGCCGGCCGGTGACGGAGGCCGGGCCGAGCGTGCCGGTCAAGGTCACCGGGCTGGGCGACGTGCCGGACGCCGACGACCCGTTCCTGGTGGCCGACGACATCGGCACCGCCCGGGAGATCGCCGACCGGCGGGCCGAGGAGCGGCAGGAGTCGGCCCAGAACAAGTTCAGCCCGGTGTCGCTGGACTCGCTCAAGGCGGCCAGCACCAAGATCAAGATTTCCGAACTCAAGCTGATCCTCAAAGCCGAGGCCCGGGGGTCGGTCGAGGCCATCAAGAAGGAGATGGAGAAGCTGGTCCACGAGGAGGTGCGGGTGCGGGTGCTGCACGCCGGCATCGGGGCCATCACGGAGAGCGATGTCATCCTGGCCCTGACAAGCCCGAACGATACCATGATCGTCGGGTTCAACGTGACGGTGGACGACGCCGCCATGAAGCTGTCCGAGCAGCGGAGCATCCCCGTCCGCGAGTACGACATCATCTACAAGCTGACCGACGACGTGAAGGCGGCGCTGGAGGGGAAGCTGAAGCCGGTGGAGGTGGTGGTCCACCTGGGCCGGGCGGTCATCCGGGAGACGTTCAAGATCAGCAAGGTGGGGGCCATCGCCGGCTGCTACGTCACGAGCGGCACCATCGAGCGGAGCGCCCGGGTGCGGGTCATCCGCGAGGGAACGGTCATCTACCCGAGCGGGGAGAAGAACGGCACCCTGGACAACCTGAAGCGGTTCAAGGACGACGCCAAGGAGGTCCGCGAGGGGTTCGAGTGTGGCATGAAGGTGGCCGGGTTCGACGACGTGAAGGTGGGGGACGTGATCGAGGCGTTCCGCATCGACATCGAGCGGCGGACGCTGTGACCGTTGATCGCCCCCCCGTCGTGACGGGTGGGGCTTGACCGCGGGTGCAGAATGACTGGTGCTGCCGGGGCCGTGGTGGTGCTGATGGTGGCCTCGTGGGCGGCCTTCATCGCTTGCCCGGCCCTGTGCTTTTACCGTGTCTGGCGGTGGGGCCGACTGCCGCGCAGTGCAGCCCGGGTTTACATGGCGGCGGCACTTGGGTTTGTTGTCAGACTCGGGTTGACCGTCTGCGGTCTGATTTTTGCTTTTGCCATTGCTACCGCTGATGCCATGCGGCGTGAGTAATCATCCACACCGGACCGAGACTGCCTCCCGATGAAGTCGCACCGCATTGCCCGCGTCAACGAGGTGGTCCGCGAGGTGGCGGCCGAGGCGGTGCTGTTCGAGGTCCGCGACCCGCGGGTGAAGCACGTCACCGTTACCCGGGCCGAGGTGACGGCCGACCTCCAGCACGCCAAGGTGTTCGTGTCGGTGATGGGCACCGAGGCGGTGCAGAAGCTGACCATGCACGGCCTCAAGGCCAGCGCCGGGTTCGTCCAGAGCCGGCTGGCCAAGCGGCTGACCACCCGGTTCGTGCCGCACGTCACCTTCGTGCTGGACGAGGGCATCAAGAGATCCCTCGAAATCGCCCGGCTCATCAAGGAGGCCAACGACCTGGACGCGGCCACCAAGCCGCCGGTCGTCCAGACCGACGAGCCGGCAGAACCGGCACCCGCCGACGAACCCCATCCCGCCACGTAAAACAGCCTGCGGCGCGGCACGGTCGCTCGCCCCCCACCGCGGAGTCCCCCGGATGGCGACTGCCAGCAGCAAGCAGCAGATTCTCAACACCGCCCAGGCCTTGCTCAAGAAAAAGTTCCCGGCCGCGCCGGAGCCAGCCAAGCGGCCGGTGCTGGACGAGGTCATGTACGCCATGGTGCGGGAGGGGGTGCCGACGGTCACCGCCGACGCCGCCTACGCCCGGCTGCGGGGGGCGTTCTTCGACTGGAACGAGGTGCGGGTGTCCACCGTGCAAGAGGTGGCCGACGCCCTCGGCGACCTGCCAGCCGCCGGCGACCGGGCCGAACGCATCATCGAGTTCCTGCAGGAACACTTCGAGCGGACGTACTCGTTCGACCTGGAGGAGTTGGAGAAGAAGGGGCTGAAGCAGGCGGCCAAGCAGCTCGCCCGGTACAAGGACAAGGGCGTGACCGACTTCGTGCTGGCGTGGGTGACGCAGCGGAGCCTGGGCGGCCACGCGGTGCCGCTGGACGACCCGAGCGTGCGGGCGCTGGGCCGGCTGGGGGTGATCGACCCGGAGGCGGACGCCGACGACCGGGAGGGTATGCGGGCGACGGTCGAGCACTTCGTGCCGAAGGCCAAGGGGTACGAGTTCACCGAGGAGCTGATCCAGCTCGCCGACCAGATTTGCGTGGAGGGGACGCCGCACTGCCCGGTGTGCCCGCTCAAGGCTGAGTGCCCGACCGGCCAGGAGCTGCTGGCCAAAGGCAAGGCCGACAGGCCGAAGCCGAAGAGCCGCTAGCTGCTCTGGGCAGGTCGGACGCTGGAAGTGACGGCGTGCCGGCGTCGACCCGACGGCGGGCCGACACCGGCGGGGCGGATTTCTGCCGAGCGGTCGAGCCGGTGTGGGGTGATGTGGCTCAGTAGTACACGACATATGAGGTGTAGTCGTACACGCTCGGGTACAGCACCGGCTGATAGTACACGTAAGTGCTCGGATACCAGTAGTACATGTAGTAGTTGGTGTACGGGTTCATGTAGTACCAGCCGTACCAGAACGTGCTGACCTGCGTGCCGCAGTCGTCGTCGCCCAAATTGATGTTCTCCTCCCCGCACTTGGCCGGCTTCTTGAACGGGTTCTTGGTGCTCTTGACCATCCGCAGCTTGGTGTTCTTGCCGGTCTTCACGTCCTTCACCGTCACGTCGCCCACCTTGCCGTCCTTCATCACCGCGTGGGCCTCGTACCCCTTGCCCCGGGCGTGTTTCTCATCATGTATCTTCTTGGTGGCCGCCGTCGTCGTGATCGCCTTGGTGACGGCGTGGGCGTCCTCGTGGTGGTCCTTGGCGTCCTTCACCCGCTTGGTCACCGGGTGCGGGTGGTCGTCGTCCTTGTCGTCGGCCCGCACCGCCGGCACGGCCGCGGCCAGCCCGACGACCACCGCCCACGCCGCCAAATCACGCCACATGACATGCCCTCCGGGAAAGGTTCGGTCGCGCCGGCCACCGCGGCCGGGCTGGACTCTAGATTCCCCCGACCACGGGTCGTCTGTCAAAGGAAAACCCGAATTGTGACCGCGGTTGGCACGCACGCCGCCGGCCGGTAAGTTGTACGACCCCCGGAGGCCGGCCGTGCTACTCGCCCTACTACTCCTGACCGCCGCCGCCGAGGACGCCCGCCGGGCGGCCCTGGCCCACTTCGCCGCCGGCCGGCTGATGGCCGCCACCGATCGCCCGGCCAGTGCCGCGAAGGAGCTGGAGGCGGCACAGAAGGCCGACCCGGCCGCCCCGGACCCGCAGCGGGAACTGGTGGCGGTGTACGCCGACCTGGGCCGCGACGCGGCGGCCGTCCGGGCGGCGACGGCGGTGCTGGCGGCCGACCCGCACGACCACGCTACCGCCCGCCGGCTGGGCCGCGTGCTGGCCGACGGCCGGCGGTTCCGCGAGGCGTCAGCGGCATTCCGGACGGCGGCCGACAGCCCGCGGGCCACCCCGGTCGAGCGGCTGGCCTTGTTGCGAGACGCCGGCCGGGCGGGGGCCGACGCCGGCGACTGGGCCGACGCGGCGACATCCCTGGGCCGGGCCGCCGCGCTCGTCGCCGAGCTGCGGGCCGAGCTGCGGAAGTCGCCGCGGTTCGAGACGGACGCCGAACTGGACGCCGAGTGCGGGGCGGTTCACGAGCAACTGGCGGCGGCCCTCACCGGGGCCAAGCGGTTCGCCGACGCCGACGCCGCCTACCGGGCAGCGGCCCGGCTGTTCACGCAAGCGAACGACCCGGCCCGCGCCGCCCGCCTCGGCTGGCACCGGGCGAAGGTGCTGGCCGCCGCCGGCCGGCCGGCCGACGCCGTCGCGGCGATGGAGCCGTTCCTGGCCCTCATGCCGACCACTCTGCCGCCGTACACTGACTACGCCGACTGGCTTCGGGCGGCCGGCCGGGGGGCCGACGCCGCGGCCAAGCTGACCGCGTTGGCCGACCGCTTCCCCGGCGAACCCCGCATCCGCTGGGTGGCCGCCGCCGAGGCCGCCCGGCTCGACCCGGCCGCCGGCGAGGTCCGGTTCCGCCCGCTGGTGGACAAGTCGGCCGACCCGGCACTGGCCGAGATGTTCGTGCGGGCGTTCGCCGCCGCCGGCCGGGCCGAGCCGATCGTCGCCGCCCTGCGGTCGCCGGCGGGTGAGGACGACGACACCCCGGACCCGAAGGGCGGCGACTGGCGGCGGGCCGTCACATCGGCGGTGAAGGCCGAGCCGGTGGCTGCCGCCCTGCTGCTGGACGCCGCCGGCACCGCCGTTGGTTGGCCGGCCGAGGTGTGGGGGCTGGTCGGGTTCCTGGCCGAGCGGGCCGACCGCCTGCCGGTCGCCGAGACGGCCTTGCGACAAGGGTTCGCCAGCGACCCGCAGCTCTTCTACCCGCTCTACCGACTGCTCCTCCGGCAGCGGCGGTGGAGGGATGTGGTGGCCCTATGCCATCACATCGAGGGGTTGCCGCCGACGGCCTGGGGGCGGCGGGGGGCGGGCAGGAAGCCGACCGGCCCGCCGCTCACCGGCTACTTCATCGCCGGGCCATACGCCGAGCTAGGAGACGACCGGCGGGCGGTGGAAGCCATCGAGACGGCGGTGCAGGCCGCCGCCAACAAGTCGGCCATGCGGCTGGAGAAGGCCAAGATTCTGCTGCTGCTCGGCCGGCCGGGGCCGGCCCTGGCCGAGTGTGAGGCGGTGGCCGAGGAGGCCGACCCGAACCTGCTGCGGGAGGTGCGGCTCGTCCGCAGCCAGTGCCACCTGGCCGGCCGCGACTTCGCCGCCAGCGAGCGGGAGCTGCGTGCCCAACTGGACGACGACCCGGACGACGCCCTGGTGCTGAACAACCTGGGCTACCACCTGGCCGACGAGGGCCGCGACCTGCCGGCGGCCGAGCGGCTGGTCCGCCGGGCGGTCGAGCTGGACCGGGCCGAGCGGCGGAAGCGGGGCGACGCCGAGGGCGCGAGCGGGACGTACCTGGACAGCCTGGGCTGGGTGCAGTTCAAGCGGGGCGACCTGCCGGCGGCGACGGCCACGCTGGAGGCGGCACTGAAGTCGGTGGACGCGGTCGCCGACCCGACGGTGTGGGACCACCTGGGGGACGTGCGGTTCCGGCTGGGCGACGCGGCCGGGGCGCGGTCGGCCTGGGAGAAGGCGGACGAGCGGTACACCAACAGCCACGCCGGCCGGCAGTTCGGCCGCCAGGCCGAGGTGCGGCGGAAGCTCACGCTGGTGCGGTGAGCGGGGGGACGGCCGGCGACCGCCGCCAGGGCCAGTCGAGTTCTGACCACCTCCCGGCACAACTTATAATACTCTCGCCTCATGCCGAGGGTCGCGCGTGCCGCTCAGACAGTACAGCTACGCCGACGCGGTGGCCCGGTTCGGTCTCCGCCGCACCGCAGCCCGGACCTGTTCGCCGGCGTGCCGCCGGTGGCACCTGGGCCGATGCTCACCGCCGGCCAGCCGTTCACCAGCAAGCTCGGTGCGATGGCCCACTCGGAGACGGCCCGGGCCATCTGGCTGGTCGGGCCGCTGCTGGCCGACCTGTGGAGCCGGTACGCCGGCAGCATCAACCTGTTGGCCGGGGTCGAGTTCGCCGCCGACCCGGCCGACGACCTGACCGGCTTCGTGGACTTCATCCTATCCCGGTCGCCGCAGACGGACTTCGTCACCCCGCCGGTGCTGGTGGCGTTCGAGGCCAAGCAGGACAGCATCCCGGACGGGCTGGGCCAGTGCGTGGCGGCGATGGTCGGCGCCCAGCGGTTCAACCGCCGGGCCGGCGAGCCGGACGGCCCGGTGTACGGCTGCGTGACCACCGGCAGCGTATGGAAGTTCCTCCGGCTGGACGCGGCCGGGCTGGTCGAAGACATGGCCGACTACACCCAGGCGGACGTGCCCCGGCTGCTCGGTATCCTCGTCCACATCGTCGGCCCGCCGCCGGGCTGACCGCGGGCGTCGTGGCCGGGGTGTGGTGTCAGCCCGGGCCGCCAACCGATCCGTCTTGCCCGATCCGGGCGAGGCGGGTACGCCACAGGTAGCCGGCCACGACGGCCGCCGGAGACTTCCGACGGCCGTGGCTGCCCGGAACAACGAAACCGTCGCCTCCCTGGTGCAATGAAACACCCCCGCACGTTTCCGCCGACCCGAGTCGAGGGGCCGCTCGCCCGGTTCGCCGGCAACGCGGCCGACGCCACGGGTACGTCGGCCGCCTTCGCCGTGGCGGTGAGTGCCATCGTGGTGTGGGGCATCAGCGGCCCGTACTTCAAGTATTCGGACACCTGGCAACTGGTCATCAATACCAGCACGACGGTCGTGACTTTTCTGATGGTGTTCCTCATCCAGCGGGCGCAGAACAAGGACAGCAAGGCCATCCACCTGAAGCTGAACGAGCTGGTGGCCGCCGTGCGGGGGGCGAGCAACCGGCTGATCAACGTGGAAGGGCTGACCGAGGACGAGATCAAGGAGTTGCACGACCACTACTGCAAGCTGGTGGAGCTGGCCCGCAACGACCCGCTGGCCACCAACTCGCACAGCGTCGAGGAGGCCACGGCTCGGCACGAGCGCAAGAGGAAGGCCGTCTGAGTTCCCGACTCTTGGTTCGGTGCCCGAAGCGCGAGCGAGGTTGCTGACCTCG
>JAYVUZ010000221.1:0-13885 GCA_043787415.1 Fimbriiglobus sp. | reverse complement strand
GCGACCGCCAGGGAGCGTCTAGGCTAGACGCTCCCTGGCGGTCGCGGCTCTCACCGATCGGGCCGATTCATCGAGGGTTAGCCCGTGCCCGACCGCCGCCACTTCCTGCTGACCGCCGTCGCCCTGCCGGCCGCCGCCCGCGCCCAGCCGCCCGCCGACGCCGACCCGCTGCCCCCGGAGGCGCAAGCCGCCGTGGACCGCGGCCTGGCCTACCTGGCCGGCCAGCAGGCGGCCGACGGCTCCTACCCGGACAGCCGGCTGGGCGGCCGGGGGAACGTGGCCGTGACCGCCCTGGCCGGGCTGGCCCTCATGGCCGGCGGCAGCCAGCCCGGCCGCGGGCGGTACGCCCAGGCGGTCGGCCGGGCGGTGGATTACGTCGTCGGCCGGGCCAACGACGGGTCGGTCCGCGGCTACCTTCAGCAGGCCGACGGCGGCCAGGGCCACTCGTCCATGTACCAGCACGGGTTCGGCGCCCTGTTCCTGGCCGAGGCCCACGGGATGCAGCCGGACGCCCGCAAACAGAAGCAGTTGCGGGACGCTCTGGAGCTGGCCATCGATCTGACCGTCCGCTCCCAAAACACCGAAGGCGGCTGGCGGTACGACCCGACCCCCAGCCAGGCCGACGTGTCGGTGACGGTGGCCCAGATGATGGCCCTGCGGGCGGCCAAGAACGCCGGCCTGCACGTGGACAAACGGCATGTGGACAAGTGCGTGGACTACATCAAGAAGTGCCAGATGGCGGACGGCGGGTTCTGCTACATCAAGGGGCAGGCCGGCGCCGGCTCGTCCTTCCCCCGGTCGGCGGCGGCGGTGGTCGGGCTGTTCTCGGCCGGCATCTACGACGGCGACGCGGTCAAGCGGGGGCTGGAGTACCTCCGGCGGAACGTGCCCAACCGGCAGTGGCCGCAGTTCGGCCGCACCGACCACTACTTCTACGGCCAGTACTACGCGGCCCTCGCCATGTGGACGGCCGGCGGGGCGTACTGGGCCGACTGGTTCCCGGCCGCCCGCGAGTCGCTGCTGGGCCGGCTGCGGGCGGTGGCCGGCGGGGTGTGGGCGGACGACATCCACGGCCCGGCGTATGCCACGGCGATGGCCTGCATTGTGCTGCAACTGCCGAACAACTACCTGCCGATCTTGCAGAAGTAGGGCACGGTTCACCGTGCCGCCGGTGGCGGGCGGCACGGTGAACCGTGCCCTACGGCCGCGGCAGTTTGAACACGTCGGTGGTGTGGCACCACCAGTCGCCGCCCAGCCGGCCGACGGTGCGGAGCTTGTGCGGGTCCGGCCGGCCGTCGGTCAGCACCGCGTCGGCGACGTGCAGGTAGACGATCTCGCACACCACCAGCCGGCCGGCGATCGGCCCGTCGCCCACCTCGATGACTTGGCGAAGTTTGCACTCCAGGGCCACCGGCGCGTCGGCCAGCCGCGGCACGCCCACCTTCACCGACGGCACGGTGTGCAGCCCGGCCAGCTCGACCTCGCTCTCGTCCGGCGGCAGTTCCTTGCTGGTCAGGTTCACTTGCTCTCGCAGGTCGGCGGTGGCGACGTGAACCACGCACTCGCCGGCCGCCTTGACGTTCACCAGCGTGTCCTTCTCCGTACCCCGGCGGGTGAGCGTCGGGCTGAACACCAGCACCGGCGGGTTCGACCCGAACACGTTGAAGAAGCTGAACGGGGCCAGGTTCAGCACCCCGGCCGGCGATTTGGTCAGCACCCAGGAGATGGGCCGGGGGTTGACCACCCCGGTCAGCCACGGGTACACGTCGTGCGGGGCGGTGGTGGCCGGGTCGATGGTCATCGCGTTAGTCCAGCCACGAGTACGGGTACTGCGGGTCGTCTAGCGTCATGCCCTGGGCCGTCGGCACCAGCGGGCGGAAGGTGTCCACCATGACGGCCAGCTCGTCGGTGCGGGTCACGTCCTTGCTGGCCACGATAGTGCCCGGGTGCGGGCCGTGCGGCACCCCCCGCGGGTGCAGGGTGAACGACCCGGCCTCCACGCCCCGCCGGCTACCGAACTTGCCGCGGACGTAATACAGCACCTCGTCGCTCTCGACGTTGCTGTGGGCATACGGCACCTTCACCGCGTCCGGGTGGGTGTCCAAGAGGCGCGGGGCGAAGGTGCAGACCACGAACCCGTCGGCCTGGAACGTCTGGTGGATCGGCGGCGGCTGGTGGATGGTCCCGGTGATCGGTTCAAAATCGTCGGCGTTGAACGTGTACGGGTACACGAACCCGTCCCAGCCGACGGCGTCGAACGGGTGGTGGGCCAGGGTGTAGCGGGTGAGCCGCGGGCCGTCCTTCACCAGCACCGGCACGTCGCCGTCGCGGTCCACCGTGGCCAGGTCGGTCGGCCCGTGCAAGTCCCGCTCGCCGAACGGGGCGCCGAGGCGGAACTGGCCGTCCGGGTTCAGATACCGCGGCGGGAAGCCGACCGTGCCGGCCGCCTCGATCACCAGCAGATCGGGTTGCTCGCCGGCGTCGAAGTCCAGTCGGTACGTCGTGGTCTTGGGGATCACCGCGTAGTCGCCGGGCCGCACCGGCTGGATTCCGAACTGGGTGTACAGGGTGCCCCGGCCGTGGTGGACGAACACGATCTCGTCGGCGGCGGCGTTGCGGAACAGCTCCCGCTGCGGCTCGGCCGGCCGGCACCGCCACAGGGTCACGTCCGGGTTGGTGAGCACCGGCACCCGCCCGGTGACGGGGTCGCCGCTCGCCGGCATGGCCGCCGACTTCAGGTGGTGGTGCCGCAACTCCGGCTGCGGAGCGGCCGTCACCGTCAGCGTGCCCGCCCCCTCGACCGTTCGCACCCGGGTCGGCGGCCGCAGGTGGTACACGATGCTGTACGCCCGGCCGAACCCCTGGGTGGAGATCACCTCCTCGTAGAACAGGCCCTCGTTCTTGTACCCGCCCGTGGTGCGGAGGAGGGTGTGCCGCTTCGGCGGCAGCTTGCCGAGGGCTAGGTAGCGGGGCATGGGGGCGGCCTCCGGACGACGCGGTTAGTCAGGGTGCCAATGCCTTCGACGGTGAGGGCCACCACGTCGCCGGGTTGGAGCCAGCCGCCGGCTGTCTCTGGCGTCAGTTCCAGGATACACCCCGAGCCGACGGTGCCGGAGCCGATCACGTCGCCGGGCCGCAGGGTGGCGTCGCGGCTGGCGTGGGCCAGGAGTTGCGGCCACGTCCAGTGCATGTCGCCGGCGTGGCCGCGGCTGTACTCCTTACCGTTGACCGTCGCCGTCATGGTCAGGTGGAACCGGCCGTCCCGGTAGTGCGGCATCAGGTCGGCAACCGGCACCAGCCGCGGGCCGAGGCTGGTGGCGAAGTCCTTCGACTTGGACGGCCCGAGGCCGACGGCCATCTCGACCTTCTGGAGGTCGCGGGCAGACCAGTCGTTCATCACCGTGAACCCGTCCAGGCAGTCGAGAGCCGAGTCGTCGGCCGGCAGGTTCCGCGCTTCGGTCCCGACGACGCAGGCCAGTTCCAACTCGTAGTCGAGGGCCTGACTGCCGGCCGGGGCGTACACCTCGGCCCCGTCGCCGACGACGGCCGCCGGGTTGGAAAAGTAGAACACCGGCACCTCGTACCACTGCGGCACCATGCCGAGGCCGCGGTGCGCCCGGCACGTCTTGACGTGCGCCTCGAAGGCGTAGAAGTCCCGCAGGGATGTGACCGGCGGCAGGGTCATCGGTTCACTCGAAGAGGTCGGCCACCGGCACCTGTAGGCCGGGTAGTTCGGGGTCACCCGGGACGGTGTGCCGGCGGTTGTACAGCACCGGCTCGGCGTCCGGGCGGTACACCGTCACCGTCCGGTCGAACGGGTCCACCACCCACACTTGCGGCGTGCCGTTGTCCAGGTACGAGTTCGCCTTGGTGTGGACCTCGGACATCACGTCGCTGACGGACAACACCTCGACGGCCAGCAGTGGCGGGCCGTCCAGATGCCGCGACTCGGCCGTGACCGCCGCCGCCTGCTCGGGCCGGGCGACGGCCACATCGACGCCGACGTTGGTGTCCGGGTCGCGTCGCAGCTTGCAGAAGATGTCGCCGCTGTACCCCTTGGGTCGGGGCTTAGGCTGCGTCCGGCACCAGCCGGTCAGCACGAAACTCAGGTTGTTGACGGCCCCCGCGTGGGCCGGGCTTCGCAAGCTCATCGGCCGCTCCCAGAGTTCGCCGTCGATCAGCCACCGCTCCACCTTGTCCGAGTCGGGCAAGGCGTCCATCTCGCTGCTGGTCATCAGGGCCATGACCGTACTCATGCCGCCTCCAGTTACAGTGTGCCGCGCAACTCCTGCTCCCGCTCGATGGCCTGGAACAGCGCCTTGAAGTTCCCCTTACCAAAGCTCTTGCTGCCCTCTCGCTGGATGATCTCGAAGAACAGGGTCGGCCGGTCCTGCACCGGCTTGGTGAAGATTTGCAGCATGTACCCCTCGTCGTCCTTGTCCACCAGCACACCCAGCTCGGCCAGCTCCGCCACGTCCTCCTTGATCGGCCCGACCCGCTCCGTCAGGCCGTCGTAGTACGTCTTCGGCACCCGCAGGAACGACACGTCGTTGGCCAGCAGCGCCGTCACGCTGGCCACGATGTCGTTGGTGGCCAGGGCGATGTGCTGCACCCCGGGGCCGCCGTAGAAATCGAGGTACTCCTCGATCTGGCTCCGCCGCTTGCTCTTGGCCGGCTCGTTGAGCGGGAACTTGACCCGCCCCCGGCCGCTCTGCACCACCTTACTCATCAGGGCCGAGTACTCGGTGCTGATGTCTTGGTCGTCGAACGACACCAGTTGCTCGAACCCCAGCACCCGCTGGTAGAACGACACCCACTCGTTCATCTTGCCCTCTTCCACGTTGCCCACGATGTGGTCGATGCCGAGCAGGCCCGTCGGGTGGTACGTCGCGGCGGCGTACCGGGTCGGGTCGATGGCCACGAACCCGGGGGCGAACGCCCCGTGGTAGCGGTCCCGGTTGACGAACGTGTGCGTGGTGTCGCCGTAGGCCCGGATGGTGGCGCTCTCGTAGACGCCGTGCTCGTCCGTCAGCGCCTGCGGCCCGACGACGCCGACCGCGCCGCGTTCGACCGACAGGTTGTACGCCTGCCGCACGTCGTCCACCTGCAGGGCGATGTCGCTCACCCCGTCCCCGTGCTGCACCAGCCGCTGCACCTCCGGGTGGTTGGCCCGCAGCGGACTCACCAGCACGAAGGTGATGCCGCCCTGCTTGACGACGTACCCGGCCTCGTGCTTCTGCTTGGTTTCGAGGCCGGCGTAGGCCACCACGTCGAACCCGTAGGCGTTGCGGTAGAAGAACGCCGACTGCCGGGCGTTGCCGACGAAGAAGCGGACGTGGTCGATCTTGCGGAGCGGGATGTCGGTCATGGGTCGCGTCCTGGGAGAGGGGGTCGCGGGTCAGCCGCCGATCTTCTGCCGGGCCTCCTTGGCTGCCACCCGGACCGGCCCGTGCGGGTCGGCGTCGAGCTTCGTCAGTGCCGATACCGCCGTCTTCGCGTCCGGGCCGATGGCCCCGAGGGCCAGGGCCGCCTGCCGCCGCACCGGCCAGTCGGGGTCCGCCAGTGCCGCGGTCAGGGCCGGCACGGCCGCCGTCGCCGCCGGGCCGACGGCCCCGAGGGCCAGGGCCGCGTTCTGCCGGGCGAGCGGGGCGGCACTCCGCAGCAGCGGCAGCAGGTCGGCCACCGCCTCGGCCGCCGCCGCCCGGTGCAGACCTAACCCGAACGCCCCGCGGGCCTGCACCTCCGGGTCCGGGTCGGCCAGCATCCGCCGCAGCTCGGCGACCCCCTTCCCCGCGTCCCGCAGCGGCACCGCCGGCGTTTCCGCCCGGCACCCCGCGACCAGCACCGCCAGCACGGCTAACCTGGTCATTGCCCACCCGAATCCGCCAAAGGGGCACTCATGACCCGTTCCCGCCACGCCGTCACCTTGATCGAGTTACTCGTCGTGATCGCCATCCTCTCCGTCCTCATCGGCCTGCTCCTGCCCGCCGTCCAGAACGTCCGCCAGGCCGCCGTCCGGATGACCTGCCAGAACAATCTGAAGCAGCTCGGCCTGGCCCTCCACAACTGTCACGACGCCGAGGGCCGGTTCCCCGGCGGGGTGGTCGTCATCGGCCAGGTGAGCCTGGTGGACGACGGGTACGCCACCGGGTTCACCTACCTGCTACCGTACTTGGAGCAGGGCAATCTGCGGTCACTCTACCAGCTCGACCGGCCGTGGCACGACCCGGCGAATTACGCGGCCGTCGGCACCAAGGTGAAGGTGTTCTACTGCCCGGCCAACCGGCCGGACGGCGGCCTCGACCTGCGGCCGGTGGCCGCCCAGTGGAACTTCCCCCTGCCGCCGTTCGCCGCCGGGGTGGACTACGCCTTCTGCAAGGGGGCGAACGCCGGCCTGGGGCCGAACCCGGACAAGGTGCCGGCGGCCGTCCGCGGCCCGTTCGGGGTGGCCGTGTACGACAACGGCCGGGTGGTGGCCGGCACCGTCCGGCTGACGGACGTGACCGACGGCACGTCGAACACGTTCGCCGTCGGCGAGGCGGCCGGCGGGTCGGACCAATACCCGATCCGCGACCTGGCCGACCCGACGCGGACGGTAGCCGACCCGTTCACCGGCCGGCCGGCGGTGCTCGACCAGTCGTGGGGGGCGACCGGGTTTGCCGACCGCTCCCACCCGTGGTACGCCGGCGTGCTTGCCGTCACCGCCCAATACGGCCTGCCGCCGGACGTCCGCGACGAGCCGGTCAACCGCTCGCCCGGCACGCCGACCATCTTCGGGCTGGACAGCTCCGGAGCGAACGTGCTCGGCCGGGACTTCGTCAGCGGGTTCCGCAGTGCCCACCCGACCGGGTGCAACTTCGTGTCCTGCGACGGCTCGGTGCGGTGGGTGCGGGCCGCCATCGACCCGGCCACCTACCGGGCGCTGTCCACCGCCGCCGGCGGCGAGGTGGTGTCGGGCGACGGCGGGTAGCGTCAGCACACCGGGATGTCGAACCGCCGCACCAGGCTCTCCAGCTCCCGCCGCAGGAACGGCAGGCTCGGGGCAACGAACAGGGTGGTCTGCATCCGCGACGGGTCGTAATCCTGGGCGATGACGTGCTCGGTGACGAACGGCCGGCGGGTCACTTCGGGACTGGTCAGGCTGTACGGGATTTCGCCGGTGGACGACAGGATGCCGGCCCCGAACACCTTGGTGTCGCCCGCCTCCTCGATCAGCCCGAATTCGATGCTGAACCAACTGAACCGCTTGAGGGCCAGCACCTGATCGCCGTGCGGGGTGGCGCTGGCGGCCTTGCCGATGAGCGTCAGCAGTTCGGCGTAGTCGCGGTTGAGCAGCGGCGGCACGTGCCCCAGGCAGTCGTGGATCATGTCCGGCTCGGGGGTGAACTCCGGGTGCGAGCCGTGGCGGAGGAACTGCGTCACCGGGAACCCGCGGCCGGCGATGGCCTGGTAGAAGGTGCGGTACGGCAGCGCCCCCTCGGCCGGCACGAGGTGCATCTGGGTGGCGGCTTGCAGCCGCTCGCTGATGTCCCGCAGTTGCGGCACCTCGGTCTCGGTGATGGCCAGTTCCCGCTTGGCCTCCAGGTACATCCGGCAGGCGTGCTTGGCGTGCAGGTCGTGCAGTTGCGGCGTCACCGCCCGCCAGATGCGGGCCTCCTCGGCGGTGTACTGGACGTGCGGCGGGCCGCGGTTTTCGAGGCGATGTTTGCGGGTCAGGTCGAACAGGAACCGCCGCCGCTCGACGTACCCGGCGTCGTGTTCGCCGGGGTGGCCGGGTTCCAGCTCCAGGGCGGTCACGTCGTCCGGCGTCACCATCTTGGCCGGGTCGAAGGCGGCCCCGTACTCGGTCAGCGACTCGTTCATTGCTCTGTCCGCCGGGAGAAGGTTGCGGATAGTAGTTATCGACATTTTACGCCGCCGCCCGCCCCCACTCGTGGAAGAATCCCAGCGCCGCCGGATTTGCCAGCGCCGCCGCGTTCGTCACCGGCTGGCCGTTGACGGCGTTCCGCACCGCCAACTCGGACAGCTTGCCGCTGACCGTGCGGGGGAAGTCCGGGGCGGCGACCACGAACGCCGGCACGTGCCGCGGCGAGCAGTTGGCCCGTAGCCGGCCCTTGATGTCGGCGACCAAGTCAGGCGTCAGTTCCTGTTCGGGCTGCATCCGCACGAACAGCACAATGCGCTCGTCCCCGTCCCGCCGCAACGGCACCGCCAGCGCCTCGACCACGTCGGGGAACGCCTCCACCTGCCGGTAGAGGTCGGCCGTGCCGATGCGGACGCCGCCGGGGTTGAGCGTGGTGTCGCTACGCCCGTGGATGACGAACCCGCCCGTCTCTGTCTCGGTGGCCCAGTCGCCGTGCGTCCAGACGCCGGGGAAGCGGTCGAAGTAGGCGGCCTGGTACTTGGCCCCGTCCGGGTCGTCCCAGAAGCCGACCGGCCGGCTCGGGAACGGCGATGCGCATACCAGCTCGCCGGCTTCGCCCACCACGCGGTTGCCAGCGTCGTCCCACACCTGCACGTCCATGCCGAGACCGGCGGCTTGAATCTCGCCGCGGCGGACCGGCTCGGTCGGCACCCCCAACACAAAGCACGAGACGATGTCGCTGCCGCCGGAGATGCTGGCCAGATGCACGTCTGGCTTGACGTGCTGGTACACCCAGTCGAACTGTTCGGGCAGCAGCGGCGAGCCGGTGGACAGTAGGCAGCGGAGCGAGTGGACCTCGTGATCCGCCGGGCGGACGCCGGCCTTTTGCAGGGCTGCGTAGTACCGGGCGCCGGCCCCGAAGTGGGTGACGCACTGCTCGCCCTGCATCCGCCACAGCATGGCGGGATCGGGATGCACCGGCGAGCCGTCATACACCACCACCGTGGCTTTGCTGGCCAGCGCAGAGACGAGCCAGTTCCACATCATCCAGCCGGTGGTGGTGTGGAAGAACACCGTGTCGGCAGGGCTGATGTCGCAATGGAGTTGGTGTTCCTTCAGGTGTTGCAACAGCGTGCCACCGGCCCCGTGGACGATCCCTTTCGGCGGGCCGGTGGTGCCGGACGAGAACAACACGAACGCCGGGTGGTCGAACGGCAGCCGCACGAACGGGACGTTGGGGTACGGGCCGGCTTGGTCGGTGTCCGGGGTCAACACCGCTCGTAGGCTCGGCAGTTGGGACTGAATGCCGGCCACCCGGCCGCGGAGGTCGATCCGCTTGCCGGCGTACTGGCAGCCGTCCACCGTGACCAGCACCGCCGGGGCCAGCGGGCCGAACCGCTCGACCACCGCCGCGTCGCCGAAGTCCGGCGAACAGCACGCCCAGACGGCCCCGATGGCTGTGGTGCCGAGCATGGCTGCCACCGCCTCGACACCGTTCGGAAGCAAGCCGGCCACCCGGTCGCCGACACCAACCCCGAGTGCCATGAGCCGGGCGGCGAACCGCAGCGCCATGCCGCGCAGTTCCACGCGGTCGATCATTCGGGTGTCGGTGCCGGCTTCGTCGTTGGCCATCAAGGCGAAGCCGGCGGCATCGTCGGGGGACGGGCCGATCAGGTTTTCGGCGAAGTTCAGCCGGGCGTTCGGAAGCCAGCCGGCGGAGCGAAAGTCGCCGGGAGCGTAGACTACCCCATCACGGTCGTCAGTCACGCCGCAGAAGTCCCACACCTCTCGCCAGAAGTCACCGCGGTGAGCCAAACTCCAGCGGTGCAGGTCGGCGTAGCGGTCGCTAAGGTCAGGAGCGTACTTCGCCCGCACCTGCTGGGTGAACCGCGTCAGGTTGCTCGCCGCCACCCGCTCCGCGGACGGCGCCCACATCACTTCGGCTGACACGGCTCGGCCCTCCGCCCCGGGGCCGCTATCCTACTCATCATGACCTCTGTCCTCGTCCGCAAGCTGGTCCGGGATGTCCGCTGGCCGCTGCTCGTCGTCGGCGGGCTGCTGTTCGCCTTCTCCGCCTTCTGGGTGAAGATCGCTCAGCGGGTGACGACCGAGATCGCCCCGTTCTTCAACGTCCTCGGGGCCGCCCAGGGGATCGGCAAAGAGGTGTTCGACGAGGTCATCTTCAAGGGGCCGGGCAAAGTGTCGCAGGCCGTCATGGGCGGGGCCGACATCCAGTTCGACAAGCCGAACGACTTCCTGGCGGTCGAACTCCTGCACCCGGTGGTGGTCATCCTGTGCAGCCTGTGGGCGGTCGGCCGGGCAGCGGCGGCGGTCAGCGGTGAGCTGGACAAGGGGACGATGGAACTGCTGCTCAGCCAGCCGGTGCCGCGGAATCGCCTCATCCTGGCGCACCTCATCGTCGATCTGCTGGCCATCCCCCTGCTGTGCGGCTGCATCCTGCTCGGCACCCAGACCGGCCTGGCCCTGATCGGCCCGTTCGACGTGGACTACTCGGTGTTGCAGAAGCTGCCTGCCAACGTCCAAAAGTTCGTCAAGCCCGGCCCGCCGACGCTGGACGTGTCGGCCGCCCGGCAGTGGCTCGGCGTCGTCAACCTGGCGTGCCTCATGTTCGCCTTGAGCGGCATCACCATGCTCGTGTCGAGTGCCGGCCGCAGCCGGTGGCAGGCGATGGCCGTGGCCGGCCTGCTGACCGTCGGCATGTTCGTCGGCAACGTGGTCGGCCAGTTGTGGGACACGGTGGCCTGGGTGCGGCCGGCGACGGCGTTCTTCTACTACACCCCGCAGAAGGTGTGGCTGAAGGGCGACTGGACGGCCGACGGCACGACCGTCCCCGGGGCGGCGGTGCTGCTGGCCGTCGGCGCGGTCGGCTACCTGCTGGCCCTGCGGGTGTTCACCCGGCGAGACTTACCGGCGCCGCTGTGATTGGATTCGGTGGGACAGGCATTTCTGCCTGTCCCACCGAATCAAGACCCGAGTCGCAGCCCGATCGGCAGGCTGTCGCCGAACAGCCGGCTCTGGTCGTCGCCGGCGTCTCGCGTCACGTCCTCGACCATCGCCGGCCACGCCGCCGGCACCTTCGCCGCTCGCAGCGAGGTGGCCACCGCCGCCCGCACGTCGTCGCTCACATCGACCCCGCGCACCCCGGTCCGGCGGGCGATCTGGGCCGCCGCGAAGCCCCACCCCAGCCGCTCGGTCTCACTCGTTAGCGTCACCTCCAGCAGCTTCGCCAGCCACGTCTCGGCGGTGTCCGGGTGCAGCACGCTGTTGAGCGGGCCGTACAGCGGCTGCCGCGCCCCGAGCCGGGTGAGCGCCCAGTAGACGTGCGTCGGCCCGAGTTGCCGCAACGCCTCGTCGCCCAGCGCCAGCCGGGTGCGGGCGTCCAGCCGTTCCAGGCCGGCCGCCGCCCGCCACATCTCCGCGAGTTCGTTCGCCCCCGGCCGGTTCACCCGGCCGCGGCCGGGCAGCAGCACGGCTTTCATCTTGGTGAACAGCAACTGCTGGAGGGAGGCGTTCAGCCCGCCGGCGGCGCGGCGCCAGAGGATCCAGTAGTCGGCCCCGCCCTCGGGACTTCCCGGCGCCGTCAGCAGCTTCCAAAGGGCCTCGACGCGGTAGCGGTCGAGCGGGTCGCCGAACCCCGGCCGCAGCACGAACCCGGCCAAGTTGTACCAGCGGCTCAAGTGCTGCGGCGAACGGGTGCGTTGCTCGGCCACGTCGGTGAGGAAGTCCCACAGCCGGCGGCACAGCCCGGTCGGCCACTCGGTGCGGGTGGCGTCGAGTGCCGCTTCGAGTGCCCGCACCAGCTCGGCCGGCGGCGTCTCGCCGGCGTAACAGCGGCGGATCATATCGCCGGCCGCCTGCACCTTCTCCTCGGGGTACACGTCCAGCAGGGTCGGCCCGTCGGGGCTGTCGTCGTCGGTGCGGAGGCCGGCCACGTCGCGGGTGTTGAACTCCAGCCGCCAGCGGTTGCCTTCCTGGCTCACACAGCTCAGCTCCAGCGTGCCGATGTCGGTGAGCTTGGCGGCCAGCGTGACGGGGACGCGCTTCACCCCGGCCCGCTTGCCGCCCCGCAGGACCGTGTGTAGCGGCGGCAGCGGTCGCAGTTGGCCCGGCGGCAGGGTCAGCACGTCGCCCGGTTTGTCGTCGCCGCGGACGGTGCTGGTGAACAGCGGGAACAGCACTGGCTGGCCGATCTGGAGGTCCAGCACCGGCTGCGGGATGCGGATCTCCTCGCCCTCGGCGAGCTGCCGCGGCACCACACACAACACCGCGTGGTGGGTCGGGTCGGCGGCCGGTCGGGCGTCGGCGTCGTCCGCCCGGCCCGGTTCGACGCCGAGGTAGTACGCCCGGGGTATGCCGCCGCCGATCCGCCGGCCGCCGCTCGCCCGCAGCCAACCGCTGTACGCCGCCCCCCAGGCGACGGCCAAATCGAGCGACGGGCTGGTGAGCACCAGCGGCGTCCATGTGGCCGCGAACCAGCCGCGCATCACGTCGACGACTCGCGCCTGGAGCGCCTTCGGCGTGAATACGCCGCCGTTGAACAGGATGGCGTCCGGGGCCACGCCCGCCGGCAGGTGCTGCCGCAGGAAGGCCGCCAGGTGTTTGGTGATGGCCGGGTCGGCCACGTACGGCAGGCCCATCTCTTGCAACCCGCCGCGGGCCGATCGGGCCGGCTCACTGTCGAACGGCACCGCCGGGAAGAAGCCGTCCAGCAGCGCCGCCCGCACGTCGTCCACGGTGAGCGTCACCGACAGGGTGCCGCCGACCACCGACCGGCCCCGGCCGACGACCGTCACCGGCACGCCCTCGGCCGGCGGCTTCTCACCGAGCAACTGTTCCTTCGCCTCCCGGCACGCCTGCACCAGCGCCCCGAACCCGGCCGCGTCCAGCCGCCCCGCCGGCAACTTGGCCTCGGCGGCTTTGGCCAGCGCCAGGTCCATGTTGTCGCCGCCGAGCAGCAGGTGGTCGCCGACCGCATCCCGTACGAACCCGAACTCGCCGCCTTCCTCGACGGCGCGGATCAGGCTGAAGTCGCTCGTGCCGCCGCCGACATCGACCACCACGCACCGCATCCCCGGCTTCAGCTTGCCGGCCTCCTGGGGCGTGTGCGTGCCGAGCCAGGCGTAGAACGCCGCCTGTGGCTCCTCCAGCAGGGTGAGGTGGTTCAGCCCGGCCTGCTTGGCGGCGTCGGCGGTGAGCGTGCGGGCCACGTCGTCGAACGACGCCGGCACCGTCAGCACCACCGGCTGGTCCTGCAAGAACTCGTCCGGCTTCCGCCCCGGGGCCGCGTTCCACGCCTCGACCAGGTGCCGCAGGTACTTGGCCGACGCCTCCAGCGGCGACAGCCGGTCCACCTCCGGCGGCGCCGCCCACGGTAATAGCGGGGCGGTGCGGTCCACCCCGGGATGGCACAGCCACGACTTGGCCGACGACACCAGCCGACCGGGCACCTTCGCCCCGTGGGTCCGCGCGAACGCCCCGACGACATCGGTGGCCGACTGGTCCCACGGCAGCGCCGTCGCCCCCGGCGGCAAGTCGTGCGGCCCGGGGCGATACAGGAACGACGGCAGCAGCGGCAGTTCCTTCGTCTCGCCGGCGGCCACGAGTTGCCGCACCGGGAAGGCGTGCAGCCGCACCCCGCCGCCGGCCGCCGGCTTGGCCCGGGTGTCCACGAACGCGACCGCCGAGTTGGTGGTGCCGAGGTCGATGCCGACGACGTAGCGCGACATCAGACCTCGACCTCGGCCGGCGCGACCACGCGGCGATCGACGCCGTCGGTGAGCGTCGGCAGCTTGACCTCGGTGACCCGCCAGCCGTGGTGGCGCAGCGTGCCGCGGAACGGCGGCTCGCCCTTGACGTCGCCGACCAGGCGGACCTCGCCGGGATCGAAGCCGGCCGGCACCTTGACCACGCTCTCCTCTTCGCCGGGCATCACCGCCTCGAAGGTGAAGTGATCGTCGAGGACCTTCTTGCAACCGCGGTGGATGTCGCGCACGGCCGCGC
>JAYVUZ010000220.1:0-15660 GCA_043787415.1 Fimbriiglobus sp. | reverse complement strand
GAGCGGCGGGCCATGCGGAAACCCTCGGAGGTTCCCGCACGATAGCCGGTCGATCGGGCGAGCGCTAGGCTAAGCAATTAAGATGCGCTGGCCCTGGGGCGACGGCGGGACATGAGGGTGCTTGACACTATCATCGCTGATCGAGTTGGTCTGTGCGGACGCTACGCTATCGCCCCCCCCCCCCAGGCTAGCGCGCACACGGCGGCCAGTCGTACCACGAACTTTATGGCGAGTCCCTCCCAGGTGAGATTCGACCTGACCGGCAGTAACGGGGTGTCGCCAGAACCGGCGAGTCGGACGAAAAAACTGACTACAGGCATCGTGCCGATGACAAGTCAAGCGAGAGCGGTGTTTTTTTGCGGCGTGTTGGGGGAGCGGTCGCTTGACCGGCCGCCGCCGGGCGGGTACGGTCGCGGCTCCCGCCGAGGACCACCCATGCCGCCCGCCCCCGACCGCCGCGAGCGGCTGCTGGCCGTGGCCGCACGCCGGCTCCGGGCCGGCACCTCCCCATACTGGACCATGACTGCCTTTCTGTTCCTCAGCGGGGCCGTCGGGTTCGTCGCCTCGGTCGGGCTGCTCCATGCCGGGGTGGACCGGATGCCCGTCCGCTACCCGCTGGCCGTGGCCGCCGGCTACCTCGCCTACCTCGGCCTGCTGTGGGCGTGGCTGTCCCACCAGCGGGGCGAGGTCGGGTCCACCACCGCGGGCACGCTCAACGACCTGGCCAACGTCGCCCAACTCGTGGACGCGGCCCCGTCGGCGTCGGCCGGTGTCAGCAGCTCGTTGAAAGACGTGGACCTCGGCGACTCGGACGGCTGTGCCGCAATCGTGGTCGCCGTCCTGGTGGCGCTGGCCGTCGTGACGGTGCTGGCCGCCGCCGTGTACGCGGTGGCCATCGCCCCCACCCTGCTGGCCGAACTGCTGGTGGACGGGCTGGTGGTCGGGGCGCTGCCGCGGCGGCGGACGCGCCACTGGACCCGCACCGCGATCGCCCGCACCGGCTGGGCGGCCGCCGGGCTGGCCCTGCTCATGGGGCTGGTCGGCTGGGGGCTGGAGAGCGTCGTCCCCGGCGCCCACACGATGGGCCAGGCGATGGGCTTCGGACGGGCGAAGTAGGGCACGGTTCACCGTGCCGCCCCGCCCCGCGACGGCGCGGTGAACCGTGCCCTACCGGCCCTCGCCCTGCTTGAGCGTGTGCAGCTTGTCGATGGCCAGCCCCGTCCATGTCTCCGACTTCGCGTCCTTGCCCGGCCAGCGAACTGTCACCGACTCGATGGCCCCCCCCGCCCCGAGCGCCGGCCCGAGGCCGACGGTCAGCGTCGCCTCGCTCTGGCTCAGGTAGCCGCGGCCGCCGGCCACCCACCGCTTGAGCGGTTTGCCGCCGGCCGTCACTGTCACCTCGGCCCCGAAGGCGTCGCGGTTCGACCGCACCCCGTCGCCGACCAGCTTCAGCCGCACCCAGTGGTTCCCGAGCTGCTGGTCGTTGCGGAGTACGAGCGGCGGGCCGCCGTTGGCCGTCACCACCACGTCCTCGTCGCCGTCGCCGTCCAGGTCCAGCACGGCCAGCCCGCGACCCACGACGGGCTGGAACAGGTCCGGCCCGGCGGCGGCGGCCGTCACCGGCTCGAACACCCGCCCCGGCTCGCCGGTGTTCCAGAACAGGCTGGTGGCCTGGGCGTGCGTCTGGCTGGCCTGCACCTTCTGAATCTCCGGCTCGATGTGCCCGTTGGCCGTCAGCAGGTCCGGCCGGCCGTCCAGGTCGTAGTCGAAAAATAGGGTGCCGAACTTGAGCGGGGCACGGCTCGGGCCGACCAGCCCGACCGACAGGGCGGTGTCGGCGAACCCGAGCGGCGACCGGCGGTTGATGGTCAGGAAGGTGGTGGGTTCGTTGGCGAAGTTGGCGATGGCCACGGCCAGCTTGCCGGGGGCGTACTCGGCGGCGTCGATGCCCATGCCCCCGCGGGCCGACCCCTCGGCGTAGGCCACCTGGGTGGCCTCGCCCTGCTCGACGAACTTGCGACCGCCGGCCCCGTCCGGGACGTTCCGCAGGAGGAAGTTCCGCACCATGTCGTTGGCCACGATGAGGTCCGGCCAGCCGTCCCCGTCCGGGTCGCAGGCGACCACTCCGAGTGACTTGCCGACCGCCCGCCGGGGCGCGTCCGACCCGGCGCCCTCCCGGTCCCACACCCGGCCGCCGGCCTTCTCGCTCACGTCCTCGAAGGTGCCGTCCCCGCGGTTGCGGTACAAGGCGTTCTGGCTCCCTTCCAACGCCGTCGGCTGCTGGTACGACCGACCAAACCCGACCAGAGTCGAGGCGATGCTCAGGTCGATGGCCGGACTCCAGGTGGCGTACCGGCAGACGAATAGGTCGAGCTTGCCGTCCCCGTCGTAATCGAGGAACGTGGCTGAGGTGCCGAACGGCAGCGGCGGGGCGTGCTTGCGGAACTCGTCGGCCGTCTCGCCGGCCGGCCAGCCGCCGGGGCCGCCGACGCCGGCTTTCGCCGTCACGTCCTCGAACCGCTTGCCGTCGAGGTTGCGGAACAGCCGGTCGCCGCCGACCCCGGTGACGAACAGGTCCGGCCGGCCGTCGTTGTCGAAGTCGCCGACGCACGCCCCGACGCCGTAGAAGCTGACCGCCAGCCCGGCGGCTTCGGTCACGTCCTCGAAGGTGCCGTCGCCGCGGTTGCGGTACAGCGCCCCGCACGGCTTGTCCTTCGCCCCGCCCGGCCAGGGGCACGAGTTGACGAAGTACAGGTCGGGCTTGCCGTCGCCGTCGTAGTCCAACACGGCCACGCCGGCGCCCATCGTCTCGGGCAGGAACTTCTCGCCGGCCGCCCCGGTAAAGTGGCGGAAGGTGATGCCGCTGGCGGCGGTGATGTCGGTGAATCGGGCGGACGGCACGGCCACCGTCCTCCGCGGCTGGAGGGTCGGCACCTCCGGCGGTTTCGTCACCGCCGGCCCGGCGCGGTAGAGGCGGTGAGCCACCACGCCGCCAACGGCGAACACGGCGATGCCGACCAGTATGGGAATGAGCCGTTTCATTTCACCCCGAACCCGTGAGCCGTGGGAACGTACACCAGACACCACCCCCGAGCCGCCGATGCGCTACCTCGCCGCCGCCGTTCAGACCGACCTGCCGAACCCCACGTCCCGGGCCGAGCTGCCGGAGCGGGTGAGCAAACTCCTGTCGCACATCGACCACGCGGCCGTCGGGTACGCCCCGTTCGGCGACGTGCGGCTGGTGGCCTTCCCCGAGTTCGCCCACGCCGCCCCGATCTACCCGACGGCCGAGGAGCTGCACGACAAGCTGGCGGTGCCGGTGCCGAACGAGCAGACCGACCGCTACGCCGCCAAGTGCCGGGAGCACGGCCTGTACGTCCAGACCGGCAGCTTTCTAGAGAAGGATACGCGGTGGCCGGGCCAGGTGTTCAACACCACCTGCCTGGTCGGGCCGGACGGCCTCTTGTTCAAGTACCGCAAGGTGAACCCGTGGCTGCCGTGGGAGGTACACGCCAGCCCGCACGACCTGCCGGGGTACACGGACCCGCTGTTCCCCGTGGCCGACACCGAGATCGGGGTCATTGGGGCCGCGATCTGTTACGACTGGCTGTTCCCCGAGGCCATCCGCGAGCTGGCCGTGCAGGGGGCCGAGGTGCTGGTGCGGGTGAGCGCGTACATGGACCCGTGGGGGGCCACCCCGCCGATGGACTGGTGGACGGTAGTGAACCGCTGCCGGGCGCTGGAGAACATGGCCTATGTGGTGGCCGCCAACCAGGGGGCCAGCCTGAGCCACTACCCGCCGTTCAGTTGGCCGGGCGGCAGCATGGTGGTCGACTTCGACGGCCGCATCCTGGCGCAAGCCGACCCCGGCCCCGGGGCGAAAATCGTCGTGGCGCCCGTGGACATCGGGGCGCTGCGTGCCGAGCGGGCGCGGCGGCGGGGGCACCACCTGCTGGCCCACCTGCGGAGCGAGACCGTGGTTCATGCCCGTCGCTCGTTCTACCCGCCCGGCCGGGCGGCCGGCGGCCCGCCGACGGTCGCGGGGAACGACGTGCTGACCGCCGCGGCGAAAGCGCGAAACATCAAATTCGGTCGATAAAATCGTTGTTTGCCATTGACTTTCCTGCGGACGCGGCCGTAAAATCGGCCCACACCTCAGAACTCGCCGGGCCGGGTGACACCCAGTCATCCTCGGCGGGATCGACTCGCACCGGAAGAACGCCATGCGGTTCGCCGTTCGGTTGGTGGCAGTGTTGATACTGTGGGGAGGCGTAGCGAGTGTCGCGTCGGCGCAGAGTACGGTCACAGATGACAGTGTCAGACACCCTTAGGTTGCCCCCTCTCCTTACGGGAACTACATCGAGACTAGAGGCATTTTTACCGTCGGTACAGGCCATAGCGTCACGAAGATCGAGGTCGAGATCGGTACCAAGTCCGGTGGAGTCTTCACTCCGCTAACCAATCAAGGCATGCGTCTAGCAACTCTGACCTACATGACCGCCCCTCAGCCGAACCTCTGGTCCGCAGGCAACTTCTACGGTCTAGTTGCGGGCTCTTACGTAATCAGAGCGACTATGAAGGGCTACACAAGTCCGCTGCGTGACGCGCCGGAGGTGGTACTGGCGACCTGTGAGAGTCCGCCACTCATGTTCCCGTAACGAGACGTGGCAGAAATCTGATAACCTCTATCTGCTGGGCAGAGGCTGCACGATGCGATCGCACCGGGGCTACACCTTAGTCGAGTTGCTGGTAGTGATCGGCATCCTGGCGGTGCTGACCGGGTTGCTCCTGTCCGCCACCCAGAAGGTGAGGATGGCGGCCGAGCGGGCACAAGCCAAGAACAACCTCCGACAACTCGCACTCGCCGTCCACAACTACGCGTCCGCCGCCGGCGGTCGTCTACCCGGGGCGGCCGGGCCGCTGACACTCGGTTCACACGACCCGTCACCATTCCTCGCCCTCCTGCCTTATCTCGTAGTGCCCGAGCCGTGGTATCGAACCACGAACAAAGGGATACAGTGGGTGCGGATACCGCTTTTCCGGTCGGCCTCCGACCCGTCATTCACCCTGCCGTGGGCGCAGTTGATGGTGGTCGATTTCACCGATGCCGTCAGCTATGCGGCCAACATGCAAGGCCTGGTCAACTCGCCGAACCTAGTTGCTTCGTTCTCGGACGGCACCTCTCAGACAATCGCCCTCGGCGAGCATTACTGGATCACACAGCGTCGGAACAACAACCTGAGTTATGTTGGCGTCGCCGTCAACCATTTCAACGCCCAGGACGGCTGGACGGGCACGCGGTCGGCCACATTCGCCGACCGAGGTTGGCAGGACATCTACCCGGTGACGATCGGCAATCCGGCGGTGTCACGGCCCTCCGAGCCGGGGCCGCCCTTCCAACTCATGCCGACTGTGGACGACGCCGATGGCCGGCGGCTCCAGGCGTTCCGACCGTCCGGCCTGGAGACGGCCCTGTTCGACGGCAGCGTTCGCACCTTCCGCCCCGGGGTGGCCGAGACGGTGTTCTGGGCGTTCGTCACCCCGGCCGCCGGCGATTCGACGGCCGAACAGTAAGGAGACTGTCATGCGACGCAGCACCTGGCTGGCAGCAGGGGCGGCGGTGCTGGCCGCGGCCGTGTACTTCCTGTTCGGAGGCGCGCGAAGCAGCATCCGGGACGACAGCGTGGCCACGCCCGCCGCGGTCAAGTCGCGCTACGGCAACTGCATTGAGCCGCGGGGCACGTACACCCCCGGCCTCGGCGTCGGCCCGGTGTTGGTCGAGACCGAACTCGGCACCCGTGACGTGGCTGGCACCTTCACCCCGCGGCCCGACTCCGTGCATGCCGGGTTCACGTCCCCCGGCGTCGGCGGGCATCTGACCTGGTCGGCCGGTCAATACATGGGCCTGCCCCGCGGCACCTACGTCGTCAAGGCTACACTCGTCGAGGGCGGCGGGGCCGCCGGCGAGCCGCGGCCGCTGGCCACCTGTTACAGCGCGCCGCTCACTTTCCCATGACCTCCCCTGGCCGGTCGGCCCCGGCCGGGTCGGTCGGGTAGAACACGATCGCCTCGGCGGCGGCGTTGGCCGCCGGGTGCTTCGCCCGGTACAGCCGCACCGTCCGGGCGCGGGCCAGCTCGTCCGGCTTGAGCAGGGCGTGAACCTCCCGGTGGACGGCCGCCAGGGCCGTCGCCACGGCCGGGTCGGTCGGCCGGGCTTCGAGCGCCCGCCGCACCTGCTGGAAGGCGGCCAGCCGGGGGGCGGCGGCGTCCGGCGGCTTGCGGCCGACGGCCTGCACGGCGGCCGTCAGCCGGGCCAGGTCGCCGGCCGCCAGCAGGTCGGGCAGCGCCGCCGGGCTGGCGTCGGCCGCCGCGGCGTCGGCCGGCGGGCCGGCGTCCCCGGCCAGCAGCGCGTAGCACTGGCTCAGCCCGTAGTGGCTCAGCAGGTCTTCCGGGTCCACCGCCAGCGCCCGCCGGTAGGCGTCGATGGCCTGGCCCAGCCCGGCCCGCTGGGCCGCCGGGTCGGGGGTGGCTTGCGCCCGCTTGAACCGCACCTGCCCCAACCGGCCGAGCACCACGTAGTCCTTGCTGAAGTCGTGGGTCGGCACGCCGGCGGCGTCCCGCGGGCGGTTGGCCGGGTCCACGATGCGGGCGAAGTGGTCGGCCGCCGCGTCCAAATCCTCCGGCGACGTGGCGTTGTCGGCGGCGATGACGCCGGACAGCCAGGCCCGCAGCCACCACGGGGCCGGCGGGGCGCACGTCGCACTCTTGGCCACCTCGGCGGCGGCCGCGTTCAACTGGCCCAACTCGATCAGCACCCGGGCCGTGTTGGCGTGACCGTGCCACACCGCCGCCGGGTCGCCGAGCGTCGGCAGCGTGCGGAACGCTACCTCCGCTTGCCGCAGGTTGCCCCGCTTGGCCCCAGCCCCCCCTTCGAGGAGGCAGCCGATGCCGTAGTCGTTCCACCGCTGCCAGGCCGGCTTCACCGGCGACGCCTGCGGTGTCACCGGGCTGTCACCGACGGGCAGCGTCAGCGTGTCGGTGCAGATGTCAATTATGGGCAGCTTGGGCAGGGCGGTGCCGGTCGCCTTGCTCACGTATTCCATGTACGTGTGGTCGAACTTGCGGTACCGCAGCCGGACCGTCAGCGTGACCGGGCCGACGGCGTCGGCCGGCACCGCCAGCTTGTAATGCACCACGCTCGCCGCCCCGGGCGGGGTCTGCTTGTCGTACAGCGGGGTGAAAATGTCCTGCGGGTTGCGGCGGTCGATGCGGTTGCCGTGCCGGTCCAGCATGTGGACGTTGATAAAGTGCGACCACTCGTCTACCGGACCGCCGTCGTCCGGGTCGCGGGTGGCCCCGTTGCGGCCGATCACTTTGCCCCGGCCGTCGGTGGCCGTAAAATCCACCCAGATTTCGTTGCTGTCCACCGTCCCCTGGCTGAAGTGGTGGCCGAGGGCGAGCGTCCGCACCACGGTTTCGATCAGGTAACTCTGGCCCGGCACCAGCTCCGGCAGCCCCGGCCGCAGCACGGCCAGTGAGGCGTCGTCCGGCCCGTCGGGGCCGAACCGCTTCAGCCCGAACAGGTCGATGCGGACCTTCTTGTCCTTCAGGTAGCCGGCGTTCAGCTCGGTCGTCTTCTGCCACCCCTCCTTCAGGTGGTCGTACCGCGGGTCGAGGGCCAGCAGCGCCCCGAGGCCGGTGTTCGCCCCGGGGAACGAGTGGTGGTGGACGGTACGGGTGCCGGAGCCGTCGTTGTCCTTCGCCCCGAAGTCGGTGCTGGGCGTCAGTGGCATGTGGCAGTCGGCACAGTTGTTCTTCGCCAGGTCGGGGAAATAAAAGCTCCGCGACCCGTTCCCCATGCCACTCAGGACGAACGAGTCGTAGTGGTTCTGGCCGCGGAGGAAGTCCTTGTAATGATTCAGCTCGACCGGCAGTGCCACCTTGTGACACGTCGAGCAGAACTCCGCGGTCTTGTGCAGCGGCTTGAGGAACGTTTTCTTGTGGAACGCCGGCTGGCCCTTGACCATCTGGCCGTTAATCCAACTGAGCATGGGGTCGGTGCTGGCCGCGAACGGGTAGTGCTGCGGCTCCTCGATGGTGTAGGCGGCGTTGCCCTGCGGCCCATGCACCTGCGTGATGCTGTGGCACGCCACGCAGGTGACGCCGGCGTGGCCGGTCGGGTGCTTGCCGAGGTCGAAGTCGGGGTCGTCGAACTGTCCGCTGAACAGCGGCACCGGGTCGTGGCAGCCGGCGCACCAGCGGGACGACTTGACGTTGCCGTCCCGCTTCTTGCCGACCTCCCGCGTCTCGTTCACGCTGGCCAGGTAGGCCGGGTTGTTGCCGCTGCTGAACTTGTGCGCCGAGTGCAAATGGTCCTTGTACACGTCCGCATGGCACTTCATGCAGTAGGCGTCGTTCATCAGCACGTCGGCCGGGATGAACTTGCCGTCGGCGGTGCGGGCCTCGGACGGGTGGAAGTACTGCTCCCCCTCGGCGGACCCTTTGCGGGCCGCCGCCCGCGGGTCGAACCCGTGCAGCGCCCCCATGACGCCCAGCCCGGCCAGCGTCACGCCGCCCCACAGCTTGCCGTACCGCCAGCGGATCTTCGGCCCGTTCTTGCGGTGCCACACGTACAGGCCGACGGCCGCCACCGGCAGCACCACGTGTAGCCAGTAGGTGACGTGCCGGGAGACGGTGCCGGTCGGCAACTGCGGCAGTCCGTCCAGTTGGAACAGGGCGAACCCGGTGGCCACGACCACCGTGCCGACGGCGAACAGCACGAGGCCGGTGCGGACGGCCCGGCGGTTGGGCCGGTGACGGGACGAGTACCAGTGGGACAGGCCGAACGCCAGGTACGGCACCGTCAGGGCCAGGCCGACGCCGGCGTGGGCCAGGAACATCCAGAAGGTGAACGGCGTCGTGTACAGGCTGCCCGGCCGCAGGAAGTTGAGCAGGCTGACGCCGCCGAGGTAGGCGCCGGTGGCCCCGAGCAGGCCGAACCCGAGCAGCACCGCCCACAGCACCGGCCGCAGCCACGGGCCGATGGCCGACACGTACCGCTTGGGCTTCGCCTTCGGCGGCAGGGAGAGAGTGTCGCCCACGGGTCGATCCTCAGTGGGGGCGGGCTTTTAGCCTGCCCAAACTCGGGGCAGGCTAAAAGCCCGCCCCACTGGCCACCGCGTCCGCCCGCCCCTGCACCAGCCGCCAGCCGCCGGCCGCCAGCCCTGCCCACGTCTGACGGCCGCCGCCCGGCCACCGCACCTCCACGTCGGCGACCGACTCGCCGGCCAGCCCGGCCGTCACGGTCAGCTCGCTGCACGACAGGTAGCCGCGGCACCCGCTCACGAAGTACGCCCGGCTCACCCCGCCACTCGTCACCGTCACCTCGGCCCCCACCCCGTCCCGGTTGCCGGTCACGCCGTCGCCCTGCACGGTCAGCCGCAACCGCTTGCCGACGGGGTCCGCACACCGCAGCAGCCGGGCCGGGCCGCCGTTGGCCGTCAGCACCACGTCCGGCACGCCGTCCCCGTCGAAATCGCCGACCGCCAGCCCGCGGCCGACCAGCGGGGCGAACAGGTCCGGCCCCACGTTTTTCGCCCCCACTAAATCGAACCGTCCGCCGCGGTTGTGGAACAACTGCGCCGCCTGGGCATAACTCTGGCCGGCCACCGCCGCCGCGATGTCCGGCTCCAGGTGGCCGTTGGCCGTCAGCAGGTCGGGCCGGCCGTCGGCGTCATAGTCCAGGAAGACGGCCCCGAACTTCATCGGCCCGCGGCTCGGCCCGGCCAGCCCGGCGGCGTCGGCCGCGTCCCGGAACACCAGCGGCCCCGGCCGCTTGAGCGTCAGCAGCGTGCTCGGCTCGTTGCTGAAGTTGGCCACCACCACGCCGAGCGTGCCGGGCCACACCTCGGTGCTGTCCACCCCCATGCCGCCCCGCGGCCGGCCGTCGCTGCCGTAGGCGGCCGTCACCGCTAAGGCCTGCTCCTCGAACCGCCCGCCGAGGTTGCGGAAGAACAGCGTCCGGGTGGTGTCGCAGGCCACCAGCACGTCCGGCCGGCCGTCGCCGTCCGGGTCGCACACCGCCACCCCCAACGCCTTCCCCGTGACGGCCGACACCCCGGCCGCCTCACTCACGTCCTCGAAGCTGCCGTCCCCGCGGTTGCGGTACAAGAGGCACGTCGTGGCCGGGAACTCGGTCGGCGGCACGTACGCCCGCTTGCCGTTGCCCAGCACGGCGTCCACCGCCGCGTCGGCCGCGGCACTCCACACCACGTACCGGCAAACGAACAGGTCCAGTTTGCCGTCGCCGTCGAAGTCCAGCCACGCGGCCGACGAGTGGAAGGCGTCCGCCCCGCCGACCCCGGCCTTTTCGGTCACGTCCTCGAACCGGCCGCCGACGTTGTGAAACAGCCGGCACCCGCCGACGGCCGTCACGAACAGGTCCGGCCGGCCGTCGTTGTCGAAGTCGCCGACCGCCGCCCCCATGCCTTGTACGGGCACGTCCAGCCCGCTGCCGGCTGTCACATCCTCAAACGTGCCGTTGCCGCGGTTGCGGTACAAGTGGCCCGGCCCGCCGGGGCCATTCACGAAGTACAGGTCGTTCCGGCCGTCGCCGTCGAAGTCCAGCACGGCGACCCCGGCCCCCATCGTTTCGGGCAGCAGCTTCTTGCCGGCCGCCCCGTTGGCGTGTGTGAACGTCACCCCGCTGGCGGCGGTCACGTCCACGAACCGCGCCCCGGCCGGCTGGCCGCAGCCGGCCAGCAGCAGGAGCAGAACGGGGTAGCTCAGCGAGAGCCGCGACCGCAAGGGAGCGGCCGCTGGCGTACCCGGCGAGGCACTGAGTCGCCCAGGGGCCGCTCCCTTGCGGGCGCGGCTCTCGTTACAGCAGCCCGCGCGGCTCCAGCCGAGTCCGGCTCGCATGGCCCGCCTCACTTGGCCGCCTTCGGCGGGGTCAGGCCGTAGTACTCGTAGAACACGTTGTTCTTCTCGAGCGTCAGTTGGAAGCCGTTGGAAATCCGCGTCATGTAGTTGTTGCGGCTGGCCTGGAAGGCGAGCACGGCCGCCGCCTCCGGCCCGAAATCTTTGGCCAGTCCGGCCACGTCCGCCGGCGTCACCGTGGCCGGCGCCTCCGTCAGCTTGCGGGCGAAGGCGAAGGCCCGCCGCTGCTCCGGCGGGAAGCTCGACCAGTCGTCCCCGCCCAGCAGCCGGCTCCGCTTGGCGATCTCCCCCTTGCTCAGCCCGGCCACCTCCCAGTTCATCTCGCAGTGGCCCATGCAGTACGGGCAGTCGATGGCTTTCGTCGTCACCCAGAACAGGCCGATGTTGAACACCCGGTCGATCTTGCCGAACTGCTCCCCGCCGCTGTACCGCAGCAGGCTCTCCCACGGCATGGCCAGCTCCGGGGCGTACCCCAGCACCACCCGGTTCCACACCACCGACAGCACCGACTTGTACCCGGCCGGCAGGCCGGCCGTCACCTGCTCGGGGGTCGGCACCGGCAGCCGGGTCGGCTTGTCGGTCTGCGCCTGCACCCGCTTCTGGAGGGCGTCGTACCCCTCGGCCGCCCAGGCGGCGTCGGCCACCTTGCCGCTGCCGTCCGGCGCGGCCAGGGACTTGTCGCCGGCCGTCGGCGGGCCGGTCGGCTTGGAGTCCAGCCCGCCCGCGGCGAACGTCACGGCCAGCGGCGGCAGCGGCTCACCCGTGGTGCCCAGGCAGGCGAACAGCCGGTCCTGGAAGTTGCCGTGGGCGGCCAGCAGCACCATCGCCGCGGCCTGCTTCGGGTCGAAGGCGTCCACCAGGGCGGCGAACTGGGCGTCCGTCACCCCGGCCGAGTGCTTCGACATGTCGCGGGCGAATTTCAGGGCCAGCCGCTCGGCCGGCGACCAGCCGGCGAGGTCGCTCGCCAGCCCTACCATCTGGGGGTCGGTGGCGCCGGCCCGGTGGGCGTCGGCGGCGGCGACGACGCGGCCGTAGGCCGACCCGTTGGCGTCGGCCACGGCCCACCGCAGGGCCGCCCGCAGCTTCGGGTCGAGCGGTCCGCCGGTGCGGTGCGTGTGGTCCAGCAGCAGGGCCGCCGCCGTGGTCTTGGGCAGCGGCCCGGCCAGCGCCCGCGCCCACGGCGGCAGCGGCTGCCCGCCCCCGGCCGTGGCGGCGGGCAACCGCTGCCAGGCGTCGGCGTCGGACAGCACGGGGAACGGGTTCGCCTCGACGGCGACCGCACTCGCGGCGGCCAAAAGAATCAGGGACACGGGAATCTCCTGGGGTTGACGCCAGGGCACGGCGGCCCCGGCAGGATGGGGGGCGGACGAGCCGGGGCGGGCTAGAAGTCGCCGAGCACCTCGCCGCCGTTGCGGGTGCCCAGCCCCCGCCAGGTGGCCAGGTCTATCTGGTTACGGACGAACTTCACCGACCCGTCGCACACCCCCAGGTTGACCCCGCCGGTGTGCTTGCTGGTCGGGGTCATGGCCGCCCGCAGCGACCCCAGGCAGCCGCACGACCGGGTGTTCGGGGTCATCACGTGCTGGTAGCAGTGCTGGCCGTGCGCCGACGGCACCCCCATGTAGATGGGGAACCGGTTGGACGGGCTGGTGGCGTCCACCGTCTGGCACAGCGACTGGGCCTCGTCGGCGTCGGCCGGCCGGCCGGGCGACCCGCCTGGGCCGTTCAGCGGGTCGGACCGCACGTCGATCACCCCCATGCTGCCGCTGGGCAGCAGCCGCTCGCTGGCCAGGGCCGTGTTGCTCGACCCGTCGGTCATGGAGGCGAAGGTAATGCCCTTGCTGCCGGTGTAAAACACGCCGTTCGGCTGAACATTGGTGTTCAGCCCGCGGGCGATCACGAAAATCGGGATGCTGCCGGTGTTCGTGTAGTAGTTGGTGGCTGCCCCCAGGTCGGTCCGCGGGTTGTCCCCGTCCGACGGGCAGCGGTACAGGGCCAGCGCCACCTGGGTGCCGGGCACGTACTTCGGGTCGGTGAGCGGCAGGGTCAGGTCCATCGTCCGGGCCACGTTGTCCTGCTCCACGAATGGCAGGACCAGCCCGAGGGCGCCCCAACTGGTGGTGAAGTCCCAGCCGGGCGGGAACTGGCCCTGGGCGTCGTGGTAGTCGTGGCAGGCCAGCCCGAGCTGCTTCAGGTTGTTGCTGCACTTCATCCGGGCGGCGGCCTCCCGCACCTTCTGCACAGCGGGGAGGAGCAGCCCGATGAGGATCGCAATGATCGCAATTACGACCAACAATTCGATGAGTGTAAAGGCGTAACGAGAGCGAGTCATACGGGCCTCGGGGAAGAAGGACGCGACGGGCAGGAGTCACTCAGAAGTCGCCCAACACCTCGCCGCCGGCGCGGGTGCCGGCCGCCCGCCACACGTCCCGGTCGATGCCGTTGCGGGTGAACCGCACACTCCCGTCCATCAGGGCCGTGTTCACCCCGCCGGTGTGGAAGCTGCGGGCGGTGATGGCCGTGTACGTCGGCAGGGTGGTGGTCAGCCCGAGCCGGCTGCTCGTGAAGCTGATGTCGTAGGTCGTTCCACTTTGCGACACTAACACCTGAGTGTTCGGTGGGAACGTGTGCGTAAAGCCCGTATGAATGATGATGCCGTTCAGCCACTGGGAGTGGCCGAGGTCGGGCACCAGCGGGCCGCCCAGGGCGATCAGGTCGGCCGGAGTGTTGGGGAGGGCGGCGCCCACCGCCGCCGGGCTGCCGCCGTCCCGGAACAGCGGGGTGTACATCTTGGCCTCGCTCAGCCCGACGGTATTGCTCAGCCCGTCAGACACAGAAGCGATCCGGACCTTCGTGTTGACCGCGAAGGCCCCGTTGCCGGACTTGCCGCTGGGCGGGTCGAACTGGAACCAGGTGCCGGCCCCCACCACGTAGTTGATCGGGTAGTGGACGATCCCGGGCACACTGGTGTTCGGCCTGTCGTTCACCTCGGACGGGCAGACGAGGACCGGCACCCGCACCCCAGACACGGCCACCTGGGTGCCGAACGGCTTGGTGAAGTCGATCAGCTTGTTCAGGTTGTCCTGCTCGATGTACTGGAGCAGCAGGGCCTGCGTGCTGTAGCTGCTCGATGTCGTGGTCTGGCTAATGGTGCAGACCGGCGGGAAGCAGCCCTGGGCGCTCTCGTAGTTGTGCAGGGCCAGCCCGAGCTGCTTCAGGTTGTTCTGGCACTTGGCCCGGCTGGCCGCCTCTCGCACCTTCTGGACGGCCGGCAGCAACAGTCCGATGAGAATCGCAATGATGGCGATGACGACCAGCAGTTCGATGAGCGTGAACCCGGCTCGGCGAGGCTGTGACACGGGGCACCTGGGAGGAGGGAGAGGGGGCCGGCCGCGGCCGGCCCGGGATGAAGCCCTACTGGTCCAGCGGCAGCCGGGCGACCTCGGTCACCCGGTTCAGGAAGGCGGCGGCGCACACCTGGTGGACGATCTCGGCCACCTGCTTGTCCGGGAACAGCTTCCGCAGGCCGGCCACGTCGGCGTCCGTCACCGTGGCCGGGGCGGCGGTCAGCTTGCGGGCGAACGCCACCACTGCCCGGTCGGCCTCGGGCAGGCCGTCGCCGGCGTCCAGGGCGAACACCTGGTCGTCGCTCAGCCCGACCGCCTTCAGCCGAGTCCGGGCCAAGTCCAGGGCGTACCAGGCGCGGTCGGTGCGTGCCGCGGCCCAGGCGATTTCGGCCTTCACCCGCGGCGGCAGTTCGCCCGTCTCGGCGGCGGCTTGCTGGCCGGCCACCCGACCCGCCCCGCTCGTCGGGAAGGTGGTCAGCAGCCGCACCCAGTTCGCCCCCGGCCCGTCGGCCAGCGGCAGCGTCGGCTTGCGGCCGCGGGACGCCGCCCAGGCGGCTTCCACCGCGCTACGGTCTTCCAAGGCCGGGCGGGCCGGCCACGCCGGCGGCCCCAGCGTGTCACTCCCCACGACCGCCACCAGCGACCGCTTGCCGCGGAACGTCTCGGCCGTGGGCGTCCGGAACGTGCTCAGGTCGTGGTCGGTGCCCTTCTTGAAGAAGTCGCCGTTCTCGTCGGCCGGGATGTTCAGCCCGTCCGTCCAGCGATTCATGCTGTTGAACCCGGCCACGGCCACCACGATTTCCAGCACCTGCGTCGGCGTGTAGTGTTTGGCCAGCGTTAGCACGTCCGCCTCGGTGACGGTGTGCGGCTCGACGGTCAGCCGGCGGGCGAACGCCACCGCCGCCCGCTCGGCGGGCGGCAGCAACTCCCAGCCCACGTCCAGGGCGGCGATGCCGTCTTCGGGCACGCCGGCGGCCAGTAGCTTGTGCTCCTGGTGGCCGAGGCAGTACAGGCAGTTGTTGGCCCGGCTGGCGACCCAGAACAGCTTCACCTTGAACGTCGGGTCGAGCGTCTCGGCCGGGTCTTTTTCCCGGCCGCCGATGCCGTGGGCCATCACCAGCCCGGGCGGCAGGTAGAAGTTGCGGTACCGGCCGTTATTCACTTTGGCGAACGGCCCGTCCGTCACCGGCGGCAGCGGCAGCCGGGGCGTCGCCTTCTTGTGGGCTTCGAGTTGGTCCTTGGACGCCTCGCGGGTGGCGGCCACCGGCTTCGGGGCGTCGGCCGGCGGCCCGGCCAGGGCGAGCAGGAGGAATGGGGTCATGGGAGGGTGTCCGGGTTGGGAGGGGGGTGGTGGGTTCGTGGCCCGAAGCGCGAG
>JAYVUZ010000219.1:0-5788 GCA_043787415.1 Fimbriiglobus sp. | reverse complement strand
CCGTGCCGCTGCCGCCGGGCCAGCCCCAGGTGGGCCGTCAGGCGCAGCACCATGCCCCGCGTGAACCGGTTCGTTCGCTTCGGCGGGCAGAACCCTTCGGCATGCAACCGGTCCGCGATGGCGGTCGCGTTGAGTCGCCCGCCACACAACTCCCGCAGCCGCGTGACCAGCCGCGGGTAGTCCGACTGCTGGCTGTAGTGCGTCACCGGGCGGGTGACGGTGTGCGGCCGGACGGCCCCGCCGACCCAGTGTAGCATCACGTCCACACGCTCACTGGCCTTGTCCACCGTGACGACCACCCGCTCCACCAGCAGCCGGGCGACCCGCTGCCGGTCTGCCGGCGTGGTGGTCGCCGCCGCCCACACCGCCGGCAGGTCGGCCGCCAGCGCCCGGATCGCTGACACCGCGCTGTCACTCAACTCGGCCGGGGCACTCCGCCGCCACCGCTCGTACTCGTCGTCGAGTTGCCGCCGGGCCTTGAGGGCGCCCTCCCACCGCCGCTCCAGCTCGCGGGCCACGAGCCGGTTCTCGGGTTCACACGCCTGGTACTGCCGGCACGCCCGGTCGCCCTCGTACGCCGCCCGCTCCCGCCGGGGGTGCCACTGCCGGGTCAGTTCGGCCCGCTGCCGCTCGACCCCGGCGACCGCCGCCAGGCTCGCCTCCAGCGCCGCCGGCGCGACCGCGGCCAGCAACTCCCGGGCGACCAACCCGTCGAGGGCGGCCCCGTTGGACAGGCCCTGGCGGAGGGGCTCGGCGTAGTCGGCCGACCCGCGCGTGCAGGTGTACGACGGGGCGTTCCTCGGCCCCGCGTACCGCACCACCATCCGCCGCCCGCGCCGACCGCACCGCACCAGACCGGCCAGCACCGCCGGGCCGTTCCGCACGGCCCCGGGCGTCGCCGGGAGCTGGCGGTTGGCGGTGAGCCGGGCCTGGTTGGCCTCGAACCGCTCCCAGGTGATGTCCGCCGGCAGGCGGTCGCGGATCAGGACGAGGCAGTCCTCGGGTCGGCGGATCAACTTCCCGGTGGTCGGCCGGCCCGGCCGCTTCCGGCGGGGGTCGACCGGCCGGTGCCCGAACCGGTACGCCCCGGCATAGCTCGGATGCCGCAGCAGGGTCTGCACGGTCGCCCGGTTCGGCCGCCGCCACTCCGGCTGCCCCTTGCCCGGCCCGCCGGCCACGCGGACCGGGATGCGGACCTGGTGGTGCACGAGGTAGCGGAGCAGCCCGTGCATCGTGGCCTCGCGGTCGAACTGGTCGAAGATCAGCCGGACCACGGCCCGGACCTGCTCGTCCGGGTCGACCGCCCACCCGCCGGCGGCCAGCCGGACGTACCCGATCGGCGGGGTGCTGAACAGCTCCCCGCGGCGGGCCTTGTTCAACTTCCCCTGGTCCATCCGCTGCTTGAGGACGTGAAGCTCGGCCTCGTTCATGACCCCGTGCAGCCCCAACAGAAGACGGTCCGAATGTTCGGTCGGGTCGTACACGCCGTCGGCGTCGGCCAGCAGAACGCGGTACCGACCGCACAACTCCAGCAGTTGGTGCCAGTCCTTGCAACAGCGGGCCAGTCGGCTCATCTCCAGCCCGAGGGTCAGCCCGATGTGGTCGAGGGCGGCCTCGGCCAGCAGCCGCTGGAACCCGGGCCGGCCGTCGATCGACTGGCCGCTCGTGCCCAGGTCGTCGTCGATGGTGACGACGCGATCACAGGTCCAGCCGAGGGCCACGGCCCGGTCGGCCAGGGCGTACTGCCGAGCAGTTGACTCGCGGTGGTCGAGCACCTGCTGTGGGGTCGATTGGCGGACGGACACGACGGCCGGTCGGTCGAGGTGCCAGGGCCGCAGCTTGGGGGAGCGGAGGGGCTCACGCATGGCCGGCCTCCGTGCGGGCGCTGGCCGCGTGGAGTCGGGCGAGGAGCTGACCGAGGAGTTCGTGGAGTTGCTGCTGTCGGTCGGCCGGCAGGTGCGCCCACGCCGGCGGCGGGTCGTTCGTCGCTGCCGCTGTCGGCGTCAGGCGCGGGGGGGCGTGGGGCGTCGGGTGGTGTCAGACATGCGGTTCCTCCGGTGAGTTCCTCCCGGCGTTGCCGGCACCACGCGGCCAGCTCGAGCAACGCCGTCACGTCGATGGTAACCGATCCGACGGCCGCAGACCCACCCCCTCCTTGAGGTGCAGTCTGCTTGGTAGATCTCGATGCTCCACCGACCACAGTAGGTGCCGACGACGGCGTCCGCTGCTGACTCCGGGTCGGTGGTGAACAGGTACTCGTCCCGGTGGGTGCCGGTGAGATCTTTGACGTACACCCACCGGACGGGGACGACGCCCGCCCCGCTCTTGTACCACTGGCCGGCCCCGGTCGCCGCCTCCACCTGCCGCGTCCCGCCCCCGTACCACGCCACCGTCAGCCGGGTGCGGGCGGCGACGGCCGCGACCTGACGGGGCTTCGGCACCCGCTCCCCCTTCACCCGCGGCCGGCCGACGCCAATGTAGGGCGGGGCCGGCTCGAACAGGTTGACGTCCGGGTGGCACTTGCTCACCAAAGTGAGCCGCCGGCGGTGGCGGTGGCAGAACCGGGCGACCGCGTGCGTCCCCGGCGAACACGAACGTGCGGTCGGGGAACCGGATGAGCAGCACCCGCAGCAGCCGGCACATGAGCTGCGCCGGGGTGCGATGCCGCACCCCCTCGGCCCGGCTCACCTCGGGGGTGCGGTACAGGTCCACCAGCACCGGCAGCGCCCACCGGCGGGCGGCGAACGGGAACTGCACCAGGACGGCCCGCACCACCCACTGGTGCCCGTACCGCCAGGCGGTGAACGAGTGAGACGACCGCACCGCGTCCCGGTGCCGGCCCTTGCCGTACACCCGCGGGCCGGGGTGGCCGTCCACCGTGTCGTCCCCGACCAGATGGACCGGCCCGTCCGGCACCAGGTGTTCGAGCAGGAACCGGGCCAGGGCGCAGCCGAGGGCCAGGCCGGACCACTCGGCCGCCGACAGCACCCGACGGTAGCTGGCGGCGTCCCCCGGGGCGAGGTCACCGACGGTGCGGAGCAGGTTGGCCACCGTCCGCCGGCCGGTGGTGACGACGGCCGCCGCGGTCAGCACCACCAGCCGGGTGTACGTCGGCCGGGACAGGTGCGGGAGGAGGACGGCCAAGAGCGGCTGGGCCTCGGCGGGCAGGAGCATGCGGGATGCCACCGGTCGCGGTAGGATGCCGGGGCGAACGCACGCGGCAGGACGGGGGACGGCGAGTATGCGGCACTTTACGATGGCCTGGTGGTGCGGCATCCAGACGGGCGACGGGGGCGACCCGGCCGCCGACTACGCCCGCCACCTGGAGGCCATCCGCTGTCAACTCCCGCCCGACCTGGTTGCCGCCCACGAGTCCCTCCCGCTGCACGACGCCCGGCTGCGGGAGATGACGGTCCTGAAGGCGGACGGAACGGCTCGGCTCGTGCTCGACAGCCACGCCGGGGACGAACGGTTCACCCTGACATACTCCGTAGTTGAGCGGGTTCAGAGTGCTGCCGACCCGCAGGCCGGCTTGGGTGGTCCCGGCGGGTACGGCGACCTCGGCTACGACGAGCTGGACATCCTTCCGACCGGGGCCTTCGAGCACCGCCTCCTGTTCTCAACCGGGATCGAGCTGGCCCTGGTGTTCCGCGACTTCGCGTTCACGAGATCAGTCGCGTAGCTCCCGGAAACTGCACAAGTCGAGGTTAGAGCGGTTCCCGAGATGATCTAGCGCGTCGAGGGCCGGGTCGGTAGGCTGGCGGCACCTCTGGGGTGCTGCCATGCCGCGGGCGTACTCGATGGACCTACGGGTGCGGGTGCTGGCCGACCGGGACGCCGGCCTCCGCACCCGGGCGGTCGCCGCCAAGTACACCGTCAGCGAGTCGTGGGTCCGCCGGCTGAAGCAGACCCGACGGGAGGCCGGGCGGGTCGGGCCGACCGCCCAGCGGCGGGGGCCGGTGCCCGGGTGGGTGGCCCACGCCGACGCCATCCGGGCGGCCGTGGCCGCTGCCCCGGACGCCACCCTGGCCGAGTTCGGCCGGCGGTTCGGGCTGCCCCTGTCCCGGTCGGCCCTGGCCTGGGCGCTACTGGCCCTCGGGCTGTCGCGGGAAAAAACTACGGCGGCAAACCTGACTGGAGGAGTTCGGCCTCCCGGCGGCGGAGGTAGGCGTCCGGATCGCGGCGGAAGCGGTGCCGGTCCACCCGCCGGAGCCGCCGCTCCGCCAGGGTCGCCCGGAGCGCCCGCCAGGCCGAGCGGTCGGCCCCGGCCAGGTCGGCGGCCGTCACCTCCCGCTGCCGGGTGGCCAGCCCGGCGACCAGCCGGGCCGACCCCCGGAGGACTAGCGCCGGGGACGCCCCCCGCCGGCCGGTCGCCCGCCGCTCGTGGTAGCGGTGCGACCCGAACGCCTGCTCCAGGGCGTTGTTCGTCCGCGGCAGGTCCGGGGTGTCGTAGCAGGCGAACAGCCCTGGCCAGTAGCTCCGGCTCACCTTCACGAAGTGGCCCACCGCCACGCCCAGGTCGCCGGCCGTGGCCCGGCGCCCCCGCATGGCCCCGAGCAGCCCGCCCAGCCGCTCCCGAACGGTCGCCCCGCGGGCCCCTTCCTCCCCGAGGACTCGGGCAGCCCGGTGGACCCACCCGAAGGCCACCCGCACCGGCGGCCACAGCCCCGCGGTCGCCGCCAGCCCGCGGTCGATGAGCCCCGTCAGCTTGGTCAGCTCGGGCGGGCACCCCCGTTGGCCGCCGCCCGGTCGAGGCTGTCGCCGACGGCGGTCAGTCGGCCGTGCAGCTTCAGCCCGGACGCGGCCAGGGGCGGCCGGCCGTCGTCCGTCAGGGCACTCCGGACGGCCCCGCAGTACCCGCGGACGACGGCCGCCGCCGGGTCGGCCCGGCCCTCCACGGCCCGCTCGAGCGGGCGGACCTGGCGGACCCGCGGCTTGAGCACCTTCCTGGCGTGCCGGTCGGCCTCGAAGATCGGCCGGGCGGCCTCCCGCAGGTGGGGGAACTGGCAGAGCTGGTACGGCACCCCCGGCCGGCTCGTGGCCACCGCCCAGCGGATCGCGTGCTGGCCGTCGGACCCCACCCCGGCGATCGGCACCGGGCCGGCGTCCCGGACCCGGGCCAGCAACTCAGCCAGGTCGGCCCGGCGGGCGGACAGCAGGCTCCGGGCCAGCAGCACCTCGCCGCTCAGCACGTCGCGGACGACCCACAGCACCTCGTGCCCGACGTCCGGCTGGAGCCCGTCGAGGGCCAGGACCACCCGCCCCTGGCCGGCCAGCAGCTTGGCCAGCCGGCGGTCGTCGGCGAGCGCCACGGCGAGCAGCTCGTCGGACCGGTCGAGCAGGTTGGTGACGGTCCGCGCGGACACGGCCACCCCGCGGCCGACCAGGTGGGTGCGGATCTCGGGAACGGACCGGTGCTCGGCGTACCGCAGGCGGCCGACGAGGGCGATCACGTCCAGCCCGAACTCGTGGTGCGGCAGGGCCAGCCGGCCCTCGGCCTCCGGCCGGTACGGGCGGCGGAACGCCTCACACCCGGCCGCGTGGCAACGACGGATCAGGAGGTGCAGGCGGGTGAGGCCGGCCAGGGTGGCGATGGTGCGGCGGTTGGTGTAGTCGGCCCGCGTCCGGCCGCCGCAGTGCGCGCAGTTGACCCGCTGGGGGCGCGGGTGCTTGGTGATCGTGGGCTCGGGTCGGGCTGCCGTCCGGGCCATCGGTCCGCCCTCCGTGGGACGGACAACCTACCCGCTCAACCGGGCTGACTTCCAGCCAGGTTTGCCGCCGTAGAAAA
>JAYVUZ010000218.1:0-4403 GCA_043787415.1 Fimbriiglobus sp. | reverse complement strand
CGTCCGGCAGGATGGGGCGGGCCACGGTGACTCCTCCGCTGGTGCCCCCTCATGGTCGCCACCGAACCACCCCCCGGCTAGGTTTCGTTAGGATTTCTTAGACCCGGTCGATGAACAACACGTCGGCTGCCGCCGACGTGTTGTTCCCATTCGACACTCAGGACGTGGTCGTAGTACATGTCGATCAGGATGCCGGCAAACCAGCCCCACCGGGCGGACAGTCGGCGGACACTCTGTAGGACATTCGGGTGGCGGTCGGTGAAGGCGTCCACCCGCCGGTGCTGCATCACCCCTGCCCGCAGCCCAGGCGACATCAGTTCCACCTCGGGCTGACGCACGAAGTCGGCGATCAGGTTGCCGGCCATCGACTCGTCGCCCGGACTCGCCAGCACGGCGTGGGCCAGCAGGTTCACAGCACGCCTTTGGTGGACGGCACCACGCCGGCCGCCCGCGGGTCCGGCTCGCACGCCTGCCGCAGGGCGCGGGCGGTCGCCTTGAAAATCGTCTCGACGACGTGGTGGGTGTTCTTGCCGTGGTGCAGTACCACATGCACGGTCAGCCGGCCGGCCGACGACACCGCCCGCCAGAACTCCTCGGCGAGCTGACTGCTAAAGGTGCCGAGCCGTTCCGTCGGCATGTCGGCCTTCCACACTAGGAACGGCCGGCCGCTCAGGTCCACGGCGGCCGTCACCAGTGCCTCGTCCATCGGCACGGTGGCGTCGCCGTACCGGCGGATGCCGACCTTGGTGCCCAGGGCTTCCGCCAGTGCCTGGCCGAACGCCAGCCCGACATCCTCGACGGTGTGGTGGGCGTCGATGTGCAGGTCGCCCTGGCAGGTCACGTCGAGGTCGAACAGCCCGTGCCTGGCCAGGTGCGTGAGCATGTGGTCGAAGAAGCCGACGCCGGTGCCGCCGGTGAACCGCCCGGTGCCGTCGAGGCCCAGGGACAAGCTGATGTTGGTTTCCGCCGTATCGCGGCGGACGGTAGACGTGCGGGACATGAGACCAGTGTACCGGCCGGAACGGTTCGCAGCCCGAAGCGCGAGCGAGGGGCATCGTCCCTCGCTCGCGCTTCGGGCTACGAACGACGAGCTTACTGCCGCTGGACGGCGGTGAACAGGTCGCTCATCTTGATGCCCAGGGCCAGGCAGATGCGGTACAGCGTCTCGATGCTCGCCGAGTTCTTGCCCAACTCGATCTGCGACAGGTAGCCGAGGCTCACCCCGGTCCGCTCGCTCATGTTGGACAGCGTGAACCCGAGCTGCTTCCGCTTCTCGCGGATGGCCGCCCCGAGGCTCTCCCGCAAGGCCGCCTCGGTCATCCGCAGGAGGCCCTTGCCCTCCAGGCAGCGGATGACGATCTCCCGTAGGTGGTCCACCTGGAACGGCTTGGTCAGGTAGTCGTAGGTCCGCGCCCGCAGGCAGCTCAGAGCGCTGTCCACCGACGGGTAGCCCGTCACCACCACGATGTTCGCTTCCGGCTGGTTGTCCCGCACCCAGCCGAACACCTGGTCGGCGTCCAGCCCGGGGATGACGTAGTCCATCACGATCAGGTGGTAGTACCGCTGCCGGGACAGCACGCCCTCCACCAGCATCGGGTCGGTGACGGTGTCGATCTGGAAGTCGCGGTTGGCCAGGGCCGCCTGGATGACGGCACACGTCGCCGGGTCGTCGTCCACGACCAGGATGCGGATCTCGCCGCTGCTCTGTAGCTCGCCCAGCGGGGCCGGCGTGCGGGCCGGCCGGGGCGTGGTGACGAGCTGGCCGGGGTAGTAGGCGGTGTCGGCGGTCATCGGCGGTCCGCTCCGAGGGCGGGGGAAGGGTGGGGGGCGACCGGCGGCCGTGCGACGGCCACCGGCAAGACAAAGCGGGCCGCCGTGCCCGGGTCGCCGGCGTCCAGCCGGATGCCGCCCTTGTGGGCAGCCAAGGTGCGGTACACGATCGCCAGGCCCAGCCCGCGGCGGCCGGCCTTGGTGGTCACGAACGGCTCGTGGAACAGCTTCGGCCGCAGCTCCGGGCGGACCCCCGGGCCGGCGTCCTCGACCGTCACCTCGACGTGCGGGCCGGGGGCCACCGCCCCGAGGTAGCCGCGGGCGTCGGTCGCCGTCAGCTCGCAGCCGCGGGCACTCACCGTCACCCGCCCGCCGGCCGGGCTGGCCTGCACGGCGTTGTCCAGCAGGTGCCCGACGACGGCCCCGAGCGGGCCGCTGTCGGCGGCCACCAGGGCCAGGTTGGCCGGCACGTTCGACACCACCACCGCCCCGTTCGGCGTGCCGCGGAGTCGGGCTTCTTCCTTCGCCACGGCGGCCGACAGGCTGGCCGGCTGCGGCCGGGCGTGGCCGCTGCGGCTGAGTTGGTGCAACTGCTGGGTGAACACGACGCCCCGCTGGCCGACTTTGGCGATCTCGCCCAGGTACTTGGCCGGCAGGCTACCGGGTGGCACCAGCGGCACCGTCAACTCGGTGAACCCGATGATGCCGGTGAGTACGTTGTCGAAGTCGTGGGCCATCCGGCCGCACATCACGGCGGCGTCGATCAGCCGCTGCTGGAGTCGCTGCGGGTCGGCCGCCGGGCCAGTCAGCTCGGTCAGTAACGGCGAGCGTTCGATCAGCCGGGCAGCCAGTCGGAAGGCGGCCCGGTCGGCGTCGGTCCAGGGGTCGTTCGCGGACCGCTCGGCCCACACCTGGCCGCTCGGCCGGCCGGCCGGCGTCACCGCAGCGTACAGCCGGCCCGATGTGCCCGGCCGTTGCCAGACGACCGACGCGGCTCCAGCCTTTTGTGACTTCACCACCTCGCCGAGTTCCGCCGGCAGCACGGCAGCACGGTCGGCCACCGAAGGCATGGCCACGACGCAGGTGTGACCAGTTACCGTCGGCAGCACCAGACCGGCCGACAGCCAGCCGCTGGCCCGCACCCAGCCGCACAGGACCACGTCCAAGCCGCCGACGTCCGGCACGTCGCCGAGCCAAGTCGGTAGATAGCTGAGGCCCCCCGATAGGCCTGCAACTGCGGTCATCATGACTCCCAAAAGACAAGACGGGGGCGGGGGCGACGCCGGCTTGTATGGTATGGCCTGAATAGGTTGTTCGTGCGAGAAATCTAGAACAGCCTCAACCGATGTCAAACGGATTTTCCGGGTTCGGCCTCAAGTGAGGGCGGGCGCTGGACGAAGCGGCTTGACGTGTGTCGGTCATGATTTAACCGACAGTTTACGAGACGAAAACGCCGGCTGGTTAAGAACTTGTGGCTGTCGAGTCAGGACTTCGGCTCGACCCGTCGGAGGGCTTCCGTGGCCGCCAAGCGGACTCGCGGGTCGGAGTCGCTGCGGGCGCGACGGAGTGCGGGTGCCGCCTGTACAGCGGCCGGGCCGAAGCCGCCGAGTAGGTCGGCGATTGCGACTCGAACCTCAACCGCCGAGTCGCTGGAAAGGCGGTCGATGAACGGGCCAAACACCTTCATCGGCTCGGCCTGCCAGGTGGTCGCCAGTGAGCGAGCGGCCGCCTCCCGGACCCGCGTGGTGCTGTCCGACTTGAACGCGGTGGTCAGCCGGTCGGCGACCGGCCGGGCGGCCGGGCCGAACCTTGAGAGGGTCTGGACGGCCGTCACCCGCACGTCGGCATCGGCATGGGCCAGTTCGCCGGCAACAGCCGTCACCGTGTCGGCTCCGGGGTCGGCTAACCGGCCGAGCGATTCCAGCACCGCCCGCCGCAACGTCAGGTCGGCAGTCGCCAGCAACTGGACCAGAGCCGCGGCGACCGGCGCCGGCTCGGCTGGCCTCACCCGACTGACGGCCGCCACCGCCTCCCGCTTCACCGCCGAATCCGTGTCAGTCAGCCGCGCGAGCAGGGCCGGAGCGGCGGCCGACGCTTCCGCCCCGATCCGGCCTAGCGCACTCGCCGCGGCGGCACGAAGTTTGGCATCCGCATCCGGCAAGCAGTCGGTCAGCGGCGTGAGCGCGGGGGCGGCGGCCGGGCCGAACCGCCCGAGGGCGGTTGCCAGTTCCAGCCGCACACCGGCGTCCTTCTCGGCCCGAAGGCCTTCCGTCAGGTCGGGGACGGCCGCCGTCGAGTCGTCCGGCTTCTGCTGGGCGATGCCCGCCACGGCCTGCCGTCGCACGTCCGGGCTGGCGTCCTGCCGGACCGCCGTGCCGAGGGCCGGCAGCACGACCGTCAGCGACTCCGGGTGGCTGGTACCGATCTGGCCGAGGGCCAGCGCCGCCGCCCGCCGCCGGCGGGGGGTGTCGTCCTCCTTCAGTTGCTTGGCCCAGGCGGACAGCGGCTTGCCGGCGAACTCCGGCTCGGCAGCCGGGGCGAGGAGTGCGAGGAGAACAAAGCCGGACATGGGCGGCCCCTCTTTCGTAGGGTGGTGCCGAGTCTTCGAGGCCCACCGTTCGCATCCACCGACC
>JAYVUZ010000217.1:0-5053 GCA_043787415.1 Fimbriiglobus sp. | reverse complement strand
GGCGTAGCCGGCCTGTTCTGGGCGTTCGCTGCCCTCGCTCGTCCGGCCTGAGCGACCAAGAAGCCGCTCACCAGTCCCTACGCTGAGGCCACTACCCGGACGCCGAACTCCTCTCCCATCCCGGGTCAACACATGACAGTATATTATCGTGGTGCTGAAATCTGCGTGGCCTTACAACTCCTGCACCGTGCGGATGTCTTACCCGGCTTCGATCAGGTGGGTGGCGAAGCTGTGGCGGAGGGTGTGGCTGGTCGCCCGCTTCGGGATGCCGCTCCGTCGGACGGCCTTTGAGACGGACTTGCCCACCGCCCCCTCGTGGGCGTGATGCCGACCTTCCACGCCGGTCGTCGGGTTCCGCCACAGAGGGACGTCGGGAACACCCACTGCCACACCCAGTCCTCGGCCGCCCGCGGCCGCTTCCGGGCGGCCGGCAGCCACACCCGCCCCCACCCGGCGGTCCGGTCGGCCGCGTGCAACGCCCGGACCCGCTCCCGGTGAGCGGCCAGCCCGTCCCGGGCCGCCGCCGGCAGCACGGTCCTCCGGTCCACCCGGCCCTTCCCGTCCCGCACCACCAACTGGCCGGCCGCGTAGTTCACGTTGTTCACCCGCAGCCGCAGGCATCCCAGCAGCCGTAGCCCGCCGCCGGACAGCACACCCCCGATCAGCCGGTGAGTTGGCCGAGCACCGCCCGCGGCCACCGGGTCAAGCGGCGACCGCCCGGCGACGACCGCCCGCCGGGTGGCGGCTCAGAACCGCCACTCGGCCCCGAGCCGCACTCCTTGCGCCCAGTAGTCGGTGGTCACGTCCCGGAAGGTCGGGCGGCCGACGCCGGTGGTCAGGTCGATCTGATCTGCCGCCCGCCGTACCTTGCTCCAGTACAGGAAAGTGTAGCCAGTCGTCAGCCGCAGGTTGTCGCACACAGCGTAGCCAAATCCGAGGCTGGCTTCCGGCACCACCCCGAAGAACGTCGTGCTGTCGTGCCGGGTGTTGGCCGGCCCGACCAGCAGACCCGTCTGGATGCCGGCCGCCCCGACCGTCGTCGAGCCGTCCAGGTCGGCCCGGGCCACCGTCGCCCCGAGGGCCACTTTCAGCAGCGCGTCGAAGCTCCAACTGCCACGCAGCGGCCGGCGGTAGGCGACCCCCACCTGCGGGCCGTAGAAGCTGTTGCGGCTGCGGACACTGTCGCTGACGATGCCCGGCCCGGCGACGCCGAGGGCGGCCAGTGGGGCGTCGGCGGTGTGGAACACTTCCACCCGGTCGCCGAGGTGCAGGTAGCGGAACCCGGCCAGCAGGTCGAACTGGCTGCACCCGCCGCTGTCCAGCCGACAGCGGTAGTCGATGTCCCAGCCGAGCAGCCGGGTGGCGGCCACCGCCGACAGGAAGTGGACCGGCACCGCCGAGGGCTGACCGTTCAGGTTCACCGGCCGGGCCACCGTCACACCGCCGGGCACGCTGCCACCGTCCAGGTGGTCGTCGCTGTCGCCGAGGAACACGAACCGGGTTTCAACGGCGGACGTATCAGACAGGGCGTAGGCCAGGCCGAGCCGGCCGCCGGGCCGCGCGGCGGTGTCGGCCCGGCCGCCGAAGAGGATGTCGGTGTCGGTGCGGCCGAGCGACCCGCCCGGCGGCACGGCCAGCCCCGGTGCGACGGCAGTAGCCAGTGGCGGCAGGGAGCCGGCTTGCGTGAACCAGAGCAAGAACTCGCCGGTGACGGTCAGCCGCGGGCCGTAACTGGCAGTCGGCAGGCAAGTCGTGGCGGCCGGGGTGCAGCCGGAGTACTGGTAGACTGCGACCGGGGCGGCCCTCGGGGCACCGACCGGCATCAGCACGGGGGCGACCATCGGCCCGGCCGGGATGGGCAGGATGACGCAGCCTGGCCCCGGGGGCAGAGGGGTGGCGTAAGTCTGGGCAACAGCCGGTGTTGCCCCGAGCACGGCGGCAAACAGCCCGGCGAACGAGTGGTGGAACAGGCGGGTCATGGTAATTTCCTCCCCCGGCTCCGAGGCCGGACGATGGGAGAAATCGGCAGTCTGGGTAAAACCGCGTGGACTGTTACGACCGGGACAGAGGATTTGCCCGGCCGTGAAAGCCGGTGGTGCCGGGTGAGTATTTTCTAATTGATGTCCGGTTTGAGTCGCTCGCAACGGTTCTTCTTGTGCTACGGACTTTGTAGGTGGCGGGCGGTCCACGGTAGGATCGCTCCGCGGAAGCCGGCTCAAGTCGGGTGTGGAATTTTCCGGCGGCACCGACTTTGCTTGCTTTCGTGGCCAGTAGGACACACCAAGACAGCAACCGATCCAGGAGGGACACCCATGCTGGTTCTGACTCGGAAGTCTGGCGAATCGGTCGTCATCGACGGGAACATCAAACTGACGGTGGTGCAAATTGCCCCCGGCCGGGTGAAAATCGGCATCGAGGCGCCGAGCCACGTCACGATTGATCGTTCCGAAGTGGCCGCCCGCAAGGAGGCCGACGCCGCCGAGCCGACGGCGGTGGTGGGCAACATTCTCCACAACCGCATCGCCAGCCGCATCCCGGCCCCGCCCGTTGCCCGTAAGCCGCGGTAGCGGCTGGGCTGGCAACCGCAACCGCCGGGCGTCACAATAGCCCGGCATGACCCTCGCCCGCCACTCCTGGCCCCGCCGGCTCGCCCAGTGGGGACTTGCGCTGGCGGGTGTTGTCGTTGCCGCTGAAGCGGCTCGGGTGTTCGCCGGGAGCAACCGGCACACCGTCATCCCCGGCCGGGTCTACCGCTGCTCGCAACCGTCGGCCGACGGCCTGCGCGGTCAAATTCTCGACCACAACATCCGCACCGTGCTGAACTTGCGGGGGCCGTCGCTGGCTCCGCCGGCCGACTGGTACACCGACGAGTTGGCCACCACCCACGCCCTCGGTGTCAGCCAGGAGGACGTGACGCTGTCCGCCTACCTGCCGCCGCCGCCGGCCGAGCTGCGCCGGCTCGTGGACATACTCGACCACACCGAGTATCCGTTACTGGTCCATTGTAAACAAGGGGCGGACCGGACGGGACTTGTGTCCGCGGTGATTCTCCTTCTTACCACTGACGCCAGCGTGAGTGAGGCCCGTCGGCAACTGTGGCCGTGGTACGGCCACATGCCCGTCGGCAAGACGGCGGCCATGGGTCGGGTGCTGACGCAGTACGAGAACTGGTTGCCGGAGAACGGCAGCGACCACACCCGGGACCGCTTCCGCCACTGGCTGCTGACTGCCTACCGGCCGGAGGCCGCGGCGTCTGAACTCGCCTGGGTTGAGCCGCCGCCCACGCTGGTTGCCGGGCGATCAGCAGTTGTCACCCTTCGCGCCCGAAACGTCTCGGCCGAACCGTGGGAGCTGTGCCCCGGCGACCTGGCCGGCATCCACCTGCTGTACAGTGTGTCGGACCCGACGGGCAAGCAAATTGTCCGCGAGCGGGCCGGGCTGGTGCGGCGCACCATCCTGCCCGGCGGGTTGTTCGATTTTGCCTTGATCGTCCCGCCGTTGCCGGCCGGCCGGCACGTCCTTACCGCCGAGCTGATGGACGCCCGCGGGGCCGGGGTGCCGATCCGGGCCAGCTCGTTCGTCAAGATGGGCGACGAAGCCGCCCAACTGGTTCTCGACGTGAAGTGACCGATTCACCCGACGGAACGGAGTCCGTCCCATGCCCGATCTGAGTGTTGTCGTGCCGGTCAAGGACGAGCGGGACAACATCCGCCCGCTAGTCCACCGGCTCCGTGAGGCGCTAGACGATGCCGGCCTCGACTGGGAGGCGGTGGTCGTGGACGACGGCAGCCGGGACGGCACCTACCACGCGCTGGAGGTGCTGGCCGACGGCGAACCCCGGCTGCGGGTGGTGCGGCTGTGGCAGAACCGCGGCCAGTCGGCGGCCCTGCAAGCCGGGTTCGACCACGCCCGCGGCCGGGTGGTGGTGACTATGGACGGCGACCTCCAGAACGACCCGGCCGACATCCCCCGGCTGGTGGCCGCCCTCGACGGCGGGTACGACGTGGCCCTCGGCCAGCGGGCCAACCGGCAGGACAAGCTGCTCCTCCGTAAGGTGCCGAGCTGGGCGGCCAACTGGCTCATCCGCAAAGTCACCGGCGTGCCGTTCAAGGACTTCGGCTGCACCCTGCGGGCGATGCGGCGGGAGGTGGTGGACGGGTTCACCCTGTACGGCGAGCGGCACCGCTTCCTGACGGCGTTCGCGGTGCAGCAGGGGGCCAGCGTGGTGCAGGTGCCGGTGCGGCACCACCCCCGCACGGCCGGCACCTCGAAGTACAACCTGACCCGCACCGTGCGGGTGCTACTCGACCTGCTGACGGTGCAGTTCCTCGACCGCTACCACGCCCGGCCGATGCACGTCTTCGGCCTGCTCGGCCTCGTGCTGCTGGTCGGCGGGACGACGTGCCTGCTGGCGGCGCTGGGGATGAAGTACACGACCGGCCCGGGGCTGACGGCTAACCCGCTGTCGCTGTTCGGGGCGCTCGGCCTGGTAGCCGGCGGCCAGTTCCTGTCCCTCGGCTTGTTAGGCGAGGTGCTGGCCCGGCTGTACTTCGACGGCCTACGGCAGTCGCCGTACCGGGTGCGGGAGGGGCGGAACCTTGACGCCGGCCCGCGGGTGTTGGCCCAGGCGGGGTGAGGGCACGGCGGTTGCTCCGGGTCCTGCGAACCTCACCCGGAGCCTGCACGTGCCCAATACCACCGTGGTCAAAGTCGATTCCGCCCACTCGCCGACCGGCCCGGACGGGCAGAAGTATCTGGCCAACTCGAAGTCGCTCGGCATGAGGCTGTGGCGGGACGAGCCGCCGACCGCCGGCAAAGAGCCGACCGCCCGCGAGTACGAAACGGTTGGGTACGTGGTGAAGGGCAAGGCCGAGCTGACCGTCGAGGGGCAGACGGTGACGCTCAACCCCGGCGACTCGTGGGTCGTGCCGAAGGGGGCGCTGCACAGCTACACGATTCTGGAGGCGCTGACGGCCGTCGAGGTGACGCACCCGCCCGCTCATGTGGCCGGCCGAGATCGCTGATCCCCGGGTCGTAGCCCGAAGCGCGAGCG
>JAYVUZ010000216.1:0-10255 GCA_043787415.1 Fimbriiglobus sp. | reverse complement strand
CTCGCCGACAGCGTCTCAGGCATACACTGGGACATCCCCTCCCGGTGTCCCGCCGATGCCCGACGACCTGGCCCCGTCGCACGTCCCCCCGCCCGGCTTGCCGAACTTCGTCTCCGGCACGTCCGGCGAGTTGGTGTCGAACCACTTGGGGTCGAACTCGATGCGGGTGCGGTTGGCCATGGCCATGTTCGCCCCGTGGGCCAGGATGGCGTCGGCCATGGCCACCTCGCCGTGGCAGCGGGGCAGCTTGTCGGCGTGCTTGAGCTTGCCGTCGGCCCCCTTCGTGTAGTCGGCCTTGTCCTTGCCCCAGGCCCGCACGCAGAAGGCGAAGTGCTCCATCTCCGTGCGGTAGCCCCGCACGTTGGTGTCCCACGCCCCGGCCCCGGCGGACTTCGTCACCGCCCCGCCGCCGGCCCCGCCCCAGGTGCTGCTCGCTTCCGTCACCGGCTTGCCGGCCTTGTCGGCCGTCACCTTGATTTCCGTGGCCTTGCCGCCGGCGTCGCTCGGGGCCGACGTGCCCCCCTTCTCGCGGAACAGGTACACGTCCGCCTCCCGCTCCACCACCATCGTTCCCTTGCTGCCCATCAGGCACTCGCCGTACTCTTCGAACGAGTTGGTGTTGAACGAGCTGTACGTCACCACCACGATGTCGGTCGGGTCGGACCCGCGGCCGGCCCCGAGCGGGTGGTTCTTGCCCGGGAACTCGTAGGTGACGAACACCCCGTCGTCCCCCTGGCGGTCGTTGCGGCCGGGGCCGTAGAAGAATTTGCCGCCGACCCCCTGCACGGCCAGCGGGTGGACCTTGCCCAGGAAGATGCTGCTGGCGTCCAGTTGGTGGCTGCCCAGCTCGGCCATCAGGCCGCCGCCGGTGCGGTCGTACACCCGCCACCGCACCAGCTCCCGCAGCGAGTCGTACCCGTACTTCTTGAGCCGGGCAGGGTCGCCGCCCAGCGCCTCCACGTCGGTCTTGAGCACCGGCTTGTACCAGCCGTCCTTGTAGAACGGCATGTCGAACTCGACCCCGTCCACGTCCTTGCCGGCGGCGAAGGTGGCCCGGACCTTGTCGTCGGCGGTGAACGGCCACGAGTTGTTCCGGTGCCACAAGGCCCGGATGTGCTTGATGTCGCCGAGCACGCCGCTCTGCACCACCTCGGTGGCGTGGGCGTACAGCATCGAGTAGTGCCGCTGGTGCCCGACGTTGAACACCCGGCCGTACTCCTGGGCCGCCTTCGTCATGCTCTTGCACTGGCCGATGGTGCGGGCCATCAGCTTCTCGCACAGCACGTGCAGCCCGGCCGCCATGCACTTGACGGTGGCGTCGTGGTGCAGGTGCAGGGGCAGGGCGATGACCACCGCCTCCAGCCCGAGTTCGGCGATCACCCCGGGGGCCAGCAGCTCCTCCCAGTTGCCGTACTGCTTGATCTTCTTGGCCGACGCCTCGCCGTAAATCTTGTTCAGCCCCTTCCGCGGCCCCTGGGCTTCGCCCTTGAACGCCCGGTCCAGGTTGTACGGCCGGATGTCGGCTATCGCCACGATCTCGGTGAACTCGGGGTTGTGCTCGCCGATCAGTACGCCGCCCTCGTCGCCCACCCCGATGAACGCCGTGCGGACGGCCTTGTTGCCCTTCCACGAGTCGTAGCCGAAGTACATGGCACTCGAAAGCGGCACCACCGCCGCCCCCGCCACCATGCTGCCCATGAAGGTGCGGCGGGTCGGGTCGGTTGGCTTCAGGCGGGCCAGGTCGCCGGCCGCCTGGGCGAAGTTCTTCCGGCCGATGTCCTTCTGCTCGGGGGTGAGGTCGAGGGCCATGGGAGGGGTTCCGGAGGGTGGTGAAGAGATTTTTGGGCGTGTGTTACTTGCCGAACGCGATGCGGGTCCAGATGGCGTCCAGCCCGAGCCACCGCCCCGTCGGGTGGGCGGCGACGGCCAACAGGCCCAGGCACTCGATGATGTTTTTGTTCACGAACAGCGGGTTGCCTTCGGTGCCGGGCGGCAGCGGGTACCACGGCACGGTCGGGTGGCTGAGGTACGTCAGCACCAGGAAGCCGGCACACACGAGGCACGCCACCGGGGTGCAGAAGCCGAAGAACACGCACGCCCCGCCGATGGTCAGCGTCCACATGGTCAGCCGGTCCTGGGCGACGATGGCCTTCTCGGGGGCGGTCGGCTTCGAGGCCTTCGGGTCCGGCTCCGGGCTGTACAGCTTGACCAGGTCGGCCAGGAAGGCGTCGGCGTCGTTAGCCAGCTCCGTCTCGGCGGTGCGGAGGTCCACCCGGCTCTGGGCCGCCCGCTTCTGCTCGATGCCGTACCCGGTGCCCAGGCCCATCGCGTCCCGGTCCCGCACCTCCTTGGCCCACGTCCGCATGACCGCGATCTGCTTCAGCCGGTCCGGGGCGGTCTGGGCCACGTCCCCGCTGGCCACGTACTTCACTTTCGCGTCCCGGGCGTCCACCCCATACACCCAGCGGGCGTAGCTGGCCTTGGCCGGCGTCGCCTTGTCGGCGAGCGCCGTGTCCAGCACCGCGGCGGCGGCCGGCGGGCACAGGGCCGCCTGGCCAGCCTCTTCCAGCTTGGCCACGGCGTCGGCCGGCTTCGCTTCCGAAGGCATCACCTTGGCGGCGATGGTGGCCTGCGGGTCGCCCAGGTACAGCTTCCGCATGACCTCGCCGAACGGCCCCTCGGCGGCCACGAAGTACGGCTCGCTGGTGAACGGCTTGTTCGTCTCGGTCGGGCCGACCAGGTGCGAGTTGATCTTGTGCAGCCCCTCGAAAGCGAAGTGCCAGCCGATGGCCAGCCGCAGGGCCAAGAGGAAGAACACCCGCAGCGACCAGTTCTGCTGGTAAGTGGCCACGATGAGCGACAGCAGGCAGCCGATCAGGCCGGCGTACACCACGGGCAGCGGCAGGGGCGGGATGGCAGTCATGGCGAAGGGCCGGGGAGGGCGGGGGAGGGCGGCGGACAACTAACCGTCGATAGGCGGATCGTACCACAGCGGGCCGCCGCCGACCAGCGTCGGTTGTTCGGCCCCGTCCGGAAGCAGCACCGCCGCCAGCTCCGGCCGGCTGCGGCAGTGGTCCGCGGCGGCGTCGGTGCCGAGGACGAAAAAGGCCGTCGAGAGGGCATCCGCGGCGGCGGCCGTCGGGGCGGCGACGCTGGCCGAGGCGGTCCCTTCGGCCGGGACGCCGGTGCGGGGGTCGAGCAGGTGGCCGTACTTCTTGCCGCCCGCCTCGAAGTGCTGGAACGTCGCCGCCGACGTGCCGAACCCCTGGTCGGCCAGCCAGACGGTGCCGAGCGTGCGGCCGTCGGCGTGCGGGTGCGTCACGGCGACCGCCCAGCCCCGCGGCACCCCCGGCGGCACCCCGACCGCCCGCACGCTGCTGCCGCCGGCGTGCAACAGGGCCGAGCGGACGCCCCACCGCTCCCGCAGCCGTTCGGCGGCGCGGTCCAGGGCGTACCCCTTACCGATGCCGCCCAGGTTGATCGACAAGCCGTCCCGGAGAAAGCGCACAGTGCCGGCGTCCAGCACCACATGGCGGAAGCCACTCGCCCGGCGGGCGGCCGCCAGCACATCGCCCGGCGGAACACGGCCCTGCCGACTACGAAAGCCCCACGCCTCGACCAGCGCCCCGGTGGCACAGTCGAAGGCCCCGGCCGTGTCTCGGGTGAGCGTGCCGGCCGCTTGCAGCAGGGCGAACAGCCGCGGCTCGACGGGGCCGCCGCCGGCGGCGTTCAGCCGGCTGAGTTCACTGTCGTCGCGGTAGGCGGTGAGCTGGCTCTCCAACTCGTCGATGAGGTCCAGCGCGTCCGTCCCGGCGGCGACGGCGTCGGGCGTGGCTGCCGGTAGCGCAACCTCAAAGGTGGTGGCCATCGCCCGACGGCGGACGCGGATGAGGGAGAGTGAAGACATGTGATCGAGGCGAGCGGCTGGCGTGAGCCGGCTGAGGGGACGCGGCCGGGGTGATGAAGTCGCTGACCGACCTGCCAGCGCCCCCTCAGCCGGCTCACGCCGGCCGCTCGCCGTCATGTGTTATTGCTCGCCGTACACGTCGTGCATCATCGGGTCGAGCCGCTTGGTGTTCCGCTCGACGGCCAGGACGATCGTCTGCTCCTCCATGCCGTCGGCGCTGGTGGCCACGGCCGGGATGATCTGCCGGCTGTCCGGCAGGCTGAACCGGATGGTGGACCGGCCGTCCGCGCCGAGCTTGACCGGCTCGTTCTGGAGCGTCACCGTCGCCGCCGGGTCCGTCCGCACGTACACGATCAGCTCGGCCTCGATGTCGAAGTGGAACTTCTTGAGCTTGGTGGGCGGCACCGCCCCGCTGCCGAACGGGCTGTCCTTGAGCGGCCGGCGGTCGCGGTCGGCCGCCACCTCCCGGCCGCCGCCCGGCCCGTCGGCGGCCCCGCCGCCCGGCTCGCCGTCTTCCATCTCGGCGGCCACCCCGGCCTTCGGCGGCACCACCACGTTCGACCGGGTGAGGGGGAAGAACCGGCCCGTCCGGGTCAGGTAGCCGATGGCCGTCTGGTACGACCGGGGCGGCTGGGCCACGTCGATGTACCACCGCGTGCAGCCGCCGTGCACCACGATGTCCCGCAGCGGGTTCTCACTCGTGGACGTGGTGTCCCCGCTGGTCACGTCGTACAGCCGGATGACCGGCTTGGCCCCGTGCCAGTCGCTGCCCAGTGCCGCCTCGGCCCGGTGGACGCTCTGGGTGGTCAGCTCCCAGAAGGCGTGCAGCCAGTACGGGTCCGGGCTGGTGAGCGTCAGCCGGTCCTTGACCGGCGGGCCGCCCGGCTTGGCGGTCTTGGTGGACAGGTCCTTGTCGGCCGGGATGAGGGCCTCCACCCGGGAGGTGGTCATCGGCTTGCCGGCCACCTTGGCCGCCGCGGGCACGCCCGGCCGGGGGGCCGTCGGCACACCCGGCCGGGTGGCGACCGGCGGGGCCGGCTTGACGCCGACTTTCGCGGCCGGCTTGGGGGTGGGGGCCGCCTTGGTGTTGACCACCTTGGCCTTGGCGGCCGGCGCCTCCTTGGCTGCGGCCGACAAGGTTTTCACCAGCGCCTCCTTGGACAACCCGTCCGCCCCGGCGACGCCGCGGCGGCGGGCCAGTTCGACGAGTTCCTTCTTCGGACGGTCGGCCAGCGACGGCTTGCTGCTCATGAGCGTACTCGGTCCGCCCGGCCGGCGGCGGTGTGGTCGTCCGTGGGGGTTGCTCCCGGCGTCCGAACCGGGTGGGGCGTCGGTCGGGCGACCGGCCGTCGCCCAGAGGCGGGGCGGGAGACCGGCGGCGTCGCCTAACACGGGTTCGCCGAAAGTCCTACTAGAATCTAAAGAAAACCGGGTTGGTGTGTCAACGCAAGTTGGCGGCCGGCCACCCAGTTCTGAGGCCAGCGGGGGGCGTAAGCCCCCCGTGGGAACGGGTTCACCGGTAACTCCCCCAGCTACGGAGGGCTTACGCCCCCCGCCCGCCATAAAACGGCCGACCCTATGCTCAAGCCACTCATCGGGTTACTGCTCGGCACCCTGCTCGCCTTCGCCGTCGCGGCCCTCTATGCCGCTGATTTACGCGCCCCGGCCCTCGGCCTCGCCCTCACCCTGCCGCCGGCAATGTTATCCTTGGGACTGGTGGTGGTTGTGACCGAACGGGTGCCGCAGGCCGGGCCGACGGCCGTCATGGTCGGCACGGGGCTGCGGATGGGCTGGGTGGTGGTCGCCGTCTCAGTTTTGGGACCGGCGGTCGAAAGTCTGGGAATTCCGCGTCAGTCGCTTGCCGACTGGGCGTGCGGCTTTTATCTCGTCACTCTGGCACTGGATACCGGGCTGCTGTGGGGCCGGTTGGCCGACGCCGGCCGGAGGCCGGCATGAGCGGCACGCCGTCCGGCAACGACTACCGCAGCCTCGGGCTGGTGATGACGGCGGTGGCCGAACTGGTCGCCCCAGCCCTCGCCGGCCTGTGGCTGGACGACCGCCTCGGCTGGTCCCCCTGGGGGGTGACGGCCGGGGCGCTGCTGGGGGTGGGTGTGAGTATCACCCACCTGGTCCTGATCGGTCGCAAGAGCTGACGTATGACCCTCTCCCCGCTGTTCGCCGACGCCGTCGCCCACGTCCTGGACGAGGGGTGGCTCGGGAGCGAGCATTTCGGCACCAAGTACCAGCTCCTGGTGGTGCTGGCGGCGGTCGTTGTGGCCGGCCTGATGATCCCCCTGGCCCGCCAGGTGGCCACCGGCGAGCCGGTCCGCGGCCCGCTGTGGAACGCCCTGGAAGGGCTGCTGCTGTTCATCCGCGACGAGGTGGCCCGGCCGAACATCCACAGCGGCCACGACCACCATCCGGACACGCAGTCGGACAAAGCGGGCCACGACCACGAGGCCCGGGAGGCGTACAAGGATCACGAGCACTACCTGGCCGACAAGTACGTGCCGTTCTTGTGGACGCTCTTCCTGTTCATTCTGGTGTGCAACCTGCTCGGCATGATCCCGTTCCTCGGGTCGCCGACGGCCAGCATCAGTGTGACGCTCGTCCTGGCCGGCATCGTCTTCGTGGTCATCACGATTTCGGCCCTGCTGAAGCTCGGCCCGGTCGGCTACGTGCGGTCGTTCATCCCGAGCCTGAAGGCCGACAACCTGCCGATGCAGCTGTTCCTGTGGGTGGCCATCGTCCCGCTGATCGCCGTCATCGAGTTCGCCGGGTCGATCCTGCGGGCGGTCATCCTGGCCATCCGGTTGTTCGCCAACCTGTTCGCCGGTCACGTGGCCCTGGGGGTGATTTTCGCCTTCGCCGTCGGGCTGAACGGGTCGCTCAACTACGGCGGCTGGGCCGCGGCGGTGGTCATGGGCACGGCCCTGAGCGTGCTGGAACTGTTCGTCGCCTTCCTCCAGGCGTTCGTGTTCGTCCTGCTGACGAGCATCTTCCTGGGCCTGCAACTGAACCCGGAACACTAAAACACTTAGAAGTTTCCGACACCCCCTTGCGTCGTAAAGGATCGTTCGCCATGCGTCTGAGCACCCTCGCCCTGGCCTCGTTCGCCGTCCTGGCTCTGGCCGCCCCCGCGTTCGCCGACCCGGTCGTGGTCCCCGGGGGCGTGGCCGCGGTGGACGCCGGCAAGTCTGGGGCCGGCATGGGCGCCGGCATCGGGGCCGGACTGGCCATCGTCGGGGCCGGCATCGGCATCGGCCTGGTCGGGTTCGCCGCCCTGTCCGGCATCGCCCGCCAGCCGGAGGCCGCCGGCAAGATTCAGGTGAACATGATCGTCATGGCCGCCCTAGTGGAAGGGGCCGCCATCATCGCCCTGCTGGTGATTTGTAACGCCCTGGTCGGCAAGGTCTAACTAGCCCCTGCCCCGGACGCCTGACCAGGAGCCAGACCCATGCTCGCACTGTTCGCCGACGCCGGAAAGACGGCCGACCCGCTCCAGCCGGACTACGTGACGATGGGCGTCACGCTTGTGGTCTTCGGGGCGTTGCTGGCCATCCTGTACACGTTCGCCTGGGGGCCGATCCTGGCCGGGCTGCGGAAGCGGGAGGACGCCATCTTCTCGGCCCGCGACGAGGCGGTGAAGGTGAAGCACGAGGCCGAGGGGCTGCGGACCAAACTGCAGGGCGAGTACGCCGCCGCCAACGACAAGATTCGGGCCATGATGGACGAAGCCCGGCGGGACGCCGACGCCCTCAAGGTGGTCGAGCGGGAGGCCGGCAAGAAGGACGCGGCCACCGAACTCGACCGCGCCCGGCGGGAGATCGCCGCCGAGCGGGACGCGGCGTTGCAGGAGTTGCGGCACGAGTCGGTCAAGCTGGCCGGGCTGATGGCCAGCAAGGCGGTGCGGCGGGCGATGACCGTCGAGGACCACGCCCGACTGCTGACCGAGTCGCTGGACGAGCTCAAAGCCGGCGTGAAGGCCTAACCCCATGACCGAACCCGCCCACGAGACCGTGCTGGAGTACCACGGCGCCACCGCCCGGCTGGGCAAAGTGTACGCCGAGGCCCTGCACGCCGCCGCCGTCGCCGAGGACCGGGCCGACCCGGTCGGCGAGGAACTGGCCGCCGTGGCAGCGGCCGTGAAGATCAAGCCCGGCGTGGCCGCCTTCCTGGCCAGCGGGGCGGTGGCCAAGAAGACCAAGTTCCCGGTGCTGGCCGCGGCCTTCGAGCACAACGCCTCGGAAGTGGTCCGCAAGTTCCTCGGCGTGCTGACCCAGAACGGCCGGCTGGGGCTGCTGCCGGCCGTATCCGCCGCCTACGCCACCCTCCGCGACCAGGCCGGCAACCGGGTGCGGGCCACGGTCACGTCGGCCGTGCCGCTGTCCGACGGCCAACTGGCCACCGTCCGGGCCACCCTGGCGGACAACCTGAAGGCCGACCCGGTGCTGACGGCCAAAGTCGATGCCGACCTGCTCGGCGGTCTGGTGGTGCGGGTGGGCGACCGGGTGTTCGACACCTCCGTTCGCACCCGGCTGGCCACCCTCACGAACACCCTGATGGCGGGCTAACCCACATGGCACTCAAGCAGACCGCCGGCGAGATCGCCTCGATCCTCGAACGGCAGATCCTCGACTTCGGCAAACAGATCGACGTCCGCGCCACCGGCAAGGTGCTGGAGGTGGGCGACGGCATCGCCCGGGTGTACGGCCTGTCCGACGTGATGGCCGGCGAGCTGATCGACTTCCCGGGGTCCGGGGTGAAGGGGCTGGCCTTCAACCTGGAAGAGAACTCGGTGTCGGTCATCATCTTGGGCGACTACCTGAAGATCACCGAGGGGGCCGAGGCGCGGACCACCGGCAAGCTGCTGAGCGTGCCCGTGGGCGAGGCCATGATCGGCCGCGTCATCGACCCGCTCGGCAACCCGATCGACGGCAAAGGTCCGATCGTCACGAACAAGTCACGGCTCGTCGAATCGCCGGCCCCGGGCATCGTGGACCGTCAGCCGGTGAAGCAGCCGCTCCAGACCGGGCTGAAGGCCATCGACGCCATGACGCCGGTCGGCCGCGGCCAGCGGGAACTCATCATCGGCGACCGCAAGACGGGAAAGACGCAGATCGCCCTGGACACGATCATCAACCAGGCGGGCGAAGGCGTCATCTGCGTGTACGTGGCGTGCGGCCAGATGGAGTCGAAGGTGGCCGCGCTGGTGGAGAAGCTCCGCGAGAAGGGGGCGATGGACTACACGGTGGTGGTGGTGGCGTCGGCGGCCGACTCGGCCCCGGTGCAGTACATCGCCCCGTACGCCGGGACCGCGATCGCCGAGTACTTCATGTACGAGCAGGGCAAGGACACCCTGTGCGTGTACGACGACTTGAGCAAGCAGGCCGCCGCCTACCGGCAGTTGTCGCTGCTGGTCCGCCGGCCGCCGGGCCGCGAGGCTTACCCCGGCGACGTGTTCTACTGTCACAGCCGGCTGCTCGAACGGTCGGCCAAGCTGGCCGACAAGTGGGTGATCGTGCCCGGCGACGCCGACGAGGCGAAGGTGACGGCCGACTGGGGGGTGAATACCGCCGGGGCGGGTGCCACCAAGCGGGCGGCCGGGGCCAAGGGCATGGTGTACGTCGGCCCCGGCGAAGCCGGCGGGCTGGAACAGGCCAAGCACGACCTGAAGAACTTCCCCGGCACCAAGATCGCCCGCGTGCCGGGTTCGGGTGGTAGCCTGACCGCCCTGCCGATCATCGAGACGCTCGAAGGCGAGGTGTCGGCGTACATTCCGACGAACGTAATCTCGATTACCGACGGCCAGATTTACTTGCAGCCCGAGTTGAAGAACGCCGGTGTGCTGCCGGCGGTGGACGTGGGCGTGAGCGTGTCCCGAGTGGGCGGCAACGCCCAGATCGCGGCCATGAAGCACAAGAGCGTGGCCGGCGGCTTGAAGCTGACGCTCGCCCAGTTCCGCGAGCTGGAGGCGTTCGCCCAGCTCGGCACCGAGCTGGACCCGGCCACCCAGCGGCAACTCGACCGCGGCTACCGCATGGTCGAGCTGCTCAAGCAGGGCCAGTACGAGCCACTCAATGTTATTGACCAGGTGATGGTCATTTACGCCGGCAACAGTGGCGGACTGGACACGGTGGACCGCAAGAAGGTGCGGGCCTGGGAAAAGCAGTTCCTCCAGTTCATGAAGGAGCAGATGCCGGAGGTGCGGGCGCTCCTCGCCAAGGAGAAGAAGATCACCCCGGAGGTGGAGGAGAAGCTGGGCGGGGCGATCAAGGCGTTCAACGGCCAATTCAAGGCCTAACAGTGCCGAGTGCCGAGTGCCGAGTGCCGAGTGAAATACTCGGC
>JAYVUZ010000215.1:0-8479 GCA_043787415.1 Fimbriiglobus sp. | reverse complement strand
CGCTGTTGGCGATCGAGAGCACGGCACGGCCGAGCTTGACCTTCGTGCGGACGCGGATCACGCCGCCCTCCGTCGACGGCTCGACGCCGTGGCGCACGGACGACCCCGACCCCGCCGCCGGCCCCTTTGCTGTCGCCCGCGGCCCGCGGGGCCGGCCGCCTGCTTCAGGTGTTGCGGACACTCAAGCAACACCCGGACGGGCTGGCGCGAGCCGGCCTGGTGGCCGCGTCGGGCGTGCCCGCCGGCACCCTGACCGGCTGGCTGGCCAACCGCCGCGACCTGTTCGCCCGGACCGCCGACGGCCGGTGGCGGTTGACCATGTCCGGGCGACAAGCCGAAGCGCAACTCGCAACCCGGCACCCGGAGATGCCCAATGCCGACTGACCCGCCCGTTGCGATCGCCGGGGCGCCGACCGGCGACGCCCCGCCCGCCGCGGCGGTCGTGTACGCGGACGGGTCGGTCGTGCGGGTCAACCCGTCGCCCCACGGCCTGGCCTGGGGCTGGGTGTGGGTGGCGGCCGACGACCGCACGGCCGTGGCCGCCGGGGCCGGGGCCCGCCCGCCGCCTTCGGCAAGCCCGTCGTGGGCAACAACCTGGCCGAGGTGGTCGCCCTCGTCCACGCGCTGGAGCCGCTGCCGGCCGGGTGGGCCGGGCGGGTGCGGACCGACTCGCTCAACGCCATCCTGGCCTGGGCCCGGCCGGAGTTCCCGCCCAAGTACGTGCCGGCCGACTGGTGGGACCGGCTGCTCGCCGCCCGGGACCGGCTCGGCCCGCTGAGCTGGGAGCTGCTCGGCGGCCACCCGGTCCGGTCCGAGTTGGCCGCCGGCGTCCGCCGGGACGGCAAACCGGTGAGCCGGTGGAACGTCGCCTGCGACGCGGCGGCGACGCACGCCGGGGCGGCCCTGGCCCCGCCGGCGCTGCCGCCCGAAACTCGGGTCGCGGCCGGCGGCCGCGGCCGACAGACTCGCCCCAACCCCCAACCGGAGTGACAGCGTGGCCGTGAAACGCATGACCGAATCGTTCCCGCTGGTCGAAGGCCTGCTGCTGCGGCTGAGCTTCCGCCCGGAGGCCATCCGCGAGCACTACGGGGTCGATTCCGGGGGCGACCCGGGCGACGACCCGGTCGCCCGGCTGGTCGCCCGGATGACCGACGCCCAGCTCCGCCGGGTCGGCCTGCTCGCCCTGTCCGACGCCGCCCTCTACCGCGCGTTCGACGCGGCGCTCGCGACCGCCGTCCGGGAGGTGGCCGGTGAGTGAGACCCACACGCCCGACCTCTTGGCCGCGGCCGTGGCCGACCGGGACGCCTGGAAGCGGCTGGCCCTGACGCTCCGGCCGTTCGACGTCGAGGAGACGCCGCTCAAGTCCGTGGCGACCAACATCGGATTCCTGGCCACCTGGACGGCGCGGCCGCCCGACAACCTGCCCCGGCTGCTGACGACGCAAATCGCCCGGCTGTCGCCGCCGGACCGGGCGGCCGCCCGCCTGCTGGCCGCCGCGCTCGGCGTCCCGCTCGACCCGCCCCAACCGGCCGCCGCCGCCGACCCGCCCGCCGCCCCCGACCCGCTCCTGCCCGTCCGCTTCCAGGTCGGCACCCGGGTCGCCAAAGTCGGCGACGACGCCCGCGACGACTACCGCTTCGTCGGCGTGGTGGTGGCCGACTTCCTGAAGCGGTCGGGCGTCCGGCGGGTCGTCGCGGAAAATACCGACGGCCTCCTGGTCGTCTTCCACCCGGACCAACTCACGGAGACTTCCGGTGTCTGACCCGCACGCCCCCGTACCGCCGCCGTACACGGCCGGCAGACACCGAGACGCCGTCCGCTACGGGTTCGACCGGATCGGCTCCGCCGCCGACCGCACGGCGATCCGCGCCGGCCGGTTCTTCTGCGACTGCGCCTGGGGGAGTGGCGCGCACCCGGACGGCTGCCCGGAGCACGGCGACGCCGGGGTGCCGGTGGTCGACCCGGACCGCATGCCCCGGCCCGCCTGGCTCCTGCCTGGACTGGCCGACGAGGCGATCGGGCGGGCGTGGGGCGAGACCAACGGTCGCCGCCCGGACAACGACCTGGGGCGATCGTGGCGGCCGGTCCGCTGGACGTCGGTCGATTGGGTCGGCGGGCCGACCGACTCTTGCGCTCTACCGAAGACGGTGTTCGACGCCCTGTCCAGCGGTCCGTCGTTTCTCGGCCGGTTGTTCAACACGGAGGCCGAAGCGTACGCCGCCGTCGGGGGCGTCTTGCGGGCGGTGCTGACCGACATCGGCCTGCCCCCGACCCCCTGGCCGCCCGCCGGGGCTGCCACGTGACGCCCGCCACACGGTTTGCCGGCCGTGCGGCGGCGGCCCCGTGCCCGACTCACAACCCCGGAGACCCTCGATGCCACTCGCCGACGAAGACCAGTCTGCCCGCCGAGAAGACGAGACCGACAGCCACGCGACCGCGGATCGGTACCGCGAAATCAAGTTTACCGCCACGACCTACGACGAGACGACGACGCTGAGCCGCCTCTTCCACCACTTGACGCGAAGCGCCGCGGCCTTCGACGTCACCCGGGACCTGACTACGATGCTCGACGCCGTGGGGGCCGCCGAATGACCGACCAGAGCCCGCTCCTGCCGGCGATCTTGGCCGACCCGGACGACGACCTTTGTCGGCTCGTCTACGCCGACTGGCTGGACGACGGCGGGGGCGACGGCGGCCCGTGGCGGGCGAACCGGCCGCCCGAGCACCTCGGTTACGGCTACGGCGACGACGGAAGCGGCGGCAACGGTTTCGGCGGCGGCGGCGGCGGTTACGGCAACGGCGGCGACGGCAACGGCAACGGCGGTGGCAGCGGCCGCGGCGGCGGCGGCGGCGGCTACGGCAACGGCAGCGGCGACGGCGACGACGGCGATGACGGCTACGGCGGCAGCGGCTACGGCGGCTACGGCGACGGAGGCCGCGGCTACGGCGGCGAAGCCCGGCAATACGACCCCGAACGAAAGCGTGTCATGCCAGCCATCGGCGACTGTGTTCTAATCCTGAGCGAAGGCAACTACCGCCCTTACGCCTACGCCGGCCGGGTGACGGCCCTGCTCGGCCCGCGGGACTACGTCCTGGACGACGCCAGCCTGCTCACCTACGCCGGCGACATCGGGACGTGGTCGGGCATTGCCGCCGGCGACGCGGCCATGCGGCGGGGGATGCGGGTCCGCCGGGAGGGCGGGCCGATCGAGGTGTACGGCGTCCAGGCGTGCCGGCCGTGGGCCGGCGAGCTGCCGACTAAAGACCAGGGGTGAGCGACATGACCACTGACGACATGCTGGCGGCGGTGCTGGCCGACCCGGACGACGACCTTTGCCGGCTCGTTTATGCCGACTGGCTGGACGACCGCGGGGAGTCGCACCTGGCGGAGTTCGTCCGCGTCCAGTGCGAACTGGCGGCGGCCGAGGCTCAGGGCAGTGGCCGGTACGCGGCCGTGGCCCCGCTCCTGCTCCGGCGGCAGCGGGAGCTGTGGCACCACGCCGGGGTCTGTCGGGCGTTCGCCGCGCCGGCCGACCTGACGCCGGTGCTGGCCGGTTCCGACCTGCTGCCGCCGGCCGCGGCCGTCGTCCGCCGCGGGTTCGTGGCCGAGGTGCGGCTGACCCTGACACAGTTCGCCGGCGACCCGTGCGGGGCCTGCCTCGGGACCCGCCGCCGCGGCGGACCGCGGCACTGGTACGAGTGTCCCTACTGCAGCAGCACGGGCCGCACGGGTCGCACCCCGGATCTGGCCGCCACCCTGTTCGCCCGGCACCCGGTGACTTCTGTCCGCTTGTCCGGTGTGCGGCCGTGGACCGACGGCGGCCCGGCGCACCGTTACGGCTGGACGGACAGCCCGGACGATTTTCCGGCCGTGCCTTGGCACCTACCCTTGGCCCTGTTCGTCCACCTCCCGCCGACCGACAAGCCGCTGCCCAAGAACCAGTATCGCCGCTGGTACAGGACCGAGGCACGTGCCCTGGACGCCCTGTCGGCCGCCTGCGTGGCCCACGGGCGGTCGTTCGCAGGGCTGCCCCTGTTTCACCCCCCGGAAGACACGCGATGACGACGGAATCGGGTACGACCTGGCCGGGCGACCGGCTGCTGGCGGCCACCGAGGGGTGGTGCGGCAAAACGGTGCGGGCCGTCGTCGAAAACGGCCACGGCCGGGAGGTGTGGGTGGCGTTCACGGACGGCACCTTCGCCGTGCTGCGGGCCGCCTGCGGCAGCGACCACTCGGACGATTTCGCCCCGGCCGGCGGCTCCCCGGACGTTGACCTGGTGACGGCCGTAACCGTCGGCGACCTGCCGGACGGCGGCCGGGGCGGGCCGGGGGCCCGGCACACGGCCGTCGAGGTGCTCGGCGTCATGACGGGGGACGAGTACGACGGGGAGCGGACCCGGCAGGCGGACACGGCCCGGCGGGAGTACGAGGAACGGATGGCCGAGTTCGCCGCCCGGGAGCGGGCCGAGTACAGGCGGCTCAAGGCCGTCTACGAGCCGAACCCGGGCACCCCGTGACGTAGGGATCGAGTTCCGGCGTGTGCGCGGCCTCATCCGCGGGTGCGCCGCGTGTGACGTAGGCGGTTAAGCCGCCCACCTCGCCAGCACGTCCGCCGGCACGGCCCGGCCCGGCCCCTGGAGCGGCCGCACCCCGGCGGCCGCCGCCGTGGCCGTGAAGCCCGGCCGGCCGGCGGCGGCGGCGACGTCCTCGCCCCCCAGGAGCGCGGCCAGCTTCGGGCCGGCGGCGGCCAGCTCGTCCCGGGCGAACAGGGTGCCGTCGGGGGTGCGAACGACCGCCGCCAGCTTGGCGTTGGCCTCGGACGCGGCCACCGGCCAGGCGGCCTCCTCGGGGTGGACCCAGCCGGCGGGCGGCTGGCGGTCGCACCCGGTGGCCCGGTCCCACAGGGCCAGCACCTCCGCCTGCTTGCGGAAGTCCGCCGGGGATTCGTCGCACGCCCGCTTAATCGTCGTCAAGGCGGCGTGGGCGTCCGGGGTGCGGGCGTAGGCCCGCCGGCAACCGATGGCGGCCGCCACCCCGCTGACAGCGGGCAGGCCGTCGCCGGCCATCCGCTCGGCCGCCCACCGGGCCTGGTCGGTCATCCTGGCGGCGGCGGCCGTCTTGAGGATCCGCCCGGCGGCGGCGGCCCGCTCGGCGAACGTGGTGTCCCCGCGGTGGGCCTGTAGCCAGCCGACGGCCCGGTCCGCGTCCCCGGGGGTGTCGACCGGGCAGGCCCGGAAGTCGCCGCGGGTGAACGCCCAGCACGCGGGGTCCGGGGCGGCCGCCGCCTTGACCGGGGCCGGCGGGACGGGGCCGGCCACGCCGAAATACCCGCAGGCGGCCGCCGCCCGGGCGGGGGCCGCCCGGTCCGTGGTAAACTCCGGGTCGGCGGCGAGGACGGCCGCGCTCAGCCAGGCCGCGGCCTTGGTGTGGGCCGGCAGCGTCCGCCCGGCGTCCGCGTAGGCGTGGCCGGGCAGCGGTTCGGCCGAATCCAGGTCGGCCACGGCGGCCGCCTTGAGCCAGTCGGGCAGCGACCACCCGGCGGCGGCCAGCACCCCGAGCCGGGCCGCCGGCGAATCGACCTCGGCGAAGAGACGCATGGCGTTCACCTTGAAAGGGCACCCCGGCAACCTCGACCCCCGCACCCGGGGGGCCTACGCCGGGTGCGGCCGGCCCGAGCCCCCGGCGGCCCTGCCGGCCCGGCTCGACTGCCCGTGGTGCGGCCACCCGGCCGCTGGAGTGTACCACGACCCGGCGGCCGGCGGGCGGTGGCACCACTGCCCCGGCTGCGGCCGGGCCGGCGACCGGGCCGCCCTGCCCGGGCAGCCCGCCCCCGGCGCAGAGCGGGCGGACTTCCTCGCCCTGTCGCTCCGCCCGGCGGCGGCGATTCGCGCCGCGCGGGTGTCGGCCCCGGACCTCCTGCTCGCCTGGGGCCTGCCGGCGGCCGGCCTGCCCGACGCCGGGGCGACCGCCGGCCCGACCCTGGCCGCGGCCCTCGGCCGGGTGGTGCCCGCGGACACCGCCCTGACGGTCGGCCTGGAGCGGGTGCCCGGCCGGGTCGACTTCGCCCACCGCCCCGACCCCCGCGGCCGGGGGGCCGGGTGGACCGCCGGCCGGCCGCACGAGCGGGCCGCCGGCGGCCTGTGGGGCCTCGGCCGGGCGGCCCGGTGTCCGGCGGTGGTGGCCGCCCCGCTCCCCCTCGCGGTCCGCCTGGCGGCCCGCTGGGCGGCCCTGGCCGCCGGCCCGTGCCCCGTCGTCGGCTGGCCGGCCGGGCCGGTGCCGGCCGACGCCTGGGCCGCCCTCGGCCACGGCCGGCCGCTGACCGTCCTGTTGACCGCCGCGGACCCGGGCGGGGCGTTCGCGGCGGCCGTCGCCGGCGGCGGCCGGCTGGCCCCCTGGGCCGACGGCGACGGCCGCGGGGAGTCGCCGGCCACGCACCTGGTCCGGCTGGCGGCCGCCGCCGAGCCGTGGCGGACGGCGGCCGACACCTGGCTCCGCCGGCGGCCGGGGCACCGCGCGGCCCTGACGCCCCGGTTCCTCCGGGCCGGCCGCCGGGGTGCGGGAGCACGACGGCGGCTGGTGGCGGGACACCCCCGCCGGGCCGGTGCTGCTGTTCGCCCCGGCCTTCCGGCTGGACCGGCAGGTGACCGGGCCGGCCGGCTGCCACTACGAGGGCCGGTTCCTGCCGCCGGGCGGGGCGGCCGTGCCGTTTCGTTGCCCGTGCGGCCCGGCGGAGACGGCCCCGCGGGCGACGTTCGCCCGGCTGGCCCGCCGGGCCGGGCTGGTGGTGCCGCCGCCGGCCGGCGGCGCCGGGCCGTCGCTGGTGGCCGTCGCCTGCGGGCTCAGCCCGCCCGAGCTGGTCCGGCTGGGACGGCTGCCGCCGGGGCGACCGCCGGACTCGAGCCAGCGGCCGGACGCCGGCCCGCTGCCCGCCGCCGGCCGCTGGCTCCCCGCCGGCGGCGGCTGAATCCCGGCCGGGTCGCTAAAACTGAAGCGACCCCTCCCGCTCACCGTCTCGACCCGTTACCCACGCGGCGGCCCCGCCGCCGGCTACCGTCACGCCGTCCGCCCCGCCGCCGGCCTGGCCGCGTCGGGCGTGGCCCGCACGCGGGCCGGCAGCCGACTCCCGCCACGAGACCCGCCATGCAACTGACAACAACCCCGGCGTTCCGGGCTTCCCCGGCCCAGACCGCGAGCAAGGCCGCGGCCTAGACCGACGACAAGCTGTGCCTGACCCTGACGCTCACCGCCGACGGCGACGAGGAAGCGGCCACCCTGGGCCGGCTCGCCCAATTCCTGGACGGGAAGTTCGGGATTCTGGCTTCGCCGGGCGACACGATCGACGCGATCAGCGGATCGGCCGGATGACTGACAACCCCGACCTCCTGCGGGCCGTCCTCGACACCCCGGCCGACCTCCACCCGCGGCTCGTGTACGCCGACTGGCTGGAGGAGTGCGGGCAGGAGGCCCGCAGTGCTTTCGTCCGGGTTCAGCGCCGGACGGCGCAGATGACGCGGGTCTACGACCCCGTCAGTCCGCTGCCGCCGGACCATCCGGCGCACGCAGAATGGAAGCGACACCGGCAGTCCCAGCGCAGTTTGTTGTGTGCCTCGATCGGTACGCGGGAGGGAGAGGACCGGGGGCTGGCGGCGGGTTGGTACGTCGACCTCGACTTACAGCCCGAAGCACTTCCGCCCTTTGGCCTCCTTCGCGGCGGGTTCGTGGCCGAGATACACGCCCCGCTGCTGCTTTACTTCGGCGGGCCGTGCGGGTGCGGCGGCTGGCCGGTCAGCGGTCGGAGGGCGAGAATGACCGGCCCGTCTCCCGAACCTGTCGGGGCGGACGGCAGGTGCGTGACGTGTAGCGGATCGGGCGACGCCCCGGGCGTCGCCCCGGCCCTGTTCGCCTCGCAGCCCGTCACCCGCGTCCGGCTGCCGGACCGCATCCCCAACCCGGGCCACGGCTGGTTCGCCGACGTGGGCGACGACACGACCTGGGAGGCCGAGGACTCACACCCCAACTGCCTGCCGTGGGCGATCGCCAAGCACCTGCCCGGGACCGACCGGGTCCGCCGGCAACCTTTCTCGGACTTCATCCGTTGTGAGTGGCCCTACCGCAGCGAGGAAGACGCCCGGGACGCCCTGGAACGCGTCGCCGCCGTCAACTGGGGCCGGTCCGTTGCCGCCGGGCTAACCCACTTCGTTCCGTGTCCGGGTTCGTACGGGGCGGGACAGCACAAGTCCCCGCCCGGCTGCGATCCGCCCTGGGCGTGCCCGGTATGCAACGGCACCGAGGTCGTCGCCCGGCCGGGCCTGGCCCCGCTGCCGGCGCCCGCCGGGCTCGCCCTGGACTGGGTCTAGTCGTCCATCCCCGCCAGTGTCGCCCGCAGGTTCGGGTCGTCGGCCGCCCCGAGGGCCTGGATCTGGGCGGCGTTGTAGCTGAACCGGGCGTCCGTCGCCAGGTCCGGCAGCCGCCGGCCG
>JAYVUZ010000214.1:0-9693 GCA_043787415.1 Fimbriiglobus sp. | reverse complement strand
TCGTCACGAGGTTCGAGAAGGACATCGGGCGGTACGACGGGCTGGTGCATCTGGCCTGTGCTTTCATCGCACTCGGACGGCTTGTGAAATAGGCTCTAGCGAGGGACATGTCCCTCGCTAGTGCTTCGGGCGACGAGCCAAGGCACTCAGTTGCTGAACTCCGGCCGCCGCTTGGCGAGCTGGGCCTGGAGCCGGTTGATGATGCTGGTGTGCATCTGGCTCACCCGGCTCTCGCTCAGGTTGAGCGTCGCCCCGATCTCTTTCATCGTCATCTCCTCGTAGTAGTAGAGGATGACGATGAGCCGCTCGTTGCGGTTCAGCCCGCGGGTGACGAGCCTCATGAGGTCGCGGTTCTGGAGCCGGCCGGTCGGGTCTTCCGACTTCTTGTCTTCCAGGATGTCGATTTCTCGCACGTCCTTGTAGCTGTCCGTCTCGTACCACTTCTTGTTGAGCGACACCAGCCCCACGGCCGACGCCTCGGCGATGTACGCCTGAATCTGCTCCATGGGCACGCCCAGCTTCTCGGACAGCTCGGCCGGCGTCGGCTTGCGGCCGAGCGCGGTCTCGAGCGCCTTGGAGGCGTGGTCCACCTTGGACTGCTTGGACCGCACGAGGCGGGGCACCCAGTCCATCGTCCGCAGCTCGTCCAGCATGGCACCGCGGATGCGGGGCACGCAGTACGTCTCGAACTTCACCCCGCGGTCCAAGTCGAACGCCTCGATGGCGTCCATCAGCCCGAAGATGCCGGCGGAAATGAGGTCGTCCAGGTCCACCCCGTCGGGCAGCCGCTGCCAGATCCGCTCGGCGTTGTACCGGACGAGGTTGAGGTAGTTTTCGATCAGCCGGTTCCGCAGCTCGGTGGTCGGCCCGGCCCGGTAGTCCCGCCACACCTGCGGGATTTCGGCATCGCTGACGCGGGTCGCTACCATCGGATCCTCCCTGATCGTCGGCCGGCGGCCGGTCGGTCCCCCGGGGGCCGCCCCCGCCGACTGTCCGCTTAGCTGTTCCCCCGACGGCACCCGGGCGGGATCGTCCCGGACACCCGCTGCACCAGCATCGGCCGCCGCCGCGGTTCGGCTTCACCCGAACCCCGGCTACGGCCCGCTCGCCAGCTCGGCCCGCCCCACCCACCGGCCCGCCGCATCCCCCCGGAGCGGTCGGCCCGGCGGTCCCGGGGCGAGCGGGAGGGGAATACCGGCCCCCGGCCGGGGTGTCGAGAGAAAACCGGCCCCTTTTTCGGTGCCCCCACCGGCCGGCCTTTTGCCGCCCCACCGGGGCTGCACCGACTCGCTTTCGCCGGCACCGGATCCCGAGTAACATGTCCTGTATGGCGCACCACCTCTGGCAAGGGCTGGCCGGATTGCTCATCGGGCTGGCCGGCGTGTCCGGCGTGTTCTGGGTGGGCAAACTGGTCCGCGGCTCGCCACCCCCGCCGCCGCTGATCGTCATCGATCCCGGCCAGACCCCGCCCCCCAAACCCGGGTTCGCCGAGGACCGTATGCCCGCCGCCGTACCGGCCGTGGACGGTGACGCCGCCCTGACCCATCTGAAGGCTCTGTGTGCCATCGGCCCGCGGGTGAGCGGGTCGGCCGGCATGACGAAGCAGCAGGAGCTGGTCACCAAGCTGTTCGAGCAGCACGGGGCGACGGTCCGCCGGCAGGAGTTCGCCGCCGCCGCCAAGAGCCGGCCGGGGGACACGCTGCCGATGGTCAACCTGATCGCCAGTTGGCACCCGGACCGGCCGCGGCGGGTGATCCTGTGCAGCCACTACGACACCCGCCCGGCCGCGCACGAGGAGGAGAACCGGGCCGAGTGGAGCAAGCCGTTCGCCAGTGCCAACGACGGCACCAGCGGGGTGGCGCTGTTCCTGGAACTGGCCCGCCATCTGAAGGATCTCAAGACGCCCGTCGGGGTGGACGTGGTGCTGTTCGACGGCGAGGAGTACATCCTCGACCCCGGCGACAGGGCGGGCATCCGCCGGGGGGACGACTTCTTCCACGGCTCCCGCCACTTCGGTCAGCAGTACGCTAAGGACAAGGCCACGCTCAAGTACCGCTACGAGGGGGCGATCCTGCTCGACCTGTTCGCCCACGACGGGGCGCGGCTGGCCATCGAGGGGTACTCCTACCAGTTCGCCCCGCAGCTCGTCACCGACGTGTGGAAGGTGGCCGAGAAGGTCGGGGCCACCTCTTTCAAGTACGAGCGGGGGTTCAACCGGGCGGCCGAGGTGCAGGACGACCACCTGGCCCTCAACCAGGCCGGCATCCCAGCCATCGACATCCTGGACTTCGACTACCCGCACTGGCACCGGCTGAGCGACACGCCCGAGAAGTGTTCGCCCAAGCAGATGGCCGAGGTGGGCAAGGTGCTGCTGGCCTGGGTGCAGGGGCTGAAATGACCCGAGCGATGGCCGTCGCCGTCCTGCTGGCCGCCGGGCTGCTGCTGCTCGGCGGGCTGACCGCCGGCTGGCAGGTCCGCGGCCTCCGCCGGCTGCGGGACCGCAAGCACGTACCGAGCGACGAGCGGTCCTACCTGCGGGGCCGGTTCCGCCGGCGGTTCGTCACCGGGCTGCTGCTGTCGGCCGTCGGCGGCCTGCTCGGCGGGGCGTACCTGTCCGGCATGGAGGCGCGGGTGGACGCCCTGGCCACCCCCCGCCCGGCCGAACCGGACGGCACCAAGCCGCCGATGACCCCGGAGCAGCAGGCGCTGTTCAACTCGTGGCGGCTGTACTGGGCCGGCACCGTCCTGCTGCTCGGCGGCATCGTCGGGCTGGCGGTCGTGGACGCGGTGGCCAACCGCCGCTACCTGCACGGCCAGTTGAAGCAGCTCCGGGAGGACCACCAGACCAAGCTCCGCCGCGACTTGGCGGTGCATCGGGCACAGAAGGAGAAGCACCGCGGCGGCATCACCGGCCGGCCGCTGGACGGGGCCGGCGAGTGACCCCGCTCCTGCTCCTCCTCGTGCTAGCCGCGTCGCCGGCCGACGAAACCGCCGCCGCCACCCGGGCGCTCAACGCCGGCGACCGGCCGGCCGCCGCGACACTGTTCCGCGCCGCCCTCGCCCATCAGCCACCGCACCCCGTCTCGCTGGCGGCCAAGCACGGGTTGGCCCTCTGCCTGGTTGCGGCCGACGCGCCGGACTGGAATACGGCGCTCGACCTGTTGCACGCCCCGGCCGGCGACGGCAACTACCCGGACCGCGGCGACGCACTGGAACTGCTGGCTATCGGCTACCGCGCCCGGGCGGAGGGCGAGGGCGAGGGCCGGCGGTGGGACGCGGCCCGGTTCTTCGGCGAGGCGGCCCAGTGGTTCGCCGACAAGAAACGGCCGGCCGACGCCGCCCGCTGCCGCTGCGCCCACGCCGAGATGGACCTGCTGCTCAACCGCCCGCACGAAGCACGCGCTAAGACCGAAGGCTTCGTCAAGGACCGCGACCTGGCCCGCACCCCGAGCGGCGGTCGCGGGCTGCACGTGTACGCGCTGGCGTGTCTACGGCTCAACGAGGCGGCGAACGCCGAGCGGGCGGCCGGGCGGGTGCCGGCCGGCGACCCGGCCTTCGCCGACGCCCAGGTGGTGCTGGCCGAGGTCCGCCGCCGGGCCGGCGACGCCGGCGAGGCGGTCGCACTGCTCCAGGGTGTCGGCGACCGGCCGGACGCCCGCTTCCCGCTGGCCGTGCTGGCGTTCGAGGCCGGACGATTCGCCGAGGCGCTGGCCATCTTCGAGAAGTTACCCGGCGACGACGCCATGCTGTGGGCCGGGGCAACGCTGGTACGGCTCGGCCGGTTTGCTGACGCCGTCGTGAAGCTGGAGCCGCTGAAGCCGACGATCGTCTACCTGCCGGACCAAGTCGCCCGCTGGCTCGGCGAGGCCCGGCTCGGGCTGGCGCTGGCGGCGAGCGGTTCGGAGCGGGAGCGGCTGCTCAAGCCGGCGTTGGACTCGCTGCGGGCGGCCGTCGAGCTGGTGCAGAAGGTGCCCGAGGACAAAGACCCGGCCGTGAAGGAGCGGCGGCACAACACCCGGTTCGCGCTGGCGGACGGGCTGTTGCGGGCCGGCCAGGCGAACGAGGCCGCCGACCTGTTCCGCCGGGTGTGGGACGAGGGCGGCCGGCCGAAGCGGCGGGACGAGCTGCTGGCCCGGCGGGCGGTTGCGTACCAGCTCGCCGGCAAGCCGGACCCCGCCGACACCCAGGCGGCCGACTACCGCCGGCAGTTCCCGGCCGGCCCGCACCTCTCGGCGATGGCCCGCCTCCAGGCCGAGGTCGCCGTCGCCCGGGCGCTGGCGGTCGGCACCGCCCCGAACCGCCGCGGCGAGTGGCAGGACAAGCTGACGAAAGCCGTCGATCTGTGCCAGGCGGCCGAGGCGCGGGACGACCCGGCGGTGCGGGTATCACTGGCGACGCTGCTGCGACGAGCCGAGCGATTCGCCGATGCCGCCGCGGCAGTGTCAGACGTGCCGGCGGCGGCCGGGTTGCGCGGCGATTGCTTGCTGCGAGCCGGCGACGCCGCCGGGGCGGCCAAGGCTCTAGCCGGCGTCGAGTTGCCGGCCGCCCGCTTGGCTCTCGGGCACGCACTCCTGCGGGCCGGTCGGTTCGCCGCCACCCGGGACACGCTAGCGGGTGTGAACGACCCACGAGCCGCCGCCGACCGGGCGTTTGCCGCCTGGAAGGCGGGGGACGCCACGGCGGCCGACGAGTTGGAGGCGATGACCGGGCCGGTCGCGGCCGTCCACCGGGCGACGGTCCGGCCAGACGCCGCCGCACAACTGCTGGCCGACGCCCGCCAGGCGTTGCCCGGCGACGCCCCGGCCGAGATGCAACACCTGCTCGCCTACCGGCACGGGCTGGCCCTGCTGGCCGCCGGCCAGCCGGCCGACGCTCGGGCGGTGTTCGAGCCACTCGCCCAGCAGGCCCGGGGTCAGGTGGCCGGCGCGGCGGCCAGCCGCCGGGCGGGTGAGTGCCGGCTGGACATCGCCGAGGCGGGGTTGAAGGCCAAGCCGTCTGACGACGCGCGCAACAAGGTCCGCGAGGCGGCCGAGGAGCTGGTGCGGCGGGCCGAAGAGCTGCGGGACCAGCCGGCCGGCGAGGCGATCCGCCCACACCTGTATCTGCTCGCGGCCCGCACCCTTCGCACCCTGGCCGTCTTCGAGGTCGATCGGGCCTGGGAGCAGGAGCGGAAGCAGAAGCGGCACCGCTGGGCCGACACGGGCGGGTCCGACCCGCCGCCCGAGGTGGAGCGGGCCGACGTGCCGGTGCAGTGGGGCGAGCGGCGGGCGACCGACGTGTACCGCCGCCTGGCCGAGGAGCTGCCGGCCAGCCGGCACGCCGTCGTCGCCCGGCTCGAAGCCGCCGCGCTGGCGACCGCGCGGGGGCACCACAAGTCGGCCATCATCCTGCTGACCGACGGCGACGACCCGCGGCTAGCCCTCGCACACGCCGACGAGTTGGCGACGGTCGAGGACTTCACCGCGGCACTGGCGGCCGTTGAGAAGTTGGCTGACCCGGCCGCCATTGACCGTCGGGCGAGTTGCCTGCTGACGCTCGGCCGGCCGGCCGAAGCGGTCGAGGCGTGTGGCCCGGCCCCGTCGCTGCGGCTCGGCGAGGCGCTGGCGGCGGCCGGCCGGCTGGATCAAGCGGCGGCCGTGTTTGCCAAGCTCGACGGCCCATCCGCCCGGTATGGGGCCGGCTGGGTGGCGGTCAAACGCCACCGGCTCGACGAGGCGGTGATTCACCTGAGAGCCGCCGGCGACGGCCGGGCGAAGCTGCTGCTCGGGCTGGTGTTGGCCACCCAGGGCCGCCGCGACGAGGCGGCAACGACGCTGCTGGCGATCCGGGCCGGCGGTGGGGTGGCGGCAGAGGTCGAGTGGGCGGCGCGGCTGGAGGCGGCCCGGCTGCTGGGCGCTGGGGACATGTTGCGGCGGCTGGACCACGACCTGCCGGACGGCGACTGGGCGGACGCCGTCGCCGAGCGGGTTCGTCCTCGCTAGCGCTTCGGGCTGCGATTTTCGACCCCGAGCAGTTGCGGGAACACGCCGCCGGCTTCGGGCAGTGATCGTTCCAGATGCACCCCGATCAGCACCACCTCGCCGCGGCCGACCGGCCGGGCGACGGCCGCCGCCGACCCGTCCGGGTACGTCGCCAGCACCGTCACCCCGGTGCCGCCGACGAACCACGGCCCGCCGCTGTAATACGCCTCGTGATCGACCAGCCCGCGTTCCCGGCCGGCGGCCGTCGGGCGGATGCGGGCGGTGCCGGGTGTCGGGAACGGGGCCAGCCCCGGCACCGGGCCGCACGCCGCCCCGTCGAACAGCTTCAGCGGGTACGGGTACACCCCGCCGGCGTACCGCACCTCGGCGCTCAGCAGGTACGCCCCGGCACAGATGCCGAGGCACCGGCCGCCCGCGTCCACATACCCGCACACCGCCGCCAGCCCGAATGGTCCGGCCGCCGCCCGCTGGTGCGGCGCCCAGCCGCCGGGCAACACCAGCCCCGCCAGCGGGGCGAGCGTCGCCGGCGTCAGCCGGGTGCGGTCGAGCAGCACGCACGGCACCCCGGCCGCCTCCAGCCCCTCGACCAGCGACCGCGCCCCGAGGTGCCACACCCCGGCGTCGGCGAACACCCCGACCCGGGCCGGCGGCCGGGTCGCCCGCTCGCGGGCCAGCATCCAGCGGAGGTTCTGTTCTAACTCGGCGTGGTCGGCGACGAGCAGGCCGGGGACCGGCCCAGGCGTGAGCAGAAGACCGGCGGCGAGGACGACAGCGGACATGCCGTCAGCCTACGGCGCGGGCGGCGGCCCCGGGTCGGCCGGGTACAGGTCGTCGAGCTGGCCGATCTGGGCTAGGTCCACCAGCCCCTGCCACTGGGCGGCCAGCGCCTGAAGGTATGCCTGGAGGGTGGTGGACAGCAGCAACTGCGACTGCACCAGGTCGCTGAACTGCACCTTGTCCGGCAGCACGTCGTAAGCCCGTAGTTGCGCCCGGTAGGCCCGGGTGAGGTCGGGGATGGCCTGGTCGCGGAGGGCGGCCGCCACCACCCGGTTGGCCTCCAGCCGGTTCCGCGGGTCGGCCAGCCGGGCGCTCAGGTCGTTCTGCACGGTCAGCAGGTTCTCGGCCGCCCGCACGATCTGCGCCTGCGCCTGGCGGATGTTCCCCTGGTTGCGGTCGCTGATCGGCAGTTGGATGCCGAGTTGCAGGCCGAATTGGTACGCCCCGGCCGCGTTGTCGTACTGCTGGTAGGTGTTGGTCTGGAGGTCGGGGATAGGCACCCGCCGCTGGAGGTCCAGGTGAGTCAGCGCCTGGGCCTGGCTGTTGCGGGCAGCCAGCACGTCGGTGTGCCCCTCCCGGGCGCGGGCCAGGACGGCGTCCACGTCCAGCAGCGGCGGCGGCACGTCGGCCCGGCCGAGCAGCGCCCCCGGCGGCAGGTCGGGCCGGCCGAGGGCGGCCGCCAGTTGCCGCCAGCTCGCCCGGTACTGGGCCTCCGCCTGGGCCACCGCGTTGCGGGCGATCACCCCCTGGGCGTGCAACTGGAGCGGCTCGTACCCGGCCGCCTCGCCGACCCCGACCTGCTTCAGTTGCAGCCGGTACGCCTCGTCGGCCAGGGCCGCCAGGGCGGCGTACACCTCCACCCCCTGCCGGGCCACCAGCGCCCCGAAGTAGGCCGACCGCACCGCCGCCGTCACGTCCACCTCGGCCCGGCGGACGGCCACCACGGCGTTCAGGTAGTCGAACCCGGCTACCAACTGTTGCAGCCGCAGCTTGCCGGCCGTCTTAATGAGCTGGTTGACAAACCCGCCCTGCTGGCCGGAGTTGGCCGGCGTCCGTCTGATGTCCCGCGGCCCCGGCTGTACCTGGTCGGCCTGGTAGCCGACGGTCGGATTGGGGTGCAGCCCCTGCTGGACGACGGTGCCGTAGGCGGCGTCGGCGTCGGCCCGCGCCCGGCGGATGGCCGGGTTGGTGGCCAGGGCGAACGCCTGGAGTTCGGCCAGGGACAGCGGCCGGCCCTCGGCCGGCAGCGCCGCCGACACCGGGGCGACCGGCGGGTAGTTCGCTTTCAGCGCCGCCGCCCGCTGGGCCGGGGTGGCGTCCTTCGGCAGGTCGAGCGGTTTGACCGGCGGGGCGTCGGCACCGGGGAAGGCCGGCGGCAGAGCCAGCCGCTCCGGCCCGACCGGGGTCGCGGCGGCGGCCGGCCGGGGGGCATCGAGCTTGCCAGCGGTCTGCACGTCGGCCGGCGGGGCGGCCGGCGGCACCGCCCCGGCGGGCAGATAGACCCGGTCGGCGTGACAGCCGGTCAGGGCCAGCACCCCGGCCACCATCCGGACACGACCGCGTGACATTCCCACCCTCCGGAGCGAGACACCCCGGAAGAAGCATCGGCCCCGGAGGGTCGTTCGCTTGACGCGGAATGTTGGGGCCGGGCGAACGGGTCAGGTCGGCAACTGGCGGGATTGGCTTCAGCCGGCCACAGGCAATCGGCGGCATGTCGCCGAGGTCACGCACCTCATCCGTGCGGGATCGTCCGCCGGTTCGGCGAAATCGGGTTGTAACTCAGTTTGGTGGGACAGGCATTTCTGCCTGTCCGAGGTCACTTGCTCCACCGCAAATCCGGACAGGTAGAAATGCCTGTCCCACCAAACTGAATCACAACCCGAAATCTTCTGGCATTTCCGTTAATGGTGCCCTTCCCGTCTCTTCTGCTTGGCAAAAGCAGGCTGGCGTCACGGCGACCGGAGGCGAAACATGTCCGCAACGCCCGCCGTAACTCCCCCGACCGACACTCCAAAACTTGTGGGGGGGGGGTTGGAGCTTACCCGCATCTGGCGAAGGTCGGCGGCGCGGTTCTGGTCGCCGCCGGGGCCATCAAGCTGGTCAGCCGCAGCAGCTAATCATTTCGCAGGCCGAGCCGGGAAGTCGGGTGACGCGAACCGTCCGGCTGATCAACCTGACGGCCGCGCCGATCACCGTGTCCGCGGCCCGGGCCGACTGCGACTGTGCCGAATTCCCCAACCTGCCACTGACCCTCGCCCCCGGCAAGCCGGGCGAGGTCGAGTTCGTCCTGAAAACGCCCCGCCGGGCGGCCCACGCCTTCCGCCGGCAGGTGGCGTTCGAGACATCCGTCGGGCTGGTGCCGCTGGCCGTCCGCGGGACGGTGCGGGGCAGCCCGGCCGGTGAGGAGGCGGTCGGTTCGAACACTTCTCCAGGAGGCACGCGATGAGCGACAGGCAACTGAGCCGGGCGTCGTCCGGGCTGGGTGGCATGGCGATCGCCCTGCTGCTGGTCGGCCTGGTGGTACAGACGGCCCGGGCGGCGACGCCGTGCGATGTGTGCCAGGCGTCGGCCGACCAACTGGCGATCGCCACCTGCAAGAGTCTCGGCTACCCGACCAGCGACTGGCGATGCACGGGCTTGCGGCAGGGCACGCGACAGAAGCTGTGCTATCAGGACAACTGGCAGAATACGAACATGCCGGCTTGCCCGGGCGATTCATCGGTCATTGGTTGTGAGGGGACTCTGTTTTTTGATATGAACACCGACTGCCCCGAACCCCTACAAAGGTCGAGGTGGCGGTACGATTTGTGACTTCGATGTAACTGGCAATAAGCCCTGTAAGAAACCCTAACTTTACTGGCCGGCGTGGTGTCGGCCGGGTAGCCTGACGGCCTCCCGACGAGGCTGCCAGGATGGCCCGCAAGCTCCTGCCGGA
>JAYVUZ010000213.1:0-3619 GCA_043787415.1 Fimbriiglobus sp. | reverse complement strand
TCGTCACGAGGTTCGAGAAGGACATCGGGCGGTACGACGGGCTGGTGCATCTGGCCTGTGCTTTCATCGCACTCGGACGGCTTGTGAAATAGGCTCTAGGGTCTGCGGGATAGCGCGGGAATTTCCGGGCCGCTCCTCTGCGCAATAAAAGAGTCCATTAGCCGAAATGTAAAACCATTTCGTCTGGTGGACCTTTTTAGTTTGAATACTCAGAACGGTCTCCGGCAGTCTTCGGCGGCTGCCGACGGGGCGTCAGCGGGCCGTCATCACACCCCCTGGAGTTCAGTCCCCATGTCCACCCCGGTAACCCTGGCGTCTCTGGAACCCGCGGCGGCCACCGTCGTTTGCCCCACGCCACCTCCTCGTGGTTTCGCGTCGTCGGCAGCCGGTTCGGCGTCCGGCTCGGCGTCCGGCTCGGCGGGCGCCGAAGGTGGCGACGCGGTTGTTGCTGGCGGTTCGGCGTCGGCCGCGGTGGTCGGCTGCGGCGGCCCCGAACGGCGCGAACCCGACGAGACTGGGCCGACTCGGGCGTCGCGGCCGGCGCCGGCGCCGGCGCTCGTGGTTCGGCTGTCGGCGGCGCAGACGACGGCCGTCTACGCCGCCTGGCGCCCGGCTGCTGTCCCCGCCGCGACTTGGGTCGGGGTGGCGGCCGGCGACCTCAGCCGGATCGCGGCGACACCTTGGCCGGACCCGCCGGCCCCGGCGGCCGGCGACGGGCGGTTCCTGGCCCTCGACGGGTTGGTGCAGACCGCCGCCCGGTCGGCTGCCTTCCACCACTTGGGCCGCCGGACACGGCAGAAAAACGCGAGCGACAAGACGCGGGTCTACGCGAGCGACAAGTTCGGCTGGGCCGCCATCCAGGCCCGCTGGGAGGGCCGCCGGGCCGCGTGGGTCGCGGCCAACCTGATCGCCCCCGGCTCGCCGGTGACCCGCTGTCCGCTGTTCCTCCACGGCCGCCGGTCCGGCGAGTGCAAGCGGTGGTGGTGCCCGTACTGCCGCTACCGGCTGACCCGGCTGCTGGTTTGGCGGTTCCTGCTCGGCGCCGAGGAGGCCCGCCGCCGCCGCCGGCAGGTGGGGGCCGTGCTGTCGCTCGTCCGACTGGAAGCCGGCATGGCCACGTACCCGTGTCGAGCCGGCTTGAACGAGCCGCACGCCGAGTCGGAACGCCGCCGGCCGCTGGGCGACCTCGGGTGGATGCTCCGCCCGTCGACCGCCGACCTGCACGCCGGCTGGATCTTCGGCGGCCCGACCGGCCGGCTCGCCCCCGTCCCCGTCGGCACCGTCCGGCCGGGCCGTGCGGTCCGCCACGCCAACAACTTCCCGTCGGGCCGCTCGGCCGTGCCCGACGAGGTTTTCCCCGGCAAGGTGGTGGCCCGGCTGAGCGTTTTTCAGCCGATCCGCCTGCCCATGCCGTCGCTCGGCGGGTCCGAGACGGGCCCGTCCGACCGCTCCGACTGGGTGTTCGCCTGGGGGGTGCGGGAGTCGGTCGTCGCCCTGTGCTGGGTGTACCCGCCCGGCCAGCGGCCGCCCGGCCGGCCGGGGCGGGCACCCCGGGGAACGACCGCCGGGCCAGGGCCGCTCGGCCAGCCCCTGACCCCGACCTCGCACTGCCGGCTGCTGCTCTCGCCCCAGGGGTCGCTCGTCCCGGTCGGCCGGTTCGCGCCCGCCGTCCGGCCGTACACCCCGCGGGCCCTGGCGTCGGCCGTCGGGGCGGCGATGCGGCTGCCCGGCTGGGTCGGCCGCGGGCCGACCACGGAGATGAACGAGGGGATGCCCGAGGGGCTGACCGAGGGGCTGTTCCCGCACCTGGCCCCGACCAAACGGTCGGCCCCCGGCTGGCGGCCGGTCCGCCGCATCGTCGCCGGCGGCGTCGTCCTCCACCGGCCGGACGCGGCCGCCTTTCTGGTCGACCAGACGCCGGGCGGCGGCGACGCCCGCTGGCGGCCCCGCTGCATCGCCGACCCGGCCGCCTTCGGCCGGCTCCTGTGCCGCCAGGCGGTGACGCTCGCAACGACTGCCCTTGACGGCCCGGTGCCGGCGGGCGTAGAGTTGATGCCGTCCGCCCGCCGGCGGCTGGCCCGGGTTCGCACCCTGGCCGCCGCCCTCGGCGAGCGGCTGCGGCTGGCCCCCGGCCGCGTCACTGGTCCCGACAACGCAGGGACGGCCCTGCGACGAACCCTCCAGGCCCGGCGACTGCGGGCCGTGGTTCTCGACCTGGTCTCGGCCTGCGGACTGCCCCGGCCGTCCGCCCCGGTACCCTCCTCCCGCCCCCAACACCCGTCGGTGTTGCCGGCCCACCCCGGGTGATCCCCGGGGCCCCGCCCGCGGCGTCTGCCCGGCGGCTACCGTCCCCTCGTTCCCCCCGTGCGATCCGGCGAGCCGGACCGCCCCACGCCCGCCGCCCCGGCACGCGACCGCGTCCGGGGTGCGACCGGGGTGGCCGGTCTCACCCGAGTCCCCACCCATGCTCCTCACCGTCCACGCCCGCACGCACACCGTCTGGCGGGTCGACGCCGACGCCGACGCCGACGGCCGGCCGTTCGACACCGGCGGCCCGGTCATCCCCGCGGCCCTGCTGCGCTCGGCCGTACGTCAGACCACCTACGCCCGGCCCCACAGCAGCACCCTGAGGGGCGGTAACAGTTGTTCACAAACTCCTTCGGGGATCAGGCTTCATCACAGGCTTTGCGACTTGCACTTGGTCAGGTCGGACGACAAGTTGGCCCATAGCGATCGATACAGCGTGGCGAAGAAGTGCCGCATCCGCCGCACATGATAGGGGGCGACCCTCTCCCCGGACTGAATATGTTTCCAGGCGAACTCGACCGCCACGAGCTTTTTGTGCCCCAGATCACCGTACTTGAATTGGAGAGTTGCGGGTGCTTTGCACCTCTTGTGGTTGGTGCGTCGGTAGTGGCCCCGAAGACGGGATGACCAGTTTTTGAGCGACCACAACTCGTTGTTCGGCTTACAATTCGCCAGCCATTTAGCCGGTCATCCCGTTTTCGGGGCCACTACTTAAATCCTTGTGGAACTTATCATTTTTCGAAGCTGACGCGGCCCTGTGCGGCCCGGGACTTTTCCCCCTCCATACCCAAACTGCGATTTCGGCCGAGAGTTTAGATGCATTCGCCCTGGGTGCGCGGAACTGGGTCAATATGAGCCGTGCGTCTTTGCTGTGCTACACCCGGAGTTGCCAAACTGACCCACTACCTCTGGCAGCCACTTGCAAAGTCCCACCCCTTCCGCCCGTCGAACGGCTGGCGTCCCATTAGGGTGCCGTCCCTGAGAGCTAGTCCGGTTTGCCGCGGCACTTGTGCCGGTCCCCGGCCAGCTGGTGGCATCTTCACCTGAGTGACATTGTCACTGTGTACGCGGCCCGAAAGCCCGGCCTCAGCCCTGCCGGGTGCTGCCGGCACGTCGCCTCACGGACGTTATCCCGGCCAGCCCGATTGCCCCGGCCAGCAGCAGGGAGGCCGGCTCGGGCACTGGGGTGAAGGTCAGTCCGACGGTGTGGGCAGCCTGGTCCAGGGCGATGGAGAAGGTGCCGCCGGTGGTGGCGTTCTGGAATTGGCTGCTGTCGATGTTGAACACCGTGTTCAGGTCGGCCGGGCCGGTG
>JAYVUZ010000212.1:0-9314 GCA_043787415.1 Fimbriiglobus sp. | reverse complement strand
CGTTGCGGACCACATGGTCGGCACCGCACCGGGGGCATCGTGGGCGCGCATCCTGCATCCCCCAAACCTGCAGGCTACCTACAAAGAGGCCACTACCCGCGTTTGCCACAACCGAAGACTACATGTTCGGCCTGTTGCACAGCCGCTTTCACGAACTCTGGGGACTTCGGCAGGGTACGCGGCTTGAAGACCGTCCTCGCTACACCCCGACGACGTGTTTCGAGACGTTCCCGTTCCCTGAGCCGACGGCCGGCCAGCGGGACGCCGTGGCCGACGCCGCCCGCCAGTTGACCACCCTCCGCGACAACTGGCTCAACCCGCCGGAGTGGGTGCGGACGGAGGTGCTGACCTTCCCCGGGTCGGCCGACGGCCCGTGGCGGCGGTACGTCACCGCCCCGAACGCCGCCGGCGTGGGCACCGTCCGCTACCCCCGCACCGTGCCGGCCGACGGCGTCCACGCCGTCATGCTCAAGAAGCGGACGCTGACCAACCTGTACAACGAGCGGCCGGGCTGGCTGGCCCACGCCCACCGGCGGCTGGACGAGGCCGTGGCCGCCGCCTACGGCTGGCCGGCCGACCTGCCGGACGACCCGGTGCTGGCCCGGCTGCTGGCCCTCAACCTGGCGCGGGCCGGGGCGTAGCTCATGGCACCCGCGTCCGCCGCAGCCAGTACCCGGGCCGCCGGCTGGCGTGGGCCACCGCGTACACCAGCACGAGGTCCGGGGCGAGCTGGCGGTAGTGCAGCAAATACTTGAACCGCTTGGTCTTGACCCAACGGTAATCAACGAAGATCGGCGAGCCGGCCGACGGGTTCGCCGCGATCCAGTCGGCCGCGTCTCGGACGGCCTGCACGAATTGCGCCCGGAGCAGCGGACTCCGCCGCCGCAGGGCCGCCCGCGCCCGCCGGTAGTCGTCGTCGGCCAGCCGGTGGAAGATGACCCGCACGGGTGTCATTCGGCCTCCGCCCGCCGCTGCACTTCCTCCCACGGAATGCCAACGCTCGGGTCGGCCAGAAACTCGGCGTGCCGGCGGTCGAGTTCGGCCTTCAACTCGTCGTCGGTCATGTCGTCCACGCAATGGCCGTCGTCCAGGCTGTCGAGCAGCCGCTCGGCCAGCTCCTCCCGCTCGGCCGGCGGCAGTTTCAGGGCGGCGGCCAACAACTCGGCACTCGTCGGCATGGCAAACCCTCCTGGCCCACATCGTACCCGGTCCCGTACATTGCCGCCACCCACCCCAGAGCCGCCTCCCATGCTCGCGCTCGCACTGTTCGCCCTGGCCGCCGACCCGGCCCCCATCCCGCTGTGGGTCAACGGCCCGCCCGGGTTCGAGTCTCGCAAGGCCGAGCCGGAGACGCGGGACCGGCAGAACGCCGCCGGCGAGTACCGCGTCACCAACGTCCACAACCCGTACCTCACCGCATTCCTGCCGGCCCCGGACAAGGCCACCGGCGTCGGCGTGGTCATCTGCCCCGGCGGCGGCCACCGCGAGCTGTGGGTCATGCACGAGGGCGAGTTCATCGCCCAGTGGCTGGCCGACCACGGGGTGGCCGCGTTCGTCCTCCGCTACCGCCTCGGCCGCGAGAAGGACTCGCCGTACAAGATCGACGTCCATGCCCGGGAGGACGGCGTCCGCGCGGTGCGGCTGGTGCGGAGCCGGGCGGCCGAGTGGCAGCTCGACCCGGCCAAGGTCGGCGTCATGGGGTTCAGCGCCGGCGGCGAGACGGTCGGACTGGTGTGCGGGGCGCCGCCGGCCGACCCGGCCGCCGCCGACCCGGTGGACCGGCTGAGCGCGGTGCCGGCCTTCCAGGCACTCGTCTACCCCGGGCCGCTCGGGGTCCGCGGGGCGACGGTGACGAAGGATACGCCGCCGGCCTTCCTGCTGGTCGGCGACGCCGACGGGGCCGCCCCGGTGCTGCTCGACTACTACCAGGCGTTGCGGGCGGCGAAGGTGTCGGCCGAGCTGCACGTTTACGCCAAGGCGCCGCACGGGTTCGGCTACCGCCCGGCGGCGGCGACGAAGCCGGTGGACCAGTGGCCGCAGCGGTTCCTGGAGTGGCTGGGCACGATGGGGTTCGTCAAGTGATGGGCCGCAATACCGCCCGCACCGGCGACCCGTCGGCCCCGACCAGCGGCAGCGGCAGGGCGATCAGCTCGTACCGCCCGGCCGACACGTCCGCCAGCCACAGCCCTTCGAGGATGGCCACCCCGCCGCCGTTCAGGGCGTGGTGAACGGCCAGCGTCGTCGAGTCGAGCGGGTCCACCGACGGCAGGTCCACGCCGAACAGGGTCATCCCCCGTGCCGCCAGCTCGGCCGCGTGTTCGGGCCGGATGGTGGGAATGCTCGCGGGGAACCGCATCGAGTCCGGCCAGCCGCCGGTCTTGAACAGCAGCCGCGGCGCATCGCCTTCCCCCACCAGTGACAGCCAGTTGTCACAACCGGCCGGCACGTCGATCACCCGGCACGGGCCGAGGAACGCGGCCAGCGGCAGCCGCTCGACGGTGGTGCCGGCGGGGTCGAAGTGGAACGGGGCGTCGCAGTGGGTGCCGGCGTGGACGCTGGTTTCGACCGCTCCGACGTTGACGCTCGCCCCGGCCGCCTGGGACCAGCTCAGGGTGAAGCGGTACGGCACGTCACCCGGCCAGCCGGCGGTAGTCGCCGCGAGTGGCCGGCTGATGTCCCACAACTCAGGTGACGGCATCGGCGTTCTCCGGCAGGCGGTCCAGGTCGGCGACCACGGCGGCCAGTTCGTCCGCCGCCCGGTCGCACTCGGCGAAGCTGGTGTACAACGGGGCCGGGGCCAGCCGGAGTAGGTCCGGCGGGCGGTAGTCCGGCACCACGCCCCGCGCCCGCAGGGCCGCCGACAGCCGGCCGGCGTGCGGGTGCGACAGGGTCAGGTGGCCGCCCCGGTCGGCGTCGGCCCGGGGGGTGACGACCGCGAACCCGAGCCGTTCGAGCCGCTCCCGCAGGTACGCCGTCTGGGCCAGCGACTTGGCCCGGATGCGGCCGATGCCGGCTTCCGCCACCACCGCCAGCGACCCGAGTAGTGGGGCCAGGCTGAACACGTGCGGGGTGCCGATCAGGTAGCGGTGGGCGTCGGCCGCGGGGGCCAGGGTGTCGGCCATGTCGAACTGCCGGGCCGGGTCCGCGCCGAACCAGCCGGCCAGCCCCGGCGGCTGGTCCCGCAGCCGCGGGTGGACATAGAGCCAGCCGACCGAGCCGGGGCCGCCGTTCAGGTGCTTGTAGGTGCAGCCGAAGGCCAGGTCGATGTCGTGGTCGCGGAACTGGTGCGGCACCACCCCGGCCGAGTGCGAGCAGTCCCAGGCGACGGTCACGCCGTGTTCCCGGGCGGCAGCGGTGAGGGCCGGCAGGTCGAGCAGTTGGCCGGTGGTGTACACCACCGCGGGCAGGACCGCGAACCGCACCCCGGCGAAGTCGCTCGGGCGGATGTCCAGCAGCCGGTCCGGCCCGGGGCGGACGAGGTGCGGTTCGGCCCGCAGGAAGCTCCGCACGGCGTAGCGGTCGCTGGGGAAGGCGGTGGCGTCGAGCAGCACCCCGCCGGCCGGGTCGGCGAAGGTGGCCAGCAGTTGGTGCAGGTTGGCGGTGGTGGACTGGCCCAGCATCACGTCGGCGGCGTCCGCCCCGAGCAGCGGGGCCAGCCGTGCGGCCACCTCGCGGGACAGCCCGAACCAGGGGTGGTCGCCGGCCGTCCAGCCGCGGACGGCGAACGCCTTCCAGTCGGCGACGGCCGCCAGCAGGGCCGCGTCCGCCGCGTGGCAGGCGAGGCCGAGGGAGTTGCCGTCCAGGTACAGGGTGCCCGGCGGCTTGTGGAACCGGGCGGCGAACGGGGCCAGCGGGTCGGCGGCGTCGCGGGCGGCGGCGGACATGGGGTCATGGTACAATGCCGGCGTACCCCTTCGGAGGTTCACTCGTGTCCGTAACTTTGACCGCAGCGACCGACGCCGACGCCCTGGCCCGATCCGCCGACCGGGTGGCCGTCCGCGACCCGGCCGGCAAGCTGATCGGCTTCTTCGAGCCGTTGCCGGAGTTCGGCATGTCGGACGAGGAGGCCATTCGCATGTCCGACGACCCGAACACCAAGTGGGCCACCCCCGACGAAGTGATGGGCCGGCTCCGCTCGCTGGACGGCCGGCAATGACGTACTCCGTCGTGTGGGCGAACCCGATCCTGGACCGACTGGCCGACCTGTACGTGGGTGCCGAACCGGCCGACCGGGAGCGGACGGCCGCCGGGGTCGAGGCCCTCAACCGCCGGCTGGCCACGAACCCGACGGAAGAGGGCGAGTCGAGGGACGGCGACCAACGGGTGACGTTCACCCCGTGCCTGGTCGTCCGCTTTCGGGTGAATCTGATGTCGGACGCGGTGCGGGTGATCGGCGTCGCCCGCTCCCGCCGCTGACTGATGCTCGACCCCGCCCGCCCGGCCCTGCTGCTGGCCCCGATGGAGGGCGTCACCGACGCCCCCATGCGGGCGCTCATGGGCGAGACGGGCGCCTTCACCTTCGCCGTGTCCGAGTTCATCCGCGTGGCCCAAACGGTTCCGCCGGCGGGCGTCTTCCGCCGCCACGTGCCGGAGTTGTTGACCGGCTGCCGCACCCCGACCGGCCTGCCCGTGGTCGTCCAACTGCTCGGCGGAGACCCCGGCCGCGTCGCGGAAGCGGCGGTCATCGCGGTCGCCGCCGGGGCGACGGCCGTCGACCTGAACTTCGGCTGCCCGGCCCCGACGGTGAACAAGCACGACGGCGGCGCCACGCTGCTCAAAGACCCGCCGCGGGTGCGGGCCGTCGTGGCGGCGGTGCGGGCCGCCCTACCCCACACGGTGCCGGTGTCGGCCAAGTTGCGGCTCGGCTGGGACGACCCGGACACCGTCTTCGAGACGACGGCGTTGGCGGCCGAGGGTGGGGCCAGTTGGCTGACCGTTCACGCCCGCACCCGCACCCAGGGGTACGCCCCGCCGGTCGATTGGAAGCGGGTCGGCCGGGTGCGGGAGCGGCTCGCCCTGCCGGTGGTGGCCAACGGCGACATCTGGACGCTCGACGGCTTCCGCCGCTGCCGGGACGAGTGCGGCTGCCGCCATTTCATGCTCGGCCGCGGGGCGCTGGCGACGCCGGGGTTCGCCCGGGCGGTGGCCGTCGAGCTGGGGCTGGCGACGCCGGCCGACCCGCCGGCCTGGCCGGTGTGGGTGCGGCGGCTGGCGGTGTACGCCCCGGCGGTGCCGGCGGCCCGGCTCAAGCAGTGGCTCCGCATCGCCGCGACGTGCGGCACCTTCGCCGGGTTCGATCGGGTGAAGCGGGCCGGCACCGTGGCCGAGGTGTACGCCGCCGTGGACGCCGCGGGCTAGCGGCTGGCTTCGGCCACACTCACCCGGCCGTCGCCGTCGGCGTCCAGCTTGCGGAAGGCGGCCGGTGGGCCGACCCACTCGGCCGGCGAAAGGTAGCCGTCGCCGTTACGGTCCAGCGCCCGGAACCAGGCCGGGCCGCCGGCCGCGACGGGCGGTCGCTTCGCCGGCGGGGCGGCCGGCAGCCGCAGCGGGCCGAACTGGCTCGCCACCGGCCCACCGCCGAAGGTGAGGACGCACGTCGGCGAACCGGACGATCGGTCGGCGAGGGTGGCCAGCTCGTGGCGGTCCAGCCGGCCGTCGTCGTCGGCATCGCACGTCTCGAACCACGAGTCCGCGTCGGCGGTGAGCGTCAACACCCACTGGCAGGCCACCCCCTCGGCCAGCAGGGCCAGGAACGCCCCCAGCTCGGCCGCGGTCAGGGTGCCGTCGCCGTCCCGGTCGGCCGGGTCGAGGAACTCGGCCAGGGCGGCGAGGGCCGGGTCGGCGTCGAGCTGCCGGCGGGTGAGGGTGCCCCCGGCGGCGTGGAGCTGGGCCAGAAGGAACCGGCCGGCCTCCCGCGGCCCAGCCGCCGGGTCGGCGGGGCGGAGGGCGTTGCGGAGGCGACCGCCCCAGCAGGCGCCGAACGGCGGCTCGGTCAGCCCGAACACCACCCGGACCGGCGGCATATGTGCCGGCGGCAGCGGCCCGGTGTCGAACCCTGGCGGCAGCAGCTCGGCGGCCGTCAGCACCTCGTCGTCGTCGGCGTCCAGCCGCCACAGCAGGTCCGGGGCGGCCCGCTTCTCGGCGTCGGACAGCTTGCCGTCGCCGTCCCGGTCGAGGTGGCAGAGCACGGCCGCGGCGAGCCGGCGTTGGAGCAGCGTCGGCGGCTCACTGCGGGCCACCAGCGGGGTGAATCCGGCCTGCCAGTAGTACTCGCGGAAGCCGGCCCGGTCGCACGGCCCGGACGGCGGGATGGTCGTGCCGTCGGGCAGCGGCAGGCGGATCACCCGGGCCGCTTCAGTTGCCGACAGCCGGCCGTCGCCGTCCCGGTCGAAGTGGGCGTGCAGGCGGTCGAGGAAGCCCGCCCACCGCTGGCCGGGCACGCGGCCGACGAACGGGTAGAACCCGCCCCAGTCCACCGCCGTCGGCGGGCCGACGGCCAGGGCCAGCAGCAGGGCCGTCACAGCAGCACCTCCCGCACCGGCTTGGCGGCCGGGTCCACCAGCCGGACCGGCCGGTTCACGTTCGACGGGTTCTGCTTCAGCGGGTCGAGGCCGAGGCCGGTGACGACGGTGGCCAGCAGGTCGGTGACGCCCACCGGCCGGTCCGTCACCGCCAGCCCGTCGGCGGACGTGCGGCCGACCGCCTGCCCGCCGGCGATGCCGCCGCCGCCGAGCACTACGCTCCAGGCCGTCGGGTAGTGGTCCCGGCCGCCGCGGGGGTTGACGCCCGGGGTGCGGCCGAACTCGCCCATCCACACCACCTGCGTGCGGCCCAGCAGGCCGCGGTCTTTGAGGTCGTCCAGCAGCGTCGCCCAGGCCGGGTCGAGGGTGTCGCACAGGGTTTTCACCTGGGCGAAGTTGTTGTCGTGGGTGTCCCAGCCGCCGAGCCCCACCTCCACGAACGGCACCCCGCGTTCCACCAGCCGGCGGGCCAGCAGGCACCCCTGGCCGAAGCGGGTGCGGCCGTAGCGGTCGCGGAGGTCGGGTTTCTCGTCGCCGAGGTCGAACGCCTTGGCGGCGGATTCGCGCATCAGCCTGGCGGCGCGGTCGTAGGCCGAACGGTGGCCGTCGGCGGCCGCCCCGGGGTGGGTGCGGGCGAACTCGTCGCCGAGGTCGGTGAGCAGCGACCGGCGGTCGGCGTCCCGGGTCGGGGAGACGGCGTCGGGCCGGCCGAGGTCGCGGACCCGGAGTTCCCCTTCGCCGTCGCCGCCGACCACCAGCGGGGCGAACCGCGGCCCGAGGAAGCCGGCCGACAGTGCCGCTTCGCCCAACCCCCGCGGGGCGACGCTGACGTACCGCGGCAGGTCGCTCGCCGGGTCGTCCCGCTCGTTGGCCACCAGCGACCCGAGCACGGGGAAGTCGATGGCCCCCTGCGGCAGGTTGCCGGTGCGGAGGTGGAGCGTCGCCCGGCCGTGGTCGCCCTCCTTGGTGGTCATCGACCGGATGACGGCCAGGTGCTTCATGCGGGCGGCCACCCGCGGCAGGTGTTCGCCGACGCGGACGCCCGGGGCGGCCGTCTCGATGGCCCGGAACGGCCCGCCGTTGGGGTGGTCCGGCTTGGGGTCGAAGGTGTCGGTCTGGGTCGGCCCGCCGGCCATCCACAGCAGGATGCACGCCCGCTTGGGGGGCGTCGGGGCGGTGGCCAGCCGGGGTAGGAAGCCGGACAGGCCGAGGCCGGCGAGGGCCGTGCGGCGGGTGACGGCGGGCATCGGTCGCTCCCGGTCAATGATTGAATCGGAACTCGGCCGTGTTCAGCAGCGCCCAGAACACGTCGGCCAGCCGCTCGTCGCGGCGACCGCTGCCGGCTAGCTCGACGTACTCGGTCGCCCTTGCCCGCTCGCCGGCGGTCGGCGGCCGGCTCAGCGTCAGCAGGAACAGCGCCTCGGTTCGCTCGGCGTCGGTCAGCCCGGGGGTGCCGCACACCGCCGTCAGGGACGGGCTGTCCGGCCGGCCGGCGTCGCCGTTCATGAGTGCGAGCGCCTGCGGCACCGACGTGGCCGGGGCGGTCGGCTTGCCCTGCAACGCGAAGGCGGTGACGACGGCATCCCGCCGCTCGTCGCCGCGGCGGCCGATGGCCCGCGCCAGGCTGTCGGCGAACTGCTCGCCGGTCAGCCCCTTCACCGGCCCGCGGGCGTAGACCCGCGGGTCGGCCTGCGACGGGTGCGACTGCCGGCTGGTGCGGCCGTAGGCCCGCGTGCGGGTGATCGCTCGTGTGAGGTAGCCGAGGTCGAAGCCGGACGCGACGAAGGCGGCGGCCAAGTCGTCCAGCAGCGCGGGGTGGCTCGGCGGGTTAGCGTCGTGGAAGTCGTCCACCGGGTCTACCAGCCCGACGCCGAACAGCCGGCCCCACACCCGGTTGACGGCGGCGCGGGCGAAGAACGGGTTGCCCGGGGCCGTCACCCAGCCGGCGAAGGCGTCCCGCAGGTTCGCCCCGTCGGCCGGCTCGGTCTCGTCCAGGAACGCCGCCGACACGCTGCGGGTGCTGCCCGGCACCTTCACCGTCCGCTTGCCGGCCGCCTCGGACAGCGGGGCGAAGGCCCGGTCGCCGTGCCGCTCGACGCCGGCGAAGAACGCCGCCTGCTGCCAGAACTGGTCCCGGGTCCACTTGGCGAACGGGTGGTCGTGGCACTGGGCGCACTCCATCTGCACGCCTAGGAACACCCGCGTCGCTGCCGCCGCCAGGTTCTCCGGCTTGGCGTCCTTGACGGCCACGAAGGCCAGCGGGTTGGGCGCGTCCGGCTTGCGGAGGGCCGGCTGGGGGATGGCGGACAGCGGCGCCGTCAGCAGTTCCCGCACCAGGGCGTCGTACCGGGTGTCGGCCCGGAAGCGGTCCCGCAGCCACGCCTCGAACCCGGGCTGGAACACCCGGGCGTCCGCCGTGGCGGCCGTCTCCGGGAGGATGGCGGCCCGCCACACCCGGGCGGCGTGAGCGGCCGCCGGCGGGCTGGCCAACAGCTCGTCGATGAGCTTGGCCCGCTTGTCCGGGTCGGCGTCGGCCAGGAACGCACGGGCGGCGTGCGGCCGGGGGACGGTGCCGACGAGGTCGAGGTACGCACGGCGGAGGAACTCGGCGTCGTCGGCCGGCGGGGCCGGCTCGACGTTGGCCCACTTCGCCGACAGGTGGCGGTCGATGCGGTCGGCCAGCGCCTGCGGGTCGGGCGGGGCGGCGACGGCGACGAGGAGGGCGAGCAGCATGAACGGCCCGGGTTCTGAATGGTGGGACAGGCATTTCTGCCTGTCCGGAGCTTGGACAGG
>JAYVUZ010000211.1:0-19803 GCA_043787415.1 Fimbriiglobus sp. | reverse complement strand
CTTCGAGGCCCACCGTGCGTCGCCAGCCGCCCGACGGTGGGCCTCGAAGACTCGGCGCCACCCTACAGCGAGGCGACCGCTTTTGGTATGCTTGAATGCTACTTATGGCCCCGAGGGCTTGCCGTGCCGCGGAAGTGTACCGGCTGCGACTACACCACCGACGACCCGTTCCTCGGCACCTGCCCGTGGTGCGCGAAGTCGCTGGCCATCGTCTCCCGCGGCGGCAACCGCACGTCGGCCCGCACCGACTGGCGGCGGGAGCGGGCCGGCCGGCGGACGATCGGCGGCGGCTGGCTCCCCTCCGGTAGCTGGGGCGTCTGGCTCATGGTCGCGCTGGTGGTCGGCGGGCTGGTCGTCGCCGCTGCCGTCAACGGCCGGCGGCCACAGCCGCGGGCGGCCGGCGCGGTCAACCGGGTGCGGATCGGCATGAGTGTGCGCGAGGCGGTGCTGGCCCTGGAGCCGACCCCCACCGCCGACGGCACGGTGAGCTTGCACGACCTGCTCGACCAGGGGCCGGACGTGTCCGGGTCGTTCACCTACTGCGACCACTCGCCCGTGATCCGGGTGACGTTCCGCAACGGCAAGGTCGTCGGGGCGTCCGAGACAGCCGTGCCGCCGCGGGCCGGCAACCTGCGGCAGGTGACCATCCAGCTTGATGAGAGGGGAAAATGAGCCTTACCTGGCAGAACGCCCGCGAGATCGGCGAGGCCCTGTTCGAGCGGTATGACACCCTCGACCCGCTCACTGTCCGGTTCACCGACCTGCACAAATGGGTGCTGGACGTGGAGGGGTTCGCGGGCCAGCCGGACGGCTCCAGCGAGAAGGTGCTGGAGGCCATCCAGATGGCATGGTACGAGGAGTGGAAGGACGAGTACGGCAAGTAAGGCACGCTTGAGCGTGCCGTCCGCCGCGAAGACAGCACGCGCAAGCGTGCCCTACGGCCGGGCCAGCACCGGCTTCGCCATCGTGGCCAGCTTCAGTTTGAGGTCGTCGGCCGCCTTCTTGGTCTCGGGGCCGGCATCCTTGTCGAACGACTCGTCCGCCCGCTTGTCGGCCCGCAGCACCGACCCGGACACGGAAATGCCGGCGAACAGACCCCGGGACCGGCCGTAGCTGACGATCTCCGCCTGCAACTTACCGTCGGTGGCCACTTCCGCGTCCCGGCCGATTGGCCCGGCCGCCACCGAAGCGTCCGCCCCGAGGGTCAGCTTGGCCTTGCCGTCGAGCAGCCGGTCGAGGCCGCGGCGACTTTTGAACACCAGCACCACGTCGCTCGACTGCACCCCGGCCTGGAAGCCGACGCTTGCCCCGCCGATGTGCAGGAACCGCACGTCGCCCCAGCCGCCGTCCTTGGACTTCACCACCGCCACCCCGTGCCCGCCCTGCCCACCGATGACGAACCCGGCCTTCACCAGGTTGGGGAACACGGCCACCGCCTCGGCGTCGGCCAGCAGCCCGGCCGGGATGCCCTTCACCGGCAACTGGCTCAGTTCGTCCAGCACGGTGGCGGCCGTGCGCAAGGTTTCGCCCGGCGGCGGGGCGGCGACCGCCGGCAGGGCAAGGGCGAGGGCGACGGCCAGGGGGCGGAACATGGTCAGACTCCGGAATCGGGTGCCGCATCGGACGCGGGCGGAAAACAGGTTGGCGAACCGTGTGCCAGAGCGGTTACACTATGCTGATTCAGGTCACTCGCAGTCCTCTCCGGCGGTGTCCGACATGTCGCTTGTCGCATTCGCCCGGCCGCTGGCCGGAGCCGTAGTCGTCGTCACCGTAGCCGCCCTGTGGGCGGCCGACCCGCCGGCCCCGCCCAAACGGGTGCCGTGGACCACGTCGAAAATTACCGGCTCGCCGGAGCCGCCGCCGCCGCTGCGGACGGTCAACCCGTTCCCGCAGGTGAAGCTCAAGAACCCGCTGGCGTGCGTGTTCGCCCCCGGCAGCGACCGGCTGTTCGTCGCCGAGCAGGGCGGCCGGATCGTCTCGTTCCGCCCCACCCCGGACGCCACGCCGGAACTGTTCGCCGACCTGCGGACGGAGCTGAAACGCATCGGCGAGAACCCGAACGCCAAGGAGTTCGAGACCTGCTACGGGTTCGTCTTCCACCCGCAGTTCGCCGTGGGCAAGCGGCAGGTGTTCGTCTGCTACTCGCTCAAGGGCAAGAAGGGTAAGACCGGCCCGTTCGACCACGAGCGGAACCTGCCGGACGGCAGCCGCGTCAGCCGGTTCACGGTGACGGACGCCGAACCGCCCCGGCTGGACGCAACCAGCGAAGAGATCGTCATCACCTTCCCGCAGGGCGGCCACAACGGCTGCGACCTGCACTTCGGCCCGGACGGGATGCTGTATTTCTGCACCGGCGACGCCGCTGACCCCACCCCGCCCGACCCATTCCACACCGGCCAGGACATCACCGACCTGTTGAGCAGTGTGGTCCGCATCGACGTGGACCGCAAAGACCCCGGGCGGAACTACGCGGTGCCGAAGGACAACCCGTTCGTCGGCCTGATGGTCGGCGACAAGTCGGCCCGGCCGGAGGTATGGGCCTACGGCTTCCGCAACGCCTGGCGGATGAGCTTCGACCGGGCCACCGGCGACCTGTGGGTAGGGGACGTCGGCTGGGAGCTGTGGGAGATGGTGCACCACGTCCGTCGCGGCAGCAACCACGGCTGGGCGGCGAAAGAGGCCAGTCAGACGGTTTACCCCGAGGAGCCGCTCGGGCCGTCGCCGATCACGCCGCCGGTGATTGCGCTGTCGCACACCCAGGCCGCCAGCATGACGGGCGGGTTCGTCTACCGCGGCACGAAGTTCCCGGAGCTGGTCGGCAGGTACGTGTTCGGCGACTACATGACGCGGCGGGTGTGGGCCGCCACCCTCGACGGCGACCGGCTGGTGAGCCTGCAAGACCTGGTCAAGCCGACGCTGCGGGTGGTGGCCTTCGGCCAGGACGCGGCCGGCGAACTGTACGTCGTGGACTACGATGGCGGGACGGTGAACGCCCTCGAACGGGCCGACCTCAAGGCCGCGTCGGCGAGCTTCCCCAAGACGCTGAGCGAAACTGGCCTGTTCGCCGACGTGAAAGCCCACGCCGTCGCCCCCGGCGTGTACCCGTTCCAGCCGTCCGCCCGGCAGTGGCAGGACCACGCCACAGCGGAACACTTCGTCGCCCTGCCCGGCACGGCCACGGTGACGGACCACGGCCGGCCGAAGCCGCTCGGCGGCAACATCGACTGGCTGCCGTTCCGCTACCACTTCCCGATCGACGGCGTGCTGGTCAAAACCCTGTCGCTGGAGACGGTCCGCGGCGAGCCGACGAGCAAGCGGCGGCTGGAAACGCAGGTGCTGCACTTCGACGGCCTGTTCTGGGAGGGGTACACCTACGCTTGGCGGGACGACGGCAGCGACGCCGACCTGGTGGCCAAGGACGGGGCCGAGAAGACCCTGACCGTCACCGACCCGGTGTACGGCGGCAAGCACGAGCGGACCTGGGCGTTTCCCAGCCGGGCACAGTGCGGCTCTTGCCACACGCCCTGGGCGCAGGTCGCACTGGCGTTCAACCCACACCAACTCGGCGACCGCACCGCCGAGTTGGTCAGCCTCGGGCTGCTAAGCAAACCCGACGGGAAGCCGGAGAACGCCAAGCGGCTGTGCGACCCCCACGACCCGGCGGCCAAGCTGGACGACCGGGCACGGTCGTACCTGCACGTCAACTGCGGGCACTGCCACCGAAACGGCGGCGGCGGGGCGGTCAACTTCCAGCTGCACCTCGACGCCGACCTGACCGGCGACCGCGGGGTGATCGACATCGCCCCGGGCCGGGGCACGTTCGACATCCCGGACGCCAAGCTGATCGCCCCCGGCGACCCGCACCGCAGCACCGTGTTCTACCGGACGGCCAAGTTCGGCAGCGGGCGGATGCCACAACTCGGCAGCGACCTGGTGGACGAACGGGGGGTGAGCCTCCTCCGTGAGTGGGTGGGCAAGATGGGGCCGACGGCCGACCTGCTGTTGCCGAGTTTGGGCAGCGTGGCCGAGGCCGAACATCTGGCCCGGCGGTGCGGCGACCCGACCACCTCGCCAGGCGAGCGTGCGAAGATTCTGGCTGACGTGACCAAGCTGAAGCCCGGCCCGGTCCGCGACCTGTTCGACGGCTACCTGCCGCAGACCGGCGAGCGGAAGCTCGGCAGCAACCCACGGCCGGCGAGCATCCTCAGCCGAACCGGCGACGCCGACCGCGGCAAGGCGGTGTACTGGTCGGTCAACCGGATGACCTGTCACACCTGCCACCAGATCGACGGCAAGGGCCAACAGGTCGGCCCCGACCTGTCCGGCATCGGCAAGCAACGCACCCGCGACCACATCCTGGAAAGCCTGCTGGAGCCGTCAAAGGTGGTCGAGCCGGCTTACCAGTCGTACACCCTCCGGACGGCCGACGGCCAGGCGCTCACCGGCCTGCTGGTCAAGCGGGACGCCACCGGCGTCACCCTGCGGGACGCCCAGAACAAGGTGGTGTCGGTGCCGGCCGCCGACGTGGAGAAGCTGTCCCCGGCCCGCGACTCACTCATGCCGGCCGGGCTGCTGGCCGACCTGATCCCGCAAGAAGCCGCAGACTTGCTGGCCTACCTGACCAGCCGAACGGAAGTCCCCAAGTGATCCGCCCCGCCGTGCCGACCGACGTGCCGCTCATCGCCAGCCTGATCCGCGAGCTGGCCGGGTACGAGAAGCTGGGCGACCAAGTGCAGCCGAACGAGGCACGGCTGGCCGAACACCTGTTCGGCGACCGACCGTACTGCAAATGCTTGATTGCTGAAGGCGACGCCGGGCCGGTCGGCTTCGCCCTGTTTTTCTACTCGTACTCAACGTTCGGCGTCTGCCCGAAGCTGTACCTGGAAGACCTGTTCGTGCGGCCCGAGGCTCGGGGGGCGGGGCACGGCCGCGACCTTTTGGAGGCGCTGGCCACGCGGGCAGTCGAGCGCGGCTGCGGGCGGATGGAGTGGAGCGTACTCGACTGGAACGAGCCGGCCATCGGCTTCTACAAGCGGCTCGGAGCCGGGCCGGCGGGCGGGTGGACGGTCTACCAGCTCAAGGGCGAGGCGTTAGCAGCTCTCGCCGCCGGATGACCGCTGCTTGCACTTAGGCGGCCCGAGCACCTCTTGCAGCAGCACCATCATCGGCAGCGACTTCGGGTCGGTGAGCAGGCTGGTAAACTGCCGGGCGAACGCGGTCGGCGGGGCCGCGGCCTGAGCCGGCTTCATGACGGGGGGGCGGCTCGCCCCGGCCGGCGCTGCCGGCCGGGTGACCACTGGGGCCACCGGCAAGTCGTCTAGCCGTGACACCGACACCGGCGGGGCAATTGGGTCGCCCCGCCGGCCCGCCGGAGCGGGTTTGGCCTGCCGCACCGGCTCGGCCTTCCGCGGCTTCCGGCCGGCCGGCTCGGCCCCCGCCGGCTTCTGGCGGAGCTTGTTGATCTCTTCCAGAAAGCGGTCGATGTCGCCGGCCCCGGCCTGGCTGGCCGGCCGCTCGCCGCTGGCGGTGCGACCGCGTGCCCGCTTGTCGGCGGCGTTGGCCTCAGCCTTCCGCTGCTGGCTACGAAGCCAGTTGGACGCCACCGTGATCAGCAGGGAGATCCCAACGACAATGACGAGAACAATCAAGCCGGGGGGCACGGGATGCTCCTGTTGGGCCAAAGCCCGGCGGTGGTCGCCGCCGGACTTTGCGGGTCAACACACCTCACCCCGACCGGCTGGGGCCGTTGTCCCCGCCGCCGGCCATGCCCGAGATGTTCTTCCGCATCCCGGTGTCGGCCTGCATGTTCAACATCTGGTAATACTCCATCACCCCCAGCCGGCCGGTGCGGAACGCCTCGGCGATGGCCTTGGGAATCTCGGCCTCGGCCAGCACCACCTTGGCCCGGTTCTCCTGGATGCCGGCCTGCATCTCCTGCTCCAGGGCCACGGCCAGCGACCGCCGCTTCTCGGCGTCGGCCTGGGCCACACGCAGGTCGGACGCCGCCTGGTCGGCCGCCAGCTTGGCCCCGACGTTCTCCCCCGGCTCCAGGTTGGCGATGTCGATGGACACGATCTCGAAAGCCGTCTGAGCGTCAAGGCCCGAGTGCAGCACGGTCTGCGAAATCAGACCGGGGTTGGCTAGCACTTCCCGGTGGTCGTGTGCCGAGCCGATCGCCTTGACGATACCCTCGCCCACCCGGGCGATGATGGTTTCTTCCGTCGCCCCGCCCACCAGGCGGTCGAGCTTGGTCCGCACCGTCACCCGCGCCTTGGCCAGCAACTGGATGCCGTTCTTGCACACGGCGTCGAGGTATTGCTTGCCCTGGGCCGGGTTCGGGCAGTCGATGACCTTCGGGTTGACGCTCGTGCGAACGGCTTCCAGCACGTCGCGGCCGGCCAGGTCGATGGCAGCGGCCCGCTTCCATGGCAAATCCAGCCCGGCCTTGTGGGCGGCGATCACCGCCGCAGTCGTCCGGGGCACGTTGCCACGGGCCAGGAAGTGGCTCTCCAGGTCGCCGGTGGACACCTTGATGTCCGACTGCACCAGCGCAATCTTTTGATTCACGATCATGTCGTAATTGACCTTTCGGATTTTCATGCCGAACAGGTTGAAGATGGAGATGTCCGCCCCGCTGAACAACGCCTGGACGTACAGCCGGATGAAGCCGAAGAACACGAACAGGAAGATGAGCAGGGCCAGCCCGGCGACGGCGGCCACCACAATCAGGATCGCGTTCTCCGCCTGGAACGGCTTGTTCGGGTCAGCAACCTTGCCGGCCTGCGCGAACAGGGCGAGCGTGTGGGGCCAGTTCACGGGGGTCGGTCCTCGGTGGGGGGTGTGAGTGTTGTACGGACGCCGGCTCAGGCCGGGTCGTCGAAGGTCAGGTCGGTCAGGCTCGGGGCGGCGTCGGTCCGGCGGACGATGACCCGCCCGGCCCGCACGGCGACGCACTTCACCGGCACCCCGGCGTCGAGCATCAGCCCCTCGGTCATGGCGTCCACCCGCCGGCCGTCGATGACAACCGCCCCGCTCGGCCGCATGGTGGTGGCGGTGGTGCCGTACCGCCCCTTCAGGGCCGCCAGCTCGTCCCTGTCGGCCGCGTCGCGGGCCGTCTCCCCGTTCGGCCGCAGGCCCAGTCGCAGGGCCGACCGCTTCCACACCCAGCCGCCCACCGCCCCGCAGACCGGCAGCCCCAGAGCCAGGGCGATGACGGCCACCGACGCTTCGGTGGCCGAGCCGTACAGCAGCACTGCGCCAACGGCCGCCGCCCAGGCCACCACCCCGCTGACGAGCATCACCCCGCCGGTGGGCAAGAAGAACTCGGTGGCCATTAGCAGCAGCCCCACGCCGACCAGCCCGGCGGCGAGAATCAGGTAGCCGTCCATGGGCCGTTAAACCTCTTTGACTACGATCCGCGTCCCTTCCACCTCGACCACCTGCACGCGGGCGCCGGCGGGGATGAACCCACCCTCCGTCACCACGTCCACATACCCGTCGCCGAACTGGACGGTCCCGGCCGGCCGCAGGATGGTGACGCTGGTACCGACCGCCCCGAGTAGGGCCGCCGCGGCGGCGACCCCGGGCAGGTCCGGTTCGGAGTCGGTCGCCCGGTCGGCCGGCGGCGGCAGCACCAGCCGGTTGGCGTAGGGGATGCTGGGAAGGAACCGGGCGAGTGTGAACGCCACAACCACACTGCCGACCATTGCGAGGAGGTACTGGGCGGCCCGGCCGCCGATCGTCAGCCAGCCGTCCGTGGTGGACGGCAGGCCGTTCGCCCCGCCGACGGTCAGGATGGCCAGCGCCCCTAGCATACACACGATGCCGGTGACGCCCGCCGCCCCGAACCCGGGCAGCAGGAACACTTCGATGAGGACGAGCACCACCCCGAGCAGGAACAGGAAGCCGGCCAGCACCGCCACCTGGCCGCTGAAGGCGTGCGCCCAGAACACCAGCCCGAAGCACAGGGCGGCCACGATGCCCGGCACCGTCACCCCCGGCACCTTCAGCTCCAGCAGCAGGCCGGTGAACCCGACCACCACCAGCAGGAAGGTGATGGCCGGCAGGCGGAGGTAGTTGCCGAAGCGATCCAGCCAGGCCGGGGTAGCCGACCGCACCTTGGCCGGGTCGGTGCCGAACTTGGCGAACACGGCGTCCGGGTCGCGGGTGTCCACCAGCGTCCGGGCCAGCCCGAGGTCCACCGCCTGGGTGGCCGTCAGCTTGAAATACTGCCCCTTCGGCTTCACCTCCACGTCCAGCACCAGCTTGTCCTTCTCGGCCTCGTAGTCGGCCCGGGTCATGAGCCTGCGGGCCGAGCGGTTGGCCTTGGGGTGCGCCCGCACGATCTCCAGGTCGCGGTTGACCATGCCCTCGGCCAGCAGCGGCGGGTAGCCCTGGCTCTCGGCCAGTTCCTTCAGGCTGGCGGCCAGGAACTGCGGGTTCTGCCCCGGCTGCTTGAGGATGGCCTCGAAATCGCCGAACACCGCCTCGCCCCCGTTGGGCACATCCATCCGCTTGCTCAGTACGATTTCCGAACAGCCGAGGGCGATGACGGCGGCCGTGTCCGGGGCGCGGTCCAGGACGACGGCGATCACCTGCACCGCCTCCTCGCCGCCCGTCGGGTTCTGGATTTGCCGCAGCTCGTCGGCCAGTTCGCGGGCGGCGGCCAGGTCACCGCCGCCGCACTCCAGGAACAGGAAAATCTGGTTGCCCTGCTGCTTGACGATCTCCCGCACCTGCCGGGCGACCGACTCGCGGAGGCCGGTGTCCACCTTGCCGCTGACCGTCAGCCGGAACGGCAGGGCCGCCCGGCCGCCGAGCGGGTCGTCACGCAGGGCCGTCGGGGCCAGCCCGAGGGCGTCCAGCAGGGCCGGCTTGCCGTCCACCGTTTGGTTACTCAGCCCGGTATCCTTGAGCGCCCGCAGGTTGAGCATCCCCACCCGGCCGTCCGGCACATCGGACAGTTGGGCGTTGTCGGTCAGTTCGACCCCCTGGTCGGCGAACTTGGGCCGGTCGCGGGCGTCTACGTACCAGTCGGCCCCGGCCTTCTTGCCCTTACGGAGCGACACGTCCTTGTCGAACAGCTTGCGGGCCACCGCCAGGTGCGACGGCCGGACCTTGCCGACGATCTCCAGGTAGGCGTTGGCCTTGTACCCGGTGAGGGGTGCGTCGCCCGCCGCGACCACTTCGCCCAGGGCGGCCTGCGGCCCGCACACCAACTGTTTGCAGGCCAGCACCGGCAGCGCCAGGTGGCCGGTCGTCTTGGCGTGGACATAGGCCACGGTGGACAGATCGTGCTGCGTAGCGATGAATTCGGCCAGGTCGCCACAGGTGCCGTAGTCGGCCGACGCCGCGTCCTTGTCCAGCGGGTTGAAGTCGAACACGACCACGTCCGGCCGGCGGTCAGGCCGTTCTTTGGCCGCTTGCAACCGACCCTTGATGCGGGCGACGGCCTCCGCGGTGAGCGGGCTGGGCACACTCACCACCAGACCCTCGGCGGCGACGGCCGCCCCGGTCAGGGCGAGCAGCCCGGCCAACATCCCGGCGATCCGACACGCGCCCGCGGTCATGCGATGTATCCCTCTGCCGGCGACGATCCGCCGGTGACTGCCGAATTATAAGTCCGAACCCCGGCTTCCGCAAAACCCTTCCGCCGACACCGGCCACACTTGTTTCATTCGCCGGCGGCCGACAGCATTTGCCGCCGCTCTCCGGGTGAGTTTCTGCCGATCACGCCGACCGGACCGCCAACACCAGCGGGAAGCAAATTTCGATCGAGCAGTTTGAGGCAAGTCCGCTCCGGAACGCGGTTAAGGTAGCTCGTACGGGTAAATTGGGCGGCATGAGCGAGTCGGGGCAGGTTCGGCCCCGTACTTGCAATTTGAGAGAAGTTTTGCCCGACAGGGCGATTCCCGACCGGGATTCAGCGAGTGCCACATGCGACGGGTGGTCATTACAGGTGTGGGTGTGGTGGCCCCGAACGGGGTCGGCCGGCGAGCGTTCTGGGACGCCTGTCTGGCCGGGCGGTCCGGCGTCGGGCCGATCCGGTCGTTCGACGCCAGCAAACACCCGGTGCGGGTGGCCGGCGAGATCCCGGACGACTTCGACCCGTGCGACTTCGTGCCGCCGGCGTGCCGCAAGCAGCTCAAAACGATGGGCCGGGCGGCCAAGTTCGGCCTGGCCGCCGCCGGGCTGGCGGTCCGCGACAGCGGCCTGACCCTGCCGGCCGGCGACCCCGAGCGGGTCGGCGTGGTCATGGGCGGCGGGGTGGTGCCCATCGACCTGGGTGAACTCGCCCCGATGCTCGCCCGGGCGGTCGGCGAGGACGGGTCGTTCGACCCCACCCGGATGCCGGCCGCCGACGGCGGCAGCCCGCTGTTCCCGCTCTGGCTGCTCAAGCACCTGCCGAACATGCTGGCCGCCCACATCAGCATGGCGTTCGGCTGCCAGGGGCCGAACAACACCATCGTGACGGCGTGCGTGGCCGGCACGCAAGCCGTCGGCGAGGGGTTCCGGATGATCGCCCGCGGCGAGGTCGATGTCTGCCTGGCCGGCGGCGCCGACAGCCGCATCGACCCGCTACTGCTACTGGCGTACACCGCCCTCGGCACCCTGTCCCGGGCCGACCGCGACCCGTCCGAGTTGAGCCGGCCGTTCGACCGCGAGCGGGACGGGTTCGTGATCAGCGAAGGGGCCGCGGTGCTGGTGCTGGAGGAGTACGACGCCGCGAAGGCCCGCGGGGCGGACATTTACGCCGAGGTGACGGGGTTCGGCAGCACCTTCGACGCGTACAGCGTGACCAAGCCGGACCCGGAGGGCAAGGGCGGCGCCCGGGCCATCAAGCTGGCCCTGGCCGAGGCCCGGACCGACCCCACGGACGTGGGCTACATCAACGCCCACGGCACCAGCACCAAGCTGAACGACGCGATGGAAACGGTGGCAGTGAAGCGGGTGTTCGGGTCGCACGCCCGCAAGCTCACACTGTCCAGCGTAAAGTCGATGATCGGCCACAGCATCGGGGCGGCCGGGGCCATTGAGGCGGCCGCTCTGGCCCTGACACTGAAAGGGCAGGCGGTGCCACCGACGATCAACTTGCACGCCCCGGACCCGGCCTGTGACCTGGACTACACGCCGAACACCGCCCGGGACGCCCGCATCCGCTGCGGCTTGTCCACCAGCTTCGGGTTCGGCGGGCAGAACGGGGCACTCGTTATGGCGGCGGCGTAATAGTCCTCCGCGTCTCCGTGGTGAATCGTTTTGGGGTTGCACTCTCTGCCCGGGGTGGGCCAGAATCTCAGTCGTTACGCGACATGGACCGTCGCCCCCGACCCCGCCGCACGGACACGGATGTCGAACCCCCTGCCCCGCATCGCCCTGGTCCCGCTCGTCGCCGGCGTCGCCGCCTGCGGCTGGGCGTTCGTCCCGACCCTGGCGTTCATGTACGAGAAGTGGGTCGGCGACCCGCAGTACAGCCACGGGTTCCTGGTGCCGGCGTTCAGCGGCTACCTGCTTTGGACCGCACATAGTGCAGGCAAGCTGACCGCGAGCCGGCCACTGCCGCTGCTGGCCGCCGGGCTGTTGCTGCCGGTGCTGGCGCTGCGGTGGGTGGCCGGCGGCCTGATGTTCCACCAGCTCGACTGCCTGGCCCTCATCCTGTCGCTGGCCGTGCTGACCGTGGCCGTCGGCGGCTGGGCCTTCCTGCGGGCGTGTGCCCCGGCCGTCGTCTTCCTCGTCTTCATGGTGCCGCTGCCATACGAGTTGGAGCGGAACGTCGGCGGGCCGCTGAAGGAGGTGGCCACCGCCGGCAGCACCTACCTGCTCCAGACGCTCGGCCTGCCGGCCGTGGCCGAGGGACACGTCATCCTCATCGACGAGGTGCGGCTCGGGGTGGTGGACGCCTGCAGCGGGCTGAAGATGCTCATGACATTCAGCGCCTTCGCCGCCGGGGCGGTGCTGACATTGGGCCGGACCAAGTTCGAGAACCTGCTGGTGGTGCTGGGCGTCGTCCCCATCGCCGTGCTGACAAACGTGCTGCGGATCACCGCCACCGGGGTGGCCCACACGCTCACCGACGACAAGGACACGCTCCACTTCCTGCACGACCTGCACGGCTGGCTGATGATGCCGACCGGGCTGGCCCTGCTGGGCGCGCAGCTCTGGTGCCTGGGCCGGCTGGTCGAGCGGGCGCCGGAGCCGACCACCGCCTACGCCCCGCTGCGGCCGAGCTTCGCGTGACCCGGTCCCCCCTTCAACCCCCTGCCTGAACGGATGCGGGCACCCATGACCACCCTCGCCCCGCCGGCCGCCGCCCCGCCCAAGCCGGCGGCCGCCCGCAAGCCCGGCCCGCAGCCCCAGCCGAACCCCGGGGTGGCGGTGCTGACGTACCTGCGGCTGCACTGGCTGCTCATCCTGTTCTGCGGGGCACTGGTCGGGGCGCCGGCCGCCTACGCGGCTTGGTCACTGCTGCCCGGCAAGTACGGCTCGTACGCCCTGCTCCAGATCGAGTCGAACCCGTTCGCCATCGCCGGGGGCGACCCCGGCCGCAGCGGCGTGACCGCCTTCGACACCTATGTGAAGACCCAGAAGTCGCTCATCCGCAGCGTGTTCGTGCTGAACTCGGCCCTGAGCGACCCGACCTTCGGCATCAGCAAGCTGCCGACCCTGGCCGAGCAGCGCGACCAAGTGAAGTACCTGGAAGAGAAGCTGGAGGTCGAATCGACCGGCTCCGAGCTGGTGAAAATCTCGCTGGAGGGCGACCGGCCGGACGACGTGCGGAAGATCGTGTCCGCGGTGACGGCGGCGTACCTGCGGGAGTGCGTCGAGGACGACATCAAACGGCGGCAGGCGCTCAAGATGAAGGTGGACGGCTGGAAGGTGGAGCTGGACAAGCTGCTCACCCTGCGGCTCGGGCCGACCAGCCCGACCGGCACCGCGGTGGATATGGCCGTGATCCGCGTCGGCGGCGTCTCCCCGTTACCAAAGGCGACTCCCGACTCGCCGGCCGTCCGGCACGCCCTGGCCCCCTACGAGCGGGACAAGTTCATCAAGCTGCGGGCCGAACTGGAGCGGCTCCCCGGCGACCTCGCCGAGTTGAAGGCCCAAGACGACGACCTGGCCGAGCGGATCGAGAAGTTGCACAACGCCCCGCTGACGCCCGACCTGCAAGCGGTGCTGGACAACGACCCGGAGGTGAAAGGCAAGCGGGCCGAGGCCGACGCCCTCCGCCGGCTGTACCAGCACCACCGCCGCATCCACGAGAACGGGGACGCCTCGCCGGCTGTGCAGGCCAAGAAGGCGAAGGCCGCCGAGGCCGACGCCGAGGCCGACAAGCTGCTCAGGGACAAGACCGACTTCCTGCTCGGCCGGGGCAAGAAGGAGGTCGAGGGCATCACCGCCCTGCGGAAACGGGTGCGGCAGCGGTTCGACCAGCTCACCGCCAAACTCAAGGAGCTGCCGGCCGAGATCGAGGTGGCCGGCCGGCAGTTCGCCGACAGCCTGCCGCCGGAGGTGGTGCAGGCGGCGGGCACCAGGCAGCCGGTGGCCGACCCGCAGGCCACCGACATCCGGACGCTGGACGGGCTGTACGCCACCGTCGCCCTGCAGGCCGAGCGGCTGCGGTTCGAGCAGACCTCGCCGGCCCGGGTGTGGGAGCGGCAACCGGCCTCCAACCCGTCGCTCAAGGACGGCAAGAAGCAGCTCCTGGCCACCGTCGCCGCTGGCCTGCTGGGGTTCGCCCTGGTCGGGGCCGGGGCGGTGGCCGTCGAGTCGCGGGCCAAGAAGGTCTGCTCGCTGGCCGAACTGACCGCCGCCAGTCCGGCCCCGGTGGTCGGGGTGATTCCGGCAGTGGTGGCCAACAACGAGGTCAGCCGGGCCGCGGCCGCCGAGGCGATGGACAAGCTCCGCAGCCGGGTGACGCAGGCATACCTGGCCCGCGGGGCGACGACCTTGTGCGTCACCAGCCCGCTGGGTGACGAGGGCAAAGCCGTCGCCGCCTTCGGGCTGGCCAACTCGCTCGCCCTGGCCGGCTTCAAGACCCTGCTGGTGGACTTCGACCTGCGGACGCCGGTGCTGCACCACCACGCCGCAGTGCCCAACCAGGACGGGGTGTGCGACCTCCTGCTCGGCCGGTGCGACCACCGCCGGGCGATGATCGTCATGGCCAACGGGTTGCACTTCATCCCGGCCGGGACATTCAGCGAGGAGGCCCGGGCCGCCGCCGTCGGCGACCGGCTGGCCAAACTGCTGTCGAACCTCGGCCAGCCGTTCGACTGCGTGGTGCTGCACGGCCACGCCCTGCTGGCTGCGGCCGAGGGGGTGGAGGTCGCCCGCCGGGCCGACGCCGTGCTGCTGTGCGGCTCCTACCGCGACACCCGCCTCCCGCTGCTGCGGCGGGCCGTTGACCGACTGGCCGTCATGGAGGTGCCGCACGTCGGCATCGTCTACCTGGGGGCCACCACACACGAGGCGCTCTGCTGATGACCCGACCCGCGTTCCTGTTGTGTGGCCTGCTGATCGTCGGCGGGGCCGTCGCCCACGGCACCAGCACCCGCCGCTGGGCCCCCACCGACGGCCCGCCCCCGCAGAGCGCCAAGCTCCACGCCTGGACCCTGGCGCTGGGCGACTTCACTTGTGAGGAGGTGCCCAACGACCTGCCGGTGAAGGAGAAGAGCACCGCCACCAGCAAGCGGTACACGTCGGCCACCAAACCGGCCGGGTGCGTGGTGACGGTCATCACCGGGCCGCCGGGGGCGGTGGCCACCCACTGCCCGGACGTGTGCTACCCGTCCAGCGGCTACAAGACGGTGCGGGAGACCAGCCGGCAGACGATCGACCTTCCCGGCGGCGGCACGGCGAGTTATTACGTCGCCGAGTTCGAGAAGACGACGCAGACCCGGACCGACCGGCAGCGGGTGCGGTGGGGCTGGAGCGTGGGGAAAGCCTGGGAGGCGCCGGACCGGCCGCGGTTCGCCTACCTGACGGTTGCGGAACTGGCGAAAATTTACGTCATCACCGCATCCGACTCGGTAGAATCGGCGTCGCCGGCAGAAGACTCACAGGCCGTCAAGTCGCTGGTGGCGAGCGTGTTCGCCCAGTCGGCCACCGCCCTGACCGGGAACTGATGCCGGGGCATCGCCCACCGATGTTGTCGAGGACCGACCGACCGATGAATACCGTGCCCGTAACCCGTGCCCCGCGGCCGTCGGCGAGGATCGCCGTGCCCCGCCGTGCGACCTCGGCCTTTTCCCCGGTGGTGCCGCCGCCGCCGGCCCGTTCCCGCCGGCTGGCCCGGCTCAAGCCGCTGGCCGACTACCCCATCGCCGCCGTGCTGCTGGTGCTGACCGGCCCGGTCGTGCTGCTGGCAATGGCACTGGTGCGGGCGACCAGCCGCGGCCCGGCCGTCTACCGCCAGACGCGGGTCGGCAAGGACGGCCGGCGGTTCGTCATCCTCAAGCTGCGGACCATGAGCCACGAGTGCGAGAGCCTGACCGGCCCGCGGTGGAGCATCCCCGGCGACCCCCGCATCACCCCCGTCGGGGCATGGCTCCGCCGGCTGCACCTGGACGAGTTGCCGCAGCTGCTGAACGTCCTCCGCGGCGAGATGAGCCTGATCGGCCCGCGGCCGGAGCGGCCGGAGATCTGCGACAACCTGCGGAAGCTGGTGCCCGGCTACGACCGCCGGCACGCCGTCAAGCCGGGCATCACCGGGTTCGCCCAGGTGCACCTGCCGCCGGACTCGTGCGTGCGGAGCGTCAAGAACAAGGTGGCCTACGACCGCTTCTACCTGCTGCGGAGCGGCCTGCGGATGGAAGCCGCCGTGCTGGCCTGCACGCTGCTGAAAGTCATGGGGTTGAAGAAAGTGTATCACCGGCCGCCGCGTAAGCCGGCGGGAGACGAGTAGGGCACGCCAGGCGTGCCCGACAACCTCCGGGAGGCATGGATGCCGACCGTCAGCGTGCTGGTGCCGGTCCGCAACGAGGGCCGGTCGATTGATCGCACCCTCCGCAGCCTGCTCACGCAGGACTTCCCGCCGGCCCAGTTCGAGGTGATCGTCGCCGACGGGCTGTCCGACGACGACACCGTGCCCCGGGTGCGGGAACTGCAGCGCGAGTTCCCCAACTTGAAGCTCGTCTTCAACCCGGCCCGGCTGGCGTCCGCCGGGCGGAACCTGGCCGCCCGGCACATGAGCGGCGAGGTAGCGGTGGTGGTGGACGGCCACTGTCACGTCCCCGACCGCCAGTACCTGCGGCACGTGGCCGCCGCCTTCGACCGCAGCAAGGCCGACAGCCTCGGCCGGCCGCAGCCGCTGGACGTGCCCGACCCGACGCCGTTCCAGGCGGCCGTGAGCCTGGCCCGCAGCAGCCGCCTCGGCCACAACCCGGGGTCGGACATCTACAGCGACCAGCCGAAGTGGGTGGAGCCGCAGAGCACGGCGGTGGCCTACCGGCGGGGCGTGTTCCACCGGGTCGGGCTGTTCGACGAGCGGTTCGACGCCTGCGAGGACGTGGAGTTCAACACCCGGGTCCACGCTGCCGGGCTGAGTTGCTACTTCTGCCCGACGCTGGCCGTGGTGTACGAGCCGCGGCGGGGCTGGGCCTCGCTGTTCCTGCAGCTCGGGCGGTACGGCGGCGGGCGTGCCCGGCTGGCGGCCAAGCACCCACGGTCGCTCACCCTGCCGGCGGTGGTGCCACCTCTGTGGGCGGTGTGGCTGGTGGCCGGAGCCGTGCTGGCGGCAACCCTGCCGCTGGTCGGCTGGCTGTACGCGGCCAGCGTCGGGCTGTACGCCGCCGTCATGCTGGGCGGGGCGGCGTACCTCGGCCGGCGGCAGCCGCCGCTGGTGGCGGCGCGGGTGCCGGGGGTGTTCGCCGGCATCCACTTGGGGTTCGCCTGGGGCTTCCTCCGCGAGGTCGGGCGGCAGCTTTCGGTTCGTAGCCCGAAGCGCTAGCGAGGAAGGATACCCCTGGCTAGCGCTTCGGGCTACGATCCCAGAACACCACCGGAAGCTTCCCATGCCTGACGACGCCTGGCCCGCCCTAACCCCGCCCCAGCGGCGGGTGCTGGGCGTGCTCATCGAAAAACAGAAGACGAGTAACACGGCCGACACCTACCCGATGACGCTCAACGGCATCCGCGTCGGGTGCGGCCAGAAGTCGAACCGCGACCCGGTGGCCGACTACGACGAGGACGAAGTCGAGGCGACGCTCGACCAGCTCGGCAAGCTCGGGCTGTCCATGCGGATGACCGGCGGCCGGGCCGACCGCTTCCGCCACCTGCTGTACGAGCAATGGCGGGTGACGAAAGTCGAGCTCGCGATCTTGGCCGAGCTGCTGCTCCGCGGCTCGCAGACCGAAGGCGACCTCCGCGGCCGGGCCAGCCGAATGGACGACATCGCCGGGGTGGACGAGCTGCGGGGGCTGCTCGGCCCGCTGGCCGACCGCAAACTGGTGGTGTACCTCAGCGAACGGAACCGCCGCGGAACCGTCGTCACCCACGGCTTCTACCCGGCCGACGAGCTGGAGCGGGAGAAGGCGAAGTACGACGGCGGGGCGGCGGCCGATCCGGAGCCGACGCCGCGAGCTGGCGGCAAGCTGGAAGACGTGCTAGCCGAATTGGCGATGCTCAAGGAGCGGGTGGCCCGGCTGGAAGCACGGATCGGTTCGTAGCCCGCCGCGCGAGCGAGGTGTGCCCTCACTCGCGCGGCGGGCTACGAACCGGAGTGTCGCTCACGCCGTCTTACTTGTGGTGGTCGTCGTCGAGGTCGGCCGCGGTCGAGTTCTTCCCTTTGACGAACGGTTTGGCGTCGTCGGCAGCGGCAGCTTTGGGTGCCAGCCGGCTCTGCACCAGCACCCCGAGCAGTGTCGCCGCGACCACACCACCGTTCAGGGCGACGGCGTGCTTGCCGGCCAGCGTCACGGCGTCGGTCTTCAGGTAGGTGTCGGCCAACAGTAGGCCGGTGTGCCAGGTGATGAGGACGCCGACCAAACTGGTCGTGAGCATGGTCCAGAGCTGGTGTAGTACCACGCCCAGAAGGCCGCCGGACAGGAACACCGCCCACAGCTCCTGGGCCTGCGGCAACACCGCTTGCGCGCCGGCCCAGGCCGCGACCCCGCCGGTCAGGAAGGCCAGGATGCGAGCGAGTTCCAGGGCCAACATGCCGGCGGTGACGGCCAGCAGCACGCCCACCACCAGCACCTGCCCGCCGCCCGGCTGGCCCGCACTGAGGCCGGCCAGCCCGGCCCCGAGCGTGATGGAGAACACGATCCAGAAGCGGTGCCACCGCCAGCCGAGCGCCCACAGACAGCCGCCGGCCAGCAGCAGGAAGCAGCAGGCGCCGATCGACAGCCCGCGGCCGGCCGCCAGCACGTCAGGGGCGATGAGCTGCATGGGAATCCTGCCGGGGCCGAATCATCACGTGCGGGTGACAACTGCTCGCACGATAGCCGGCCGACCGAGCAATTGTCAAGCCGCAGGATTCGGGCGGCCCGCGAGCGGGCGGAAACGTGTCGGAGAAACCGACGGGATCAGGTGCCCACCACCTGCACCACCACGTCCCGGGTGCGGGGGCCGTCGAACTCGCACAGGTACACCCCCTGCCAGGTGCCAAACACCGGCCGGCCGCCGTCCACCACCAGCGTCACGCTCGGGCCGACCAACGCGGCCTTTAAGTGACTGTCGCTGTTCCCCTCGACGTGGCGAAACCCCGGCACCCGCTGCGGAATGTGCTCGTTCAGCCAGAGCAGCAGGTCGTGAACCACGTCCGGGTCGGCGTTCTCCTGCACCGTCACGGCGGCCGTGGTGTGTGGCACGTAGACCACACAGAAGCCGGACAGCAAGCCGCTGGCGGTGACGGCCCGCCGCACCTCGGCCGTCACCTCGACGAACTCGTTGCGGCGGCTGGTGCGGACCTGGAAGCGCGTCATCCGTTCCCCCCGGCGGCGTGGCGTCCGTATCCTAGTAAGACGAGTCCACCCGGAGTTGACCCATGCTTGTACTCGCCGCCGTGCTGTTGGCCGCCCCCGCCCAAGCCCCGGACCCCGCCGCCGCGGCCAAGCCGGTCGTCCAGAAGGCCATCGACGCCGCCGGCGGGGCCGAGTTGCTGGGCAAGCTGAAGGCCGGCACCGGCAAGATCAAGGGTCAGCTCGCCAACCTGGGCAGCGACATCGACTTCACCGGCGACATGGCCTACGAGGTGCCGGGCAAGTACAAGCTGACGCTGTCGGCCGACATAGCCGGCAGCAAGATGGTGGTCGAGCAGGCGGTCAACGGGGCCAAGCTCAAGCACACGGTGAACGGCTCGCCGCAGGAGATCGACGACCGGGTGAAGGCCGAGATGGGCATGGCCCTGCGGCTGATGGAAGTCATGCAACTGGTGCCGCTGCTGGACGCGGCCCGGTACACCCTGGCGGCCGAGAAGGACGCCGACGTGGACGGCAAGCCGACGGCCGTAGTGCTGGTCAAGGGCAAGGACTTCAAGGACACCCGGCTGTTCTTCGCCAAAGACACCGGGCTGCTGCTCCGCACCGAGCGGAAGGGCCTGGCCCCGGGCACCTCCCCGAAGGATTTCAAGGAGGTGACGGAGACCACCACCTTCGCCGACTACCGCAAGACGGACGGGGTGCTGCTGCCGTACAAGGCCGTGGTGACGCACGACGGCAAGAAGTTCATGAGCTTCGGGTACACTGAGGCTAAGTTAATGGAAAAGATCGATCCCAAGCTCATTGGCGATTGACCAGCTTTCGTAGGGTGGTGCCGAGTCTTCGAGGCCCACCGTGCGTGCGAACGTGCCCGGCGGTGGGCCTCGAAGAC
>JAYVUZ010000210.1:0-6335 GCA_043787415.1 Fimbriiglobus sp. | reverse complement strand
TCACGTCCCGCCCCAGGTCGGACCAGCTTACGCTGGCCGCTCGCCTAAGATGGCCCCATGCGCACGCTCCTCGCCCTGCTCCTGCTCGCCCCCGCCGCCCGTGCCGCCGTCTTCCCCGAACCGCTCGGCTGGATGAAGCCGGTGGGCGACCGCTGGGTGTTCGTCCAGCTCGGCGACGCGGCGAAGGAAGACGCCGTGTCGTCGCCCAGCGCCCGCCGCCAGTTCGCCGAGCTGCGGGCCAAGTACCCGGCCACCGGCCTGTACCCCCGGGATGGCGGCGCGGCCGCCTGGACGCTGACCGGCTACGCCCCCATCGACAACGTCTTCCCGTCAACCGACGGCGTCCACCTGGTGCGGCTGGAGGGCACCGCCTGGCGGACGCAGAGCTTCCCGATGATGGGCCGGCGGCTCCCGCCCGGCGACGTGGGCGACCAGCTCGACGCCCCCGCCCTCACCTTCTTCGCCGCCGGCAAGCCCCTCGCCCAGTACCCCGTCCGCGAGCTGTTGGTGGACCCGGACAAGCTGCCGCACACCCCGGAACACGTCCTCTGGGCGGCCGGGTCGGCACTCAACGACGCGACGGGTAAGTTCGTCCAGTTCACCCAGGACGGGCAGAAGAACGTGTTCACTTTCCGCACCGGCGAGCGGCTGGAGAAGGTGGCCGGCGGGCTGGCCAACCCGATCGCCGGGCGGGTGCTGTCGACCGCCGCCGGGCTGTCGCTGCTGCTCGGCGTCGGCTGGCTGTGGTGGGCGTTCGGCCGGAAGAACTCCCCCAACCCGACCCCGTCCCCCGCCCTGCCCGGACGCTGAAACCCGTATCACCCGTCTATCCACTGGTATAATCCGTCGAACTTGTCGGGCCGCCCGGTTTCACTCAAGTCGGAAAAAACCCATACTGACGCCGACCGGGAGAGGACGACTCGCTCGCCAGCCGCAACCCCCCCACGGATGCCGGGGCCGGCCGCAGGACCGCCGCCGATGACCACCGCCGAACTGGACGCCAACTGGGCCGCCTCCCACACCGACCACGAGGAGCGGCTCCGCCGGGTGGAGGCGGTGCTGTGGGGGCCGGACAAGCCGGCTGAGGTGCCGCCGTCGTCGGCCGAGACGCCCCGCGACTTCGGCTGGCCGGCCGCCCGCCCGGCCGCCTCGCCGCCGCCGGACATCGACCCGACGGCCGAGCGGTTCGTCACCCTCGGCCGGGCGCTGGCCGGCACCGCCCACGACCTGAACAACCTGCTGGCCGTCATCCAGGGGTACGCCGAGCTGCTCATGGAGGAGCTGCCCGATGACCCCCGGCGGGAGGCGGCGGTGGGCATCCGGGCGGCGGCCGAACTGGCCGGCGGGGTGGTCCGGCACCTGCTGAGCGTCGCCCGGCCGACGGCCGGCACCCCGCCGCGGACGGACGTGGGGCTGCACCTGGGCCGGCTGGAGCGGCTGTTGAAAGCCGTGCTGACCGGCGGGGCCGGGGCGCGGCTGGCGGTGGAACACGGGTGTGGGGCGGCGTTCGCCGGGGTGGCCCCGCCGGAGCTGACGCAAATCCTGCTCAACCTGACGGTGAACGCCCGGGACGCCATGCCGGACGGCGGCGAGGTGCTGGTGCGGACGGCCGTGGTGGCCGGCGGCCCCGGCGGCCCGGCCGGGCTGCCGCTGGGCAGTTGGGTGGAGGTGGCGGTGGCCGACACCGGCATCGGCCTGGACCCGGTCATGCACGGCCGGCTGAGCGACCCGGCTTCCCGGGCGACGCCGTCCGGCGGGCTGGGGCTGATGACGGTGGGCGACATCCTGGCCCGGTGCGGCGGGCACCTGCTGCTGGACTCGACGCCCGGGGCCGGCACCCGGGTGCGGGTGTTCCTGCCGCGGGGGTGAGCGAGTTGACGCCGGGCGGTTCGTGACCCACCATCACGGGGAGGGCTGCGACCCCCCATCCCCCCGGAGGTCGGTCATGCGGCTCACACTCGGTCTCCTCCTGGTCGGGGCGGTGGCCTCGGCCCAGCAACCGCCGCCGCCGCCGCCGGTCGGCAAGCCGGTGGACGTCACTTTCAGCCGCACCAGCCCAGTCCACGGCGTGTACCCGCAGTACACGTTCGATCTGCCGTTCGGCCCCGGCGAGCGGTTCAGCTTCCAGCTCAGCCCGAAGGACGCGACGGCTCCGGTGTTCGTCCAGGTCGAGCTGTTCGAGGAGGGCAAGTTGGCCACCGGGGTCGCGCTGGAGACGTCCGGCATCCCCGGCCGGACGGTCGATTTCACCATGCTGAAGCCGGCCGCCGGTCGGCGGCTGACGGTCCGCGTGACTGGCCGCAGCTACGGCACCGTACAGCTTCTGGTGAACCGACTGGGGGCGGCCGGCGAGTCGCCCGACCTGCAACTGGCCGTCGCCCGGATCGCCGCTCTGGAACAGCAGGTGCGGGACCTGCGGAACGAGGCGGGTCAGCTCCGGGCACTCGTGACCGAGCTGTCGGCGCTGGTCCGCAAGCTGACCCCGCCGGAGCCGAAGAAGGGCGACCCGCTGCACTGACCGCCAGCCGCCCGACCCGTCGGGTTCCGCCCGCACCTCCCGTGTCGGCCTCGCACTACGGCGTCGGCGACGCCCGACCGATACGGCCGCGTCGGTTCGGTTCCCGGCTCGCCTGGAAAATTGTCACCCCCGTGTGACAACCGCCAGGCCGGCTGTCGCCATTTCGGACTCCTGTCAACCCCCGGCCGAGATTCTCGCCCGAATTACCCCGTTCGAACGGAACGCATCGGCTCGGGCGATCTATGGTTACGGTCATACCGCCCGACCGGATGGCCGGCTAATTATTCTCCGCTGTGGAGTGCGCGTCATGATCTCCCCGCATGGTCGCCCGCCCGGCTCCGCCCGCAAAGGGGCGTCGGCGGTCGAACTGGCGGTCCTGCTACCGCTGCTCGCCTTCCTGGTGGCCGTCGGCTGTGACTACGCCCGCATCCTGTACTTCTCGCAAACGGTGACCAACGCCGCCCGGAACGGGTCGCTGTGGTACAGCGACTCGTACGCCCAGGCCGAGTCGCCGTACAAGACGGTGGCAGCGGCGGCGTTGGTCGACACGCCCAACCTGAACGACCCGAACAACCAGCCGGTGGTCACCACCGGCGGCGGTACGGACTCGACCGGCACCGCATATGTCGAGGTGACCGTCACGTACACGTTCCGCACCCTGACCGGCATGCCGGGGGTGCCGAAGGTGGTCACCGTGGCGCGGAGCTGCCGGCAAGCCCAGGCCCCGGTCGTGCCCAAAGGCTGACCCACTCAACCCCCTTCCGGAGGGCGTCTCATGATCGCGCGAGCGCAACCCCGCCGCGGGGCGGCGGCGGTCGAAATGGCGGCGGTGTCGCCGGTACTCATCCTGTTCATTTTCGGCCTGATCGTCACCGGGCTGGGGGTGTTCCGGTACAACCAGACGGCCTATCTGGCCCGGGAGGCGGCCCGGTACGCGTCGGTCCGCGGGGACGACTACTTCCGCGAGACCAAGAAGCCGGCGGCCACCCAGGACAGCGTCATTCAGAACGTGGTGTTGCCCCGGGCCACCAGCCTGAACCCCAGCCTGCTGACCACCACCGTCACCTGGGACGGGGGCACCAACAAGTCCGCCCGGCTGGTGTCCACCACCAGCGGGGCGGTGACCACGAACTATGTGACCGTGACGGTCAGCTACCGCTGGCAGCCGGAAATCCCGCTCATCCCGCCCATGACTCTTACCAGTACGTCCCGCGTCCCGGTGTCGCAGTGACACCGCGCGGGTGGAGGTTCCCATGTTTTCGCGCCCCAACCACACCCCCGACCGAGGCCGCCGCGGGACGGTCGCCGTGATGGTGGCCGTCTGCCTGCCGCTGCTCATGGCCGTCGTGGCCCTGTCGCTGGAGGGCAGCCTGCTGTTGGACAACCGCCGGCGGGCACAGACGGCGTCCGACGCCGCCGCCCTGGCCGCCGCCGGCGACCTGTTCGCCACCTACACCAACGGCACGCCGTCGGACGACGGCAAGGACTCGTGCGGGACGATCGCCACCCACGCCAAGGCGGTGGCGGCCACCAACGGATACACGAACGACACGACCAACTCGACGGTGACTGTCAACATCCCGCCACAGTCCGGCGATAACGTCGGCACGCCCGGGTACGCCGAGGTGCTGATCACGTTCAACCAGCGGCGGGGGTTCAGCAACATCTTCGGCAGCGGCGACCTGCCGGTCGTCGCGCGGTCCGTGGCCCGCGGCCAGTGGGCGCCGAGTTCGATCGGCATCCTGGTGACCGACCCGACCGGCTCGGGCAGCCTGACCATCAACGGCAACGGCCTGGGGTACACGCCCTACGCCCCGGTGCTCGTCAACTCGACCGCCCCGGACGCCCTCACCGCCAGCGGGTCGTCGGCCAGTTACACCGCCGATTCGTTCGAAGTCACCGGCGGCACCCAGTTGCAGTACGCGGGCAACCTGACCGGCCCGATCCACACCGGGGTGCCGCCGACCCCGGACCCGTTCCGGTTCCTCCAGCCGCCGGACCCGACCCTCATGACCCGCCGGTCGAAGAACACGGCCGTGGTGGACAACTTGGGCGGCGGGGCCAAGCTGTACCACCTGCTGCCCGGGGTGTACGACGGCGGGCTGTCGTTCTCCGGCCAGGAGTCGGTGGACATGGCCCCGGGGGTGTACTACATGCGGGGCGGCGGGTTCAAGTTCAGCGGCAACGTGGGCACCTCACTGACGGCCACCGGGGTGTTCCTGTACAACGCCCCGGCCGCCAACGGGTCGACCACGAACACGGACATTTCCATCACCGGGTCGGCGTCCGTCACCTGGACCCCGCCGCTGTCCGGCCCGTACCAGGGGATGACCCTGTGGCAGGCCCGCGGGCTGACCACCACCGCCACCATCTCCGGCGGCGGGTCCATGTCGATTTCCGGCGCCTTCTACTTCCCCAGTGCGATGCTGTCCGTGTCCGGCGGCGGCGGGGCGTACATCGGCAACCAGATCGTCACCTACCGGCTGAGCATGGGCGGCAACGGCTCGTTCAACTGCCCGTGGAACCCGTTGTTTCTGCCGAAGATCCGTGAGTACAAGCTAACCGAGTAGCCCCCGCAGGAACGCCGCCACCGCCGCCGGGTCGGGTAGCCGATGCCTCGCCAGCGTCGGCCGCTCCGGGCCGACCAGCACCGTCACCCCGTCGGCACACGCGGCGAACCCGTCCTCGTCGGTCGGGTCGTCGCCTAGAAACACCGGCACCGCATCGGCGTCGTTCCACCGCTCCCGCAGCCACCGCACGGCACTGCCCTTGTGCCAGTCCACGGCCGGCCGCACGTCGATGGTGACGCGGCCCGGCCGCACCACGAACCGCCCGCCCGCCACCGCGTCCACGACCGCCCGCACCGGCGAGTGTCCCGGCACGTGTACGGTGGCGGTCAGCCGCTTGTCCTGCACCTCCACCCCCGGCAGCGCCGCCCGCAACTCGTCCACCACCGCTCGCATCGCCCCGACGCCGGCCGCGGCGGTCGGCTCCGTGAAGTCGTACCCCGGGCCGCTGACCTCCAGCCCGTGGTTGCCGGCGTAGGCGATGTCCGGCAGCCGCACCCGCCCCCGCAGGTTGGCCAGGTCGCGGCCGCTGACCACCGCCAGCCGGTGCCGCGCCGCCACGGCCGCCAGCGCCGCCCGCACCTCGGGGGCCATTTCGACGTGGAGCGGGTCCGGGCCGAGGTCCACCAGGGTGCCGTCGAAGTCGGTGAACACCTGCACCCGCCGGCCGCGGAGCGGGGGGAAAGCATCGGGCATGGGCGATTCCGGCAAAAAAGGCACGTCCCGGCCTAGCGGGAGGCCGATCTTTGTGCGTAAAGTTGAAGGCAGGCATCGGGGTTGCTTCCCAACCCCCCGCACCCTCGTAAGGAGAGGCCCGACATGGCCCACATCGTCACCCAGCCGTGCCACGACTGCAAGTACACCGACTGCTGCGTGGTCTGCCCGGTGGAGTGTTTCTACCAAGACGACGAGATGCTGTACATCGACCCGGACGACTGCATCGACTGCGAGGCGTGCGTGCCCGAGTGTCCGGTCGAGGCCATTTTCGCCGAGGGCAACACCCCCGGCCAGTGGTCCAGCTACATCCAGTTGAACAAAGAAAAGGCCGAAGCCCTCAAGGGCAGTGGCGGGTCCATCAAGGAGAAGCACGACCCGAAGGAAGGGCCGGGGTGCAAGGCGAAGGCGTGACCTGAGTGACCCGCCTGCCCCTTTTCCCCCGTCGCGGGGGGAGGGCCGGGGTGCGGGGCGTGTGTTGGGGAGTGGGACGCGATTGCGGTCAACCCGTAACGCGGGGCCCCCCCCCCCCCCCC
>JAYVUZ010000209.1:0-11438 GCA_043787415.1 Fimbriiglobus sp. | reverse complement strand
CCTGTCCAGATCGGATTCGGACAGGCAGAAATGCCCGTCCCACCGAGACAACGCCCCGACCCGGTCACTTCTTCGCCGGGGCGGCCTCCTCGCCCTCCTTCGGCTTCTTGGCGGTCAGCACTTCCGGCTCGGCCTCGGCGGCCTCGTCGGCGGCCTCCTGGCCCGGCAGCTTGATCTGCACCACGACCGCCTCCGGCGCCTCCTGCGCCGTCACCCCGTCGGGCAGGGTCAGGTCGCGGACGTGGATCGGGTGGCCGAGGGTCAGCCCCGTGATGTCGATCCGCACGCTGTCCGGGATGGCCAGGGCCAGGCACTCGACGTGGATAGTGTGCAGCGGCTGTTCGAGGACGCCGCCACCCATGACCTTGGGGGCGCCGCGGAGTTCGATCAGGACGGTCACCTTCACCCGCTCGGTGATGTCCACCCGCCAGAAGTCGGCGTGCAGCATGTCCTTGCCGAGGTGGCAGAACTGGATGTCTTTGATCAGCACCGTCTCGGGCTTGCCGTCAATGTTGAGCGTGAGCGACCGGGCGTGCAGCTTGCGGACGGCGTTGTCGAACGCCGCGGCGTCCACGGACACCGGCACCACGTCCTGCTTGTGGCCGTACACGACGCCAGGCAGGCGGCCCTTCTTGCGAAGGGCGGCGGCCGGCCGGGAGCCGGTGCCGGTACGAATCTGGGCGTCGAGCGATAGGGGGGCGGCCATGCTAGGCGAACCTCGCGGGCGCCGGCGGCTCTCGCGGGGGTGACCCGCTACCCTGGCCGGCCCCGTGGTGAGCGGGGGCGTCCGGCCGTGCGGTCGCACGCTCGGAGCAAAGCATGATTAAAGCACAGGCTGTGCCGGTGACAAGGGGAGAAGTGTTTGGGACAGGCGAGCGGCCGGCGTAAGCCGGCTGAGGGATGCGAGAGTTGCGGCTCGGGCATCCCTCGGGGGGCTGACGCCCCCCGCTCGCCTCGGGCACGGCTCCGGCACCGGGCGACGGCGACCTACCGCTCCAGGTCCTTCGGGTCGATGACCCGGGCACGCAACGGCCACTCGACCCCGTTCTCGTCGGTGATGAGCAGATCGACGTAGCCCACCGACTGGTAAACCATCACGAACTTGCCGGCCGCCGGCTGCTCGATGCGGACACTGTCCGGCTGACCGCCGTCGAGCTTGCGGACGGCCACCACCGTGCCGCTGTCCAGCCCGCTGCGGCTCTTGGGCACGTGGAGCGGGATGCGTTTGCCGACCACCTCCATGAACGTCGTGGTCACCCCGAGCCGTGGCCGGCTGACCGCAACCATGACTTCCTCCTCCCCGCCCTGGTCGTCCCGTAGCGTCACCCAGGTCACGCCGGGCCTGGTACTCATCACCCAGTGGCGGGTCGGCTCGTTGGGGTTGAGTCCGACGCCGGTCTTGAGTTGGTCCGGCTCCTTCGGCACCACCTTGACGACCGGCCGACCGGACTTGGCCAGCGGCAGCGGGTGTTCCTCGCCAGCGTGGATGAGCAGCACCTCGACCCGCTTGGCCTCCGGGTCGGGGGAGGGCTGCGGTGGGGGGGCCTTCGGTCGGGCGGCCAGTTTAGCAGGCGTCGGCGGCGTTTGGGCGTGGGCCGTCGGCCCGCCCGCCGTCAGCCCCAGCCCGACGCCGAACCCGCCGACCGCCACGACCGCCATCCCGACGGTCGCCAGCTTCTTCAGCCAGAACATGCGTAGTACCTCCGTTACGAGTGAACTCACCCCCGGCCCGGCCGCCCGGCCGGCCGTCGCCACCGTCACAGCCGCTTCGGCCACGCCCGCCGGCACCGCCAGCACCACCGGCGCCGCCCCCCGCAGCTTCGCCAGCCCACGGCTCAGCCGGGCCGACAGCGTCCCCTCCGGCACGCCCAGCCGGTCGGCGGCTTGACGCTGCGTCAGCCCGTGCAGGTGACACAGCACCACCGCCGCCCGCTCCCGCTCCGGTAGGCGCATCAGCAACCCGTCCACATCGACGGTCGGCACCGATCGGGCCGGCACGTCGGAGAGTGGCACCGTCCGCCGGCGGGCGTTCTTGCGACGTAGCCCGCGGCTGGTCAGCACGGCGACGCGGTACAGCCACGGGGCCAGCGAGTCGCCGCTCGGCCGCCGTCGCAGCAGCACCAGGAACGTCGCCTGGAAGGCGTCCTCGGCGTCGGCGACGGGGAGCGTGCGGCGGCAGACGCCCCACACCGTCGGCCCGTGCCGGCGGACGAGTTCGGCGAACGCCGCCTCGTCGCGGTCGAGCAGGAAGGTTCGCAGCAGGGTGCCGTCGGCCCGCGGGTCGGGGCCGAGCCGGGCGAACAGCGACGCCAGCCGGGTCATACCCACATCATGGCGCGAGCGGCGGAATTCCCTGCGAGAAAAGTTCGGCGGGCTACCGCGGCACCTCGGGCAGGCCCTCGAACCGCACCGTGCCGTCCGGGTCGCGGACGATCAACTCGGCGAACCGCACCGTGCCGATGTCGGCCACCCGCAGGCCGACCATGCCCCGGGCCGGCATGGCCGGCTTGCCCCGATGCATGCGGACGCCGTCCAGGTACGACTCGACGGTGTCGCCCCGCACTGCCACCCCCATCAGCCGCCAGACGTTCGCCCCCAGCACCGACCGGATGTCCGACTGCTCGGCCCGCAGGTAGTTGCCGTTCTTGTACCCGGCCAGCGACACCAGCCGATCACCGCTCCAGCCGGCCGTGTACATGCCGGCGACCAGATGGGCGTCGTCCCCGTCGCCGGCCGAGTAGTTGGCTCGGACGATGATGCACGGCCCGTATGCCCCCTTCACCCGCACCGTCACGTCGTAGTCGGTCCAGTCCGGGTCGCCGACCAGCGGCCAGCCCTGCTTGGCGTCCGTCCGCTTCAGCACCAGTTCCTTGCCCTCCCGCTTCATGAGGTCTTTGCCGTCGCCGGTGAACGCCTTGCGGTTGTCGGCCGTCGCCCGCCGGCGGGCCGCCTCGGCCGGCAGCAGTGCGCCCGCCGCCGGCTTGGCCGGGGCCGGCGCCTTGGGCGTCGGCGCCTGGTCGATGGCACGGCCCGTCTTGGCCTTCGGGGCCGGCTTCTCGACCGGGGCCGGGTCGAACGGCACCGGCGGGTCCGCCTTCGGAAGTGGGTCGGCTTTCGGCGTCGGCTCCGGCTCGACCGGAGTGACGACGGCCACCTCCGGCGCCGGGGCCGGCCGCTGGACGGCCACCGCCACCAGCCCGACCAGTACGGCCACGGCCGCCGCCGCGCTGCCGGCCACCACCAGCCCGAACACCGGCACCGCCGGCTTCTTCGGCCGCCGCGTCTTGGGCGGCTTCGGCTTGGCGACCGGGGTGAAGTCCTCGGGGTTCAGGTGCGCGGTGTCGGTCGGCACGGCGGTGCCGCGGAACACCGTCGGCGGCTGCCAGTGGCGGGCCACCGGCTCCGCCCGCGGGGTCGGCGGCCCGGCCGTGGCCGGCAGCGGTCGCACCGGCGTCGCCTCGGTGGACCCGTCCCCGGGCTTGAAGAACGGCTTGAGCGCCGTGGCCGCCGCGGCGGGCGTCGGGAACCGCTGGGCCGGCCAGCGGGCCATCATCTTGCCGACCACCGCCGCCAGTTCGGCCGTCACGTCCGGCCGCACCTCGTTCAGCGGCCTGGCCCCGCCGGCCCGGTGGGCGTCCACCAGGGCGATCAGGCTCGGGCCGTCGAACGGCGGCCGGCCGGCGAGCAGGTGGTACAGGGTGCAGCCGAGCGAGTACACGTCCGACCGGATGTCGGCGGCGTGGGCGTCCAGGGCCTGCTCCGGGGCGAAGTAGTGGGGGCTGCCCATGAGCTGGCCGGTGCGGGTCAGCCCGAGCCGGCGGTCCTCCTCCTCCCGGGCCGCCTTCGCCAGCCCGAAGTCGGCCACCTTGACCACGCTCCGGCCGTTCACCCGGGCCAGCAGCAGGTTGCCCGGTTTGATGTCGCGGTGGACCATGCCCCGCTCGTGGGCGTGCTGCAACCCCAGCGCCGCCTGGTAGGCGTAGTAGCAGGCGTGGGTGGGGGTGAGTGCCCCGCGGTCCTGCACCACCTTGGCCAGGTCGTCGCCGGGGACGAACTCCATGACCAGCACCAGCCGGCCGCCGGCCCGGTGGGCGGCGTAGGCCTTGACCACGTTCGGGTGGTCGAGGGTGGCGGCGGCGCGAACCTCCCGCTGGAACCGCTCGGCCGCGGCGTCGTCGCCGGCGACGGCCGGGGCGAGCAGCTTGAGGACGACCGGCCGGCCCATAAGGGCGTGGGTGCCGGCGAACACCAGCCCCATGCCGCCCTGGCCGAGCGGGCGGAGGTCGGTGTAGTCGGCGAGGGCGGCCAGCTCCGGCGGGACGGCCAGGGCGTCGTCGGTCATGGGCGGACCCCTTCCGCGGCGAGTCGGACACGGACTGTATTCCGGCAGCGGCGGAAACCTGTGGCCAAAATGCGAGCCGGCGGGGAGAGGTGAGAGTGTACGGGCAGGGTTTCAGTTGTGGCAACTGAAAACAACAAGCATGGCAGGATGTGCCGAGAGAAGCTTAATCTCCCGAAATCCGGTTCCAGGGAGATTAGGTCACTGCTAACTTCCCTGGAGGGAAGTTAGCTTCACCTGTCTGGGAGGCATGACTTTGCGACCCGATGAGTTTACTGCCGATGCCCCGGGGGAGGTCATCCGATCCACGCTGGGCCATTGGACGTTCCGACCGAACCCGCTGCCGCCAGTGATTAGCTACGATTCAGGGCTGGTCCGGATTCTATCTGACGCTGAACGAGCGTTGGGGGAGCTAGCCGGTGTCGGTCGGAGGCTTCCGAACCCGCGGCTGTTGGTTCGACCATTCACTCGCCGCGAAGCAGTGCTGTCCAGCCAGATCGAAGGCACCGTCACCCGGTTCGGTGAGCTGCTCCAGTACGAGGCCGAGCCGGACCGCGGCACCCACCCGGCGGACGCCCTGGAAGTGCGGAATTACGCCCTGACACTCGACTGGGGGCTGGCGACGCTCGGTCAAGGGTACCCGTTCAGCCTGACGCTCATTCGGGAGCTACACCGCCGGCTGCTGACAGGGGTCGAAGGGGCTGCCGCGAAGCGACCGGGCGGCTTCCGCGACCGGGCGGTCATCATCGGCGGGGGCTCTCGGAACACCCCGGAGACGGCCCGGTTCGTGCCGCCGTGTCACACCCAACTGGCCCCGCTGCTGGACGACTTCCTCCGGTTCCTGGTGGCCGACCGCTCGTTGCCGGGGGTGGTGCAACTGGCCCTCATGCACTACCAGTTCGAGACCATCCACCCGTTCAACGACGGCAACGGCCGGGTCGGGCGGCTACTGATCCCCCTGATGCTGTGCGAACGTGGGCTACTACCCGAGCCGCTGCTCTACCTGAGTGCTTACTTCGAGCGGGACCGGCAGGCATATTACGACCACCTGCTGGAAGTGAGCCGGCGGGGGGCGTGGGTGGAGTGGGTGGGGTACTTCGCCCGGGGGGTGGTGGAGCAAGCCCGGGACGCGACCGAGCGTTCCGGCCGACTGCTCGACCTGCGGGAGCGGCTCCGCGCCGCGGTTGCGGCCGCGCGACGGCCGGTGTCCACACTCCAAATCATCGACCTGCTGTTCACGGCGCCGGTCACGTCAGTCCAGTACGCCGCGACGGACACCGGGGTGTCGGTCAAGGTTGCCAACGCGGCCCTCGTCGCACTGGAAGAGATGGGCGTCGTCCGCGAGGTGACGGGCGGTCAGCGCTACCGACTGTACCAAGCCGACGAGATCATCCGGCTGCTCAACGACCCGCTCGACCCCCTCGCCGCCGCCCCGCCGGCGGGGTAGCATCACCCCACCCGCCGGCCGCCCACCTCTCCCGAGTTCCCCCATGCCTCGCCTGACGGCCGTGCTGCTGTTCGCCGCCTCCGCCGCCGGTTTCGCCCTCCTGCCCGTCGCCCCGCTCGGGGCGGTGCAGAAGAAGAAGGCCGCCCCGCCCCCGCCGGCCGCCGGCCCCACTCTGGCGACGCCGTTCAGCTTCGGCGTCAAGCACCCGCTGCCGCTGCCCGACGGCGCCCTCGGCGGCTGGCTGTCGGGCGGCTCCGTCGAAGGCACCGCCCTCAAGCTGCCGGCCGACGCCCCGGCCGGGGTGCGGTGGGTGCGGGTGGCCACTGCCGCCGGCGTGTCGGCCGCCCGGCCGGCGTGCGTCGATCCGTTCCCCGAGCTGGCCGAGGACAAAGCCAACCGCTCCCGCGACACCCCGCAGACGCTGCCGGTGCCGTGCGTCGTCACCGCCGTGGCCGACACCGAGGCGCGGGCCTTCTTCCGCATCCCGGTGGCCAAGGGCAAGCCGCTGACGGTCGAGGCGCTGGCCCGCCGGCTGGGGTCGCCGCTCGACCCGGTGATCGTGCTGTTCCACCCGGACGGCCGCACCGTGCCCGGCGCCTACGCCGACGACACGCCGGGGTTGAACGGCGACTGCCGGGTGCGGTGGACGCCGCCGGCCGACGGGTTCGTGGTCGCCGAGGTCCGCGACAGCACGTACAAGGGCGGGCCGGACTTCGGCTACCGGCTGCGGGTCGGCGACTTCCCCGGGGCGACGACGGCCTTCCCGCTCGTGCTGATGCGGGGTCAAACGGCGGGCGTCGGCTTCGCCGGGCCGCACGTCGGGGACGCCAGGCCGGTGACGGTGGTGGCCCCGCTCGACGGGGCGGTGGACGGCGTGCCGGTGGCCCCGGCCGGCGGCTGGCCGGTGTGGGTACACCTGAGCGACTACCCGCAGGCGGTCGAGGCGGAGCCGAACGACACCCCGGCGACGGCGAACCCGCTGGCCAACCCGGGCGGGGTGTCGGCCCGGTTCGCCACGCCGAACGACAAGGACCACTTCCGCTTCGCCGTGGCCAAGGGCCAGCGGTACGCCGTGGTCGTCCAGACGCACGAGCTGAACAGCCCGGCCGAGGTATTGCTGCGGGTACTCGGGCCGGACGGCAAGCCGCTCGGCGAGTCCGACCCGACGGCCCCGGCCTGCCGGGTGGAGTTCACGTCCGCCGCCGACGGCGAGTGCGTGGCGGCGTGCGAGCATCAGAACTACCTGCACGGCCCGAGCGAGGTGTACCACCTGAGCGTGCGGGCGGTCGGCCCGGACTTCGCCGTGAGTCTGGCCAGCGACCGGCTGGCACTCCCCGTGGGCGGCGTCGGCATCTTGACGCCGAAGCTGGACCGCACCGACTTCGCCGGGCCGGTGACGCTGACCGTGGTCGGCGACGGGCTGACCGGGACCGGGCCGGCCGACGGGCCGCTCGGGGTGACGTGTTCGCCGGACGCCAAGCCGGGGTTGCGGACACTCCGGCTGAAGGCGACCGGGGTGACGGGTGGCGTCGAGGTGACGCGGTGGGCGTCGGTGGCCGAGCCGGTGCGGGCGTCGCTCAACGGGCTGCCGACGGTGCCGCCGGAGCTGGGCCGCACGGTGGCCGTGGGCGTGCTGCCGGCGGCGGCGTTCGGGCTGACCGCCGCCGGGCCGGCGAGCGTGCCGGCCGGCGGCACGATCAAGCTGGCGGTGACGCTGGACCGCACCGACGGGTTCGACGAGGCGGTGGTGCTGACCCTGCTCAACCCGCCGGCCGGGGTGACGGCCAAGCCGGTGACCTTCGGCGACGACGCCGCCGAGGCGACGCTGGAGGTGACGGTCGGCGGCGACGCCGAGGTGGTGGGGCTGGCAGTGAAGGGTACGGCCGGCAAGGCCGAGGCGGTGGCCCTGCCGGTGCGGGTGACGCTGACGAAGGCCGAGAAGGCCAAGAAGTGAGGCGGGCCGTCCCAGCAGGAAATTCTGATGCGTTGTGGTTAACCGGCTAGACTGCGGGCGGTTCTACGAGCGGGGGCGACCGGCGCCCCCGACCCTCCCCGCGGGGCCGCCGGCCCCCACCCGACACGTCCAGGTGACATATGACGCACGTTGACGAGGCCCGGCTGGAGTTCGACCTCGACTACCGCTTCGCCTACCTGGCCGGGTTCATCGGCTTCGGCCCGGCCGATGTGGCGGCTGTCCACGCCGCCGCCCCCCACCTGGCGCCGCTGGTGCCCGGGCTGGTGGACGCCGTGTACGCCAAGCTGGCCGAGCGGGACGCCACCTGGCGGCACTTCGTCCCCCGCCAGCACGGGTACGCCGGGGAGGTGCCGGCGGGCATAGCGGACCTGACGCCCGACCACCCGCAGATCGCCTTCCGCAAGCAGCACTTGGGCAACTACCTGGTGGCCCTGGTGACCCGCCCGTACGACGCCAAGATGGCGTCCTACCTGGACACGGTCGGCAAGATCCACACCCCGAAGGCCGGCAGCAAAGACCTGAACGTGCCGCTGGTGCAGATGACGGCGCTGCTCGGGTTCGTGGCCGACGCCGTGACGGCGACGGTCCTCGGGCTGGGGTTGCCGCGCGAGGCTGAGGTGGCCACCCTGCGGGCGTTCGGCAAACTGTTGTGGGTTCAGAACGACCTCATCGTCCGGCACTACGCCATCCCGCAGGAGCCGGCCGCCCGGGGGGCGACCGCCCCGGCGGCCGTGTAAGGGACGACTCCACCCGAAACCCTATGACCCACGCCGCCCTCCACGCCGCCGCCGCCGAGTTCTTCCGCGGCCTCCAGGACCGCCTCACCGCCGCCGTCGAAGAGCTGGACAGCACCCGCTTCCGCGAGGACGCCTGGGACCGCCCCGGCGGCGGCGGCGGCCGGTCCCGCGTGCTGGAGGGTGGGGCCGTGTTCGAGAAGGCCGGTGTCAACTTCAGCGAGGTGTTCGGCGAGTTCAGCCCGGAGTTTGCGAAGTCCATGCCCGGCGACGGCCTGGCCTTCACCGCCACCGGCACGAGTTGGGTGCTGCACCCGCTCAGCCCGCATATTCCCACGGTGCATGGCAACTTCCGGCTGCTGACGCACGGCTCGCAGGCGTGGTTTGGCGGCGGCGGCGACCTCACCCCGTACTACCCGGTCCGCGAAGACGTGGTCCACTTCCACCACACCTGGAAGCGGGTGTGCGACGCCCACGCCCCGCTGAGCGACTACGCCGCCATGAAGGCGGCGTGCGACGCCTACTTCCACCTGCCGCACCGGGACGAGGCCCGCGGGGTGGGCGGCATCTTCTTCGACCACTTCGGCGGCGACGACCTGCCGGCGGCGTTTGCCTTCGTGCGGGCGGCGGCCGACAGTTTTCTCGACGCCTACCGGCCGATCGTCGGGCGGCGGCGGGCCGACCCGTGGACCCCGGACCAGCGAGGCTTCCAGGAGTACCGCCGCGGCCGGTACGTCGAGTTCAACCTGCTGTACGACCGCGGCACCCTGTTCGGCCTGAAGACCCACGGCCGGGTGGAGAGCATCCTGATGAGCCTGCCGCCGGTGGTGCGGTACGTGTACGACCGCCGCTGGCCGGCCGATAGCCGGGAGGCTGAACTGACCGACTACTGGCTCAAGCCGCGGGACTGGGCGAGCGAGGCGGGCTGAGGAAGGCCGACCGCTTGCCTGCCCGACCTCTTGACGCGGCCGACCGCTGTTGTTACATCATGTAGGCCCTATATTCGATTTTATGAGTATTGCGAATGTGGCGAATTGCAACGGCCGTGGTGCTGGCGTCAGTGGCCGCAGCCTCGGCCCAGACCCCGACCTTCGTGTTCCGGGTGACGGTACAAAACCCCGGGGTGCAGTCTTCGACCCTTGACGGCAGCTTCACCAGCGGGACGAACGGTGCGGTGAACACGTTCGATAACGTGCCGGCCTCTCTGGCGTCGAGCAACGGATACACGGCCATCACCAGTAGCAACTACACCCGGGTGACCGGGGGGACCACAACGGCCACCACCGGCATTGACGCCCGCTCCAGCTACTCGGCCGGCACCCCCGGGGCGAGCGTGGCGGCGGCCGACCAGTACGGCGGGGCCGGCGGCACGGGCCGATACCTGATCGCCGGCCCGTACACCGGGGCGGTCAACACCGTCACCCTCCAGCTCAGCCAGACGGCCTACTACTTCGGGTACTGGTGGAGCGCGCTGGACACGGCCAACCGCATCGAGTTCTACAAGGGGACCACCCTGGTGGACGTGCTGGACGCCGGCCGGCTCATCAACTTCCTGCCGAACACATACAAGGGCAACCCGACCGCGAATTTTTCCGGCCAAGACCCGAACGAATTATTCGCCTTTGCGAACGTCTATGACGACCGCGTTGGCAACGCTGCCCGCGGGTTCGACCGGGTGGTGATCGCCAACTCCAGCACCGGTACCGGCAACGAAACTGACAACCACACGTTCTCGTTTAGTACGGCCGTGCCGACCGCCCTGCGGGCCGACGAGACCCTGGTGCCGGTGCCCGAGCCGGCCGGGCTGCTGGCCGCCGCCGGCGGGCTGCTCGTGCTGGTCCGCCGACTGCTGCGGAGCTAGCTCCCCACTGGCCGCCGCCAAACTGTCGGGAAAAGCGACACCACAAGCCACCCGGCCACCCGCTCGGGTGGCTTTTGCGTTGTGGGCGAATTGTTTCGCCCATACCATCAGCAGCACGTCCCTTTGAGGTGTGTCGTGCGCTGCCACCTGCTCGCCGTCCTCGTCGCCCTCACCGTCGGGTCGGCCGTGGCTCAGCCGCCGGTGCCGCTCCTGACCGTTCGCCGGCAGGCCGCGGACGTGACCACCTCCCAGCAGTCCGGGGCGGTGTCCACCAGCGACTTCAACGCCCCGTCGCTGGCGGCCAACAACCTCGGTGCGTACACCAGTTACGCATTCCCCGGCCTGCCGGGCGGCGTCACCGGCACATATACGGCCACCGCCCCGGCCGGGTCTCCTACCGGCTACGGGTTCGGGCTGATGAACGATTCGTACGGCGGGTCGCAACTAGCCGGCGGCGGGCAGGACAACTACTTCACCACCGGCGGCCGGGTCGGGCCAGACGGCTCCCACCTCCTGGCCGCCACCACCACCCTCAGCCTGAACCAGACCAGCTACTACCTGGGCGTCCACTGGATGGCCATCGACCCGACCAACAGCATCCGGCTGTACAAGGGGGCGACGCTCGTGGACACCATCTCGGCCCAGTACGTGTTGGCGGACGTGGGGCTGTCGGCGGGGACGGCGTACAACGGCACCAACAAACGGTCGGCTGACGGGACGGTAGCGCGGACCAACGCGAGCGAAAAATATGCCTATCTCAACATTTACGCGAACAGCCTCGGCCAGGGCTTCGACCGGGTGGAGTTCGACAACAGCACCAACGGGTCCGGGTTCGAGAGCGACAACCACACGCTCGGGTTCAGCCTGATCGACCCAGCCCAGCAGGCCGGCGTCGTGCTGGTGCTGGTGCCAGTGCCCGAGCCGGCCGGGCTGCTGGCCGCCGCCGGCGGGCTGTTACTGGCCGCCCGGCGGCTGCGGCGGGGTTAACAGCCTCCGCGTCGGAGTCAGTTTTTCGTAGGGTGGTGCCGAGTCTTCGAGGCCCACCGCCGGGCATCATTCGCCGCACGGTGGGCCTCGAAGGC
>JAYVUZ010000208.1:0-5279 GCA_043787415.1 Fimbriiglobus sp. | reverse complement strand
GCCGGCGGCGAAGTCCCAGTCCTCGACCCGCGAGCGGGTGAGTTCCGCCAGCCGGGCCCCGGTGTGGGCGGCGGCGGTCAGCAGCGGCGGCAGGTACGGGACGGCTTGCGCGTTGCGGGCGGCCGCCGCCCAGTCGAGGAACCGTTCGACCTCCGGGGCGGTGAGGAACAGGCGGGCCCACAGGAGGTCGTCCGGCCCGCCCGCCCGCGCTTCGATTTCGGCCCACGCCAGGAAGTGGTCGGGGTCGGCCGCCCGCTTCGGGTACACCACCCCGGCGAACAGCTCGCGGGTGTCCGGCGGGGCCACCCCGGTCAGCACCCGACAGCGGTTGAGCACCAGCCGCAGGGTCGTCATCTCATTCCGCACCGTCGCGCCAACGACCCCGCCTCCGCCTTCGACCTTGGGCCGGACCCGGGCGGCGACGTATGTCTGAAGGCGGGCCGTGGTCAGGGCGGCGACGGCCGTGCCCTCGCCGAGCACGCCCAGCCGCCGGCGGTGGACCCGCTCGGTGGCCAGGGTGTTCGCCTCCTTCTGTCCGACGTGGGCGGCCTCGTAGGCGGCCCACAGCTGCCCCAGGGTGAGGGCCGCCGGGGCGACCACGGCGGGGGCGGCCAGCCGGCCGTCGGACAGGAGGAAGTCGACGACGTCCACCCCGGCGGGCAGCGCCAGCCGGCCCCGCCGGAGGTCGAGGGCGGCCCGCTCGACCACCCCCTTGAGCCGGCGGGCCTCCCGCTCGTCGCCGGTGCGGAGCGACCGCTGGTACTGCCGGCCGGCCACCCGTAGGGCGATCCACCACACCCCGGCACGGTCGCGGATACTCGCCACGAACCACCTCTCGCGCTAACGCCACGCTAACAGAGGCCGACGGTGGTGGCCACCACCGTCGGCTATCCGTCGGCCGTCCGTTCGCATGGGAGTGCTGGTTTTTTACGGGGAAACCGCCGATCGGCCAGGTCGTCGGCCGCCGTCGGCTATCGGTCGGCCGTGTCTGCCAGTAGAGGGAGAGGCCGTTAGCAGCCCGGTTGTTTTTTGCGCCGACCACTTCCGCTGACCCAGTTCGGCTTGTTCCGCGTGGCCTTCCACCGCTAGCATGGTCCGGTTCTGCCCCGGCCCACTCGACGGACTGGTATGCCGCCTGTCGCCCCGACCTTCGACCCGACCAACCCGTTCATCGTCCAGTCCGACCGCTCGGTGCTGGTCGAGGTGGACAACCCCCGGTACGCCGAGGCCCGGGACGCGCTCGCCCCGTTCGCCGAGCTGGAGAAGTCGCCCGAACACATCCACACTTACCGCATTAGCAACCTGTCGCTGTGGAACGCCGCCGCCGCCGGGTTTACTGCCGACCAGATGCTGGCCGTCCTCCAGAAGTACACCAAGTTCCCGATCCCGAACAACCTGCCGACCGACCTGGCGGACACCGTGTCCCGGTACGGCCGGGTGCGGTTGGAGCGGCACGACGACGGCAAGCTGAAGCTGGTGTGTACCGACTCGGCCCTTCGGGAGGAGCTGAGCCGGCAGAAGAAGCTCAAGGACTACCTGGGCGAGCGGCTGCCGGACGGCGGCGGGTTCGTGGTCGAGCCGGCCCACCGCGGGGTGGTCAAGCAGGCCCTCATCACCGTCGGCTACCCGGCCGAGGACGTGGCCGGGTACACGGCCGGGGCCGACCTGCCGATGCAGATGCGGGAGGTGTGCGGCAGCGGCCTGCCGTTCCACCTGCGGCACTACCAGCGGGAGTCGGCCAACGTGTGGAACGCCGGCGGCGACGCCCGCGGCGGGTCCGGCGTGGTGGTGCTGCCGTGCGGGGCCGGCAAGACGGTGGTCGGCATCGCCGCCATGTGCCTGCTCCAGAAGTCCACCCTGGTGCTGACCACTAGCATTACGGCGGTCAAGCAGTGGCGGCGGGAGATCATCGACAAGTGTTCGCTGACGGAGGCCCAAGTGACCGAGTACACCGGCGAGTCGAAGGAGATCGGCCCGGTGACGGTGGCCACTTACCAGATCGTGACGTTCCGGCCGAGCAAGGAGGACGAATACCCGCACTTCGGCATCTTCGACAAGAACGACTGGGGTCTGATCATCTATGACGAGGTGCATTTGTTGCCGGCCCCGGTGTTCCGCGTGACGGCCACCATCCAGGCCCGCCGCCGGCTCGGGCTGACGGCGACACTCATCCGCGAGGACGGCCGCGAGGGGGACGTGTTCAGCCTGATCGGGCCGAAGAAGTACGACGTGCCGTGGCGGGAGCTGGAGAGCCAGGGGTTCATCGCCGCCGCCAACTGCTGCGAAATCCGGGTGACGCTGCCGGACGACAGCGCCCGGTTGGCCTACGCCATCGCCGACCACCGGGCCAAGTTCCGCATCGCCTCGGAGAACCCGGCCAAGGACAACGTCATCGCCCAACTGCTGGACCAGTACCACGACCAGCGGGTCATCATCATCGGCCAGTACCTGGACCAGTTGAAGACGATCGCCGCCCGGTTCGGGCTGCCGCTCATTACCGGGGCGACGGGCAACGCCGAGCGGGAAGACCTGTACGGCAAGTTCCGCCTGGGCGAGGTGCGGCACCTGGTGCTGAGCAAGGTGGGCAACTTCGCCATCGACCTGCCGGACGCGAACGTGCTGATCCAGGTGAGCGGCACCTTCGGCTCCCGCCAGGAAGAGGCCCAACGGCTCGGCCGGGTGCTGCGGCCCAAGAGCGGCGGCGAGCAGGCCCACTTCTACACCCTGGTGACGCGGGACACCCGGGAGCTGGACTTCGCCCACCACCGGCAGATGTTCCTCACCGAGCAAGGCTACGCCTACACCATCCTGGACGAGCAGGACGTGCTGGTGCGGAAGAAGGTGTGCGCGTGACCCCGGGAACCCGTCTGCCCGCGAAACTGCACCGCCGCGTCTGCCTCGTGCTGACCGAGGACGCCGTGCTGACCGAGGAGTTGCTCGCCCGCAAGAAGCTGGCTGGCGAGGTGGCCGGCCGGCTCAGCGAGCGGGCGCTGCTGGTGAAACCCGGCCGGCTGGACGTGGTGCTGGACGAGTTGAAGAAGATGGGCCACACCCCGCAGGTGGTCGGCGGCCGCGCCAGTTGATCCCGTCCCTACACTGCCTGAATGCCCTCTGACCTCGACCGCTGGACCGCCCGCACCCGCGCCGCCCTGGAGCGGTACGCCCTGCCGCTGCGGCACGCGGTCGTCGGGGCGGTGGTCCGCCCCCGCACCGCCATCCCGGCCGACGAGCTGGCCGACAAGTACCTCGGCACCCTGCTCAACCCGCCGGTGCTGGACCGCCGGCTGAAAGAGCTGCCGGACGCCGGCCGGATGCTGCTGGCCCTGGTCGGGCAGAGCCGCCAGCCGCTCTGGAGCGTCGGCCAACTGCTGACCCTGCTGGCCGCCGCCGGCCACGCCGACGGGGTGAAACCAGTCCTCGACCTGCTGGCCGCCGGGATGCTGCTGCCCGACCTGCCGGACGGCGACGACGAGATCGGCGGGTTCGACGCCTGGCTGGCGGCCAACGGCGGGTTGCCGGCCCGGGTGTTCGTCCACCCGACGGTCGCCGGCCGGTCGGCCAGTTTGCCGACCGGCCTGCCCCAAATGCCGGGGGAGCCGAACGCGGCCCTGACGCCGCGGATCGCCGACGGGCTGGACTGGCCGCTGCGGCTGGCCGTCGCCTGGCAGCGGGTGGACGCCTCGCCGCTGCGACTGACGCAGGGCAACACCCTGTTCCGCCGCGACCAGACCCGGTTGCAAGCGGACGAGCTGCTCACCGCCCCGGCCCCGGACCAACTGCTGCCGGTCGCCGACCCGGGATTGTTGGCCCTGTTCTGGGCACACGCCGCCGGCCTGCTCACCCTGGCCGGCGGCGAGCTGCGGGCCGGGTCGTTCCCGACCGACTGGGGGCCGTCGTTCACCGACACGCTGGCCGACCTGTGGGCCGCGCTCACCGCCGTGGAGGGTTGGGATCCGCTCGTCGGCTACGCCCTCAGTGACACCGGGCTGTCGCCGGCACCGACGGCCGGCCTGCTGGCCGTCCTACTGCTGGCCCAGTCGCCGCCGGGCGAGTGGGTGCGGCCGGCCCCGGTCGCCGAGTGGCTGTGGGAACACCACCCGTCCTGGAGCGGGGCGTTGCCGCCGGACCACCAGAAGACCGGCGGCCGGGGCTGGGTGGAAGCCTTCCTGCTCGGGGTGGCCTACCCGCTGCGGCTGGTGGAGGCGGCGACCGCCGACGGCTGGGTGGTGCGGCTGACCGACCTCGGCCGGCACCTATTCGCCGGCGGCCCGGCCCCGGTGTCGCAGCCGCCGTTCCCGCAGACGCTCATGGTCCAGCCGAACGCCGAAATCCTGGCCTACCGCCAGGGGCTGACGCCCGCCCTCATCGGCCGGCTCAGCCGGTTCGCCGGGTGGAAGGCGCTCGGCCCGGCCTGCACGCTGGAGCTGACCGCCGACAACACCTACCGCGGCCTGGAAGGCGGGCTGACGCTGGCCGGCGTCGTCCAGACGCTCAACCAGCACGGGGTGCGGCCGGTGCCGCCGGCGGTGGCCGACCTGCTCGGCCGGTGGGCCAACAAGCGGGAGCGGATCAGCGTCTACCCGTCGGCCACGCTGGTCGAGTTCCAGACGCCCGCCGACCTGGAAGCCGCCCTGGCCCGGGGCGTGGTCAGCGTCCGCGTCACCGACCGCATCGGGCTGACCGACGACGGCCGCGAACCCGACTTCCAGAACCTCCGGTTGACCGGCAACCGCGACTACGAGGCCAAGCCGCAGCGGTGCCTGAGCGTCGCCCCGGACGGGGTGACGCTGACCGTCGATCCGGTCCACGCCGACCTGGTGCTGGAAGCCGAGATCGGCAAAGTCGCCGACCCGCTGGCCGGCTCGCCGCCGGGGGTACGGCGGTTCCTGCTCACCCCGGAGTCGGTCCGCCGCGGGGTGGCGGCGTTCGGGCTGAGCGAGCTGGACAACTGGTTCCTCACCCGCACCGGCGAACCGCTCACCCCGGCCGGGCGGCTGTTCGCCGTCGGCGGGGCGGTGCCGCCGCCGACCGTCGGCCGGCTGCTGGTGGTGCGGGTGCCGTCGGCCGCCATCGCCGACGGGCTGGCCCAGTGGCCGGCCACCGTCGACCTGCTCGGCGAGCGGCTCGGGCCGACGGCCCTGGTAGTCGCGGAGGAGAAGCTGGAGGAACTGCGGGCGGTGCTGGCGGGGATCGGGATCGGTCTTTCGTAGGGTGGTGCCGAGTCTTCGAGGCCCACCGTTCGCATCCAGCCGCCCGACGGTGGGCCTCGAAGACTCGGC
>JAYVUZ010000207.1:0-14635 GCA_043787415.1 Fimbriiglobus sp. | reverse complement strand
GCCGGCGGCGAAGTCCCAGTCCTCGACCCGCGAGCGGGTGAGTTCCGCCAGCCGGGCCCCGGTGTGGGCGGCGGCGGTCAGCAGCGGCGGCAGGTACGGCACCCGCTGTAGGCACGGGGCGGCGTCCGCCCAGTCGAGTAGGGCGGTCACCTCCGGGGCGGTCAGGAACAGCCGGCCCCAGAGCGGGTCGGCCGGGCCGGCCGCCCGGGGGGCGATCTCGCCCCAGGTGAGGAAGTGGTCCGGGTCGCCGGTCGCCTTCGGGTACTCGACCCCGGCGAACAGGGCCCGGACGTCCGGCGGTTGCTCGCCGGTCAGGGTGTGCATCCGGTTGAGCACGGCCCGTAAGGTGTCGAGCTCTTTCTTGATCGTGGTCGCGGCCACCCCGCCGCCGGCCGCCGACAGCCGCCGGGTCACGTACCCCTGGAGGGCGGCGGCCGTCAGATCCGCCGCCGGGGCGTCCTCGCCGAGCCCGCTCAGCCACTTGCGGTGGATCCGCTCGGTGTACGGGGTGTTGGCCTCCTTCTGCCCGACCTGGGCGGCCTCCTAGGCCGCCCACAGGTGGCCCAGGGTGGCCGGCGGCGGAGACTCGGCCGCGGCCGGGGCTTGAAGTCGGCCGTCGGATAGCAGGAAGTCGAGCAGGTCGACACCGACGGGCGGGGCGAGCCGGCCGAGCTTGAGATCGGCCAACGTCCGCTCGACGCACCCCTTGAGCCGGCGGGCCTCTCGCTCGTCGGCCGTCCCCAGCCCCCGGTCAAGCTGGCGGCCGCCGGCCCGGACCGACAGGTGCCAGAATTGCCCGCGTTTGCGGATGCTCGCCACGGTTTGTCCCCGTTCCGGGCTATTGCCAACCAATTGTCAACGGAAGCCGACGGCGGTGGCCACCGCCGTCGACTATTGGTCCGCCGTGTTTCTCGGCGAGAACAGGACCGTAAGTCCTAGATTTACGGTCGACATGGCGGCCGACAAGCGGCGTCGGCTGTCGTCGGCTACGAATCGGCTGCGGGCGGCAATAGGTTCGAATCCTAGTTCACAAATCAGCATGTGCGGCGGAATGAACCGCCGCAAACCGTTTTATAAGTAGGGCTTGCGACGATTTGTCGCAAGCCCTACTTCGTTGTCCCCGTCCGGTTTGGGGACAAATTGGGGACAGGGCGGGGCCAGTCGGGGAGGTGTGTCACCCCCGCGGATGTCACGCGGGGCGAGCCGTCCGCCCGCGTGACATCCGCGGGGGTGACACACCTCCCCGACTGGCCCCGCTCGAACGCCGCGGCGACAAGTTCCGCATCGTTTTCCGCTACGGCGGACAGAAGTACCAGCACCCGGTTCGTACCGCCAACGAGCGGGAGGCCGCAGGTGTCCGCGAGCGGCTGGAAGAGAACCTGCGGCTGCTCGAACGGGGCCGGCTGACCCTGCCTCCCGACGCCGACTTGGCGACCTTCTTAGTGTCCGACGGCAGACTCAACGCCCCACCCAGGGTCGTCCGGCGGCTGACCTTCGCCGACTTCCGGGATCGCTACCTGGCGGCCGTGTCCGGCGGGTCGCTGGAGGCAAACACCCTCGACACCACCCGTACCCACTTCAAGAACCTCGGCCGCACCCTCGGGGACAAGTTCCCGGTCCAGACGCTCGGCCTCTTGGACCTCCAAGGGCACGTCGACCGGCGGGGTCTGGCCGAGGGGTGCCGCTGCCGGCCGCTTAGCGCCACCGCTGTCAGGAAGGAGTTGGCCGCACTGCGGGCGGCGTGCAACTGGGGGTGCCGGCCGGGCTGGTCGAAGGGACGCTCCCGAGCCGCGAGCTGCGGTTCCCGAAGAACGAGCGGTCGCTTCAGGGCGGGCATGTGTTCGTCTCGAACTGGGCGGCGCTGGGCGTGGACCGACGGCTGAGCGACGACCGGGTGGGGCACACCACCGAGGGGATGCGGCAGCGGTACCGGCACCTGCTGCCGAGCCGGCGGCAGGACGCCGCCCGGCTGGTGCTCGGGGCGTAGGCGTCGCCGAACCACGGCCTGATGCCGGGTGATCCGCCTGCGAACTGGTCAGGCCCGGAGAGTCGAGTCATCGGGCTGCGGCACGGCAGTCGTGCCACCGCGGCCGGTCAGCTGCGGCGGCGAACCCGCCCCGCAACCGCCTCGCGGGACGCGGTCCGGAGCGCGACCGGGAACGCCCGGGCGGTCGGCGACCCCCACCAACCCCGCGGCGCGACCCGGGACCGGTCGCGGTACTCCCGGGCCGCGTGCGGCGCCCCGGTCCGGCCGTGGAACATCCCGGGCACTGCGGCGTCGGCCTGGCCGGACGTGGCCCGCAACTGGCGGGCCAGCGCGACCGCCAGGCGGGGCGTCTCGGCGTTCCTATTCCGTTGCTCGCAGGGGGCGTTCACCCGCGGCCCCGGCGTCTCCCGGCCGACCGCTCGGCCGGGCAGAACAGGTGGGGTGAGGGCGGCCGGCTGAGGCTCAGCCGGACCCTCCGTGGAACGACGGCGGGGATCCTCGGGACGGCTGAGCCGTCGCTCACCACCCCGGCATTCGCCCGCCCCCCATCCGGCTCCCCGGCCCCGGCGTCGGCCACCTCCTCGGCCGCCCGTTCCAGCCGCCCGCCCGCCTCGTCGGCGAGGGCCAGGAACTGCCCGGCCGCCGGCGGCCCGCCGGCGTGCGCCGGGATGGTCCGCCCGGACACCGTCGCCTCCCGGTGGCGGACGCCGCGGCTGATGACCGTCCCGCACACCGCCCCCGGGTCGAACCGGCGGACCCGCCCGGCCCGGCTGTCCCCGTCCGGCTCGGCCCGGGCGTCGGCGTGGCCGAGCTGCACCCCGAGCCGCCGGAGGCCGGGGTTGTCCCGCGGGCGGACCGTCGCGGCGGTGTGCGGCAGTGCCCCCCAGCCCCCGCCGGTCGTACCCGCTCGGGGACACCGGGAGGAGGAACCAGTCGGCGGCGATGACGGCGGTGGTCGTCAGCGACCCGCGGTCCGGCGGGGCGTCGACGAGGACCACGTCCCGGTCCCCGGCCAGGCCGGCCAGGGCGTGCCGCAGCCGGACGCGGTGCCCGGCCTTCACGTCGCCGGCGTCCAGGTCGGAGCACTCGCCGCCGGGCACGGCCGCCTGGACTTGCACATCGAGCCGGCGGGCGACGGTGGTGAGGCTTTCGTGCCCGAGGACGACGGCCAGCCGGCCGCCGAACCGGTCGCCGAGGTGGTGCCGCTGTCCCGGGCCGGCCGCCCGGCCAGGTGGGCGGCGGCCGGGGTGAACCGGCCGCCGGCGGCTGACAGTGCCAGCCGTTCGCCGCCGCCCACGACCGGCTGGCCCAGCTGAGCCACGCGAGCGACGCCTTCTACAGCCCGGTGCGGGCCGTGTACCGGCGGGTGCGATTCGGGCCGCTGAGCTACAGCCTGCCGCACGACCGGGCCAGTCGGATTGCCTGCAACCCGGTCGTCCTCGACCCGGTGACGCCGCCCGGCGGCCACTCCCGCTTTGACCCGGGCACCTACTGCTCGCCCGAGTCGGCCGGCCGGCGGCTGTTCCGCGGGTGAGCAAAATCTTCTCCCGCCGGAACACCACCCCGCGGTTCAACGTGCGGCAACACCTGCTCGGTGGCGGGGACGGCACTCGCCGTCATGCCCTCCGTTCGAGGTGTGGTGACCGTTTCGCACTCCAAGTGCAGCAACCGAACGGCTGCCCATCGGTCCTTCGCATTCGTCTTGGTCTTCCTGACCCGTAACAACCTAAAGTCGAACGAGTCTTGCGCTTCCCGGCTGGGGTGCAACCCTGCCAAGTGCGGGCGGACCTTGCCATCAACTGCTGTGATGCCGACCACGGCATCGTGGAACTTCTGGGCGTAGCGCCCCGCACCGCTCAAGGACTGGCGGCCGTCCTCGCCTGCCGGGGCTTCTTACCTTTCGACCCGTTCCCGTTGCGGCTCGGACCGGCGTGGTCGTTCCCGACACCGCTGCCCACCGATTCGCCAGCCGCCGTGGTAGTGTGGGCCGAGAATGCCGGCAGGGTGTCGGGTCCGGCCACAACCACCCGTCGAGTGTTCATCAGGCGGTTGAGCGATTGCTGGAGGACGTTCTGGCAGTTCGACCGGTGCCGGGCGACGAGAGCGAACCCGTCGTCGGTCAGCAACTCGCGGAGCGGGTCCGGGTCGTAGGCCCGGTCGGCCAGGACAAGCGGCGGCCACGGCACCGGCCGGGCGGGCAGGCTGTCGGCCCGGAGCTGGCCGGCGGCGAGTTCGGCCGGGGCGAGCGTCTGGGCGTCGTCCCATCCCCTGGCCCGGCTCCGGCCCCGGTGCCGCCGTCGCCGGCCGTTGCGGAGGATGGACACCCCGCCCGCGAAGCACGAGGCGTCGTCGGCGAAGGGTCGGCCGCCCGTCGGCGGGGGCGGGCGGGGCGGGGCGACATGCTCCCACCGGCAGCCGCTCGACTCCCGCCCCCGGGCGGCACGGGGCATGGCTGCGACCGTCCGTGTCGGCCGTTACATTCGGCCCCGGCACGGCCGCCGTCAACCACCGTTAGGAGGCCGGCTCCACCCAGGCCAAGTGGATCCCCCCGACCTGACGCCATCGCGCGTGGTGCGCGACGGCGCCGACGCCGAGCCGCGAGCCGACACGGATGTGGGTCGTCCTCGTCGGCAGGCTGTGCCGGCTCGCCGTCGTGACCAGCCCGGCCGTAACGAGGCTGGCTATCAATCCCTGGCCGGCGGTCATCGCCGTCACCTTCTGGCCCGGTGTTTCGACCACCCGTGTAGCGTCGAGTGTCGCACCCAATGTCATCGCTACGGCAACGACGAGAGTCGCCGCCAGCGGGCCAAAACCCCGGTGCGACGAGCAGCAGTGCCGCCATCTTCGGCGTGTCATTCCGGCCCCGGGCGAAGCTCGCCGCCACGGTACTCACGAAATGCAGCCCGTCGCGGGTGCGGGTGCGGTGGCTCGGGGCCAGTCGCACCGCGCGCAGCAGCAGCAGGTCGGTTACGCCGCCGAGTACTGCGGCGACAGCCGGGCTGAACACGAGCGGGTAGACGAAACTATTGGCGAGTGCGGCGAACCGCACGCCCGACCGGCCGCCGGCCAGACCGGCGCCCAGCAGGGCATCGACTAGCGCGTGGGTCGTGGAAACCGGGAACCCCAGGCGGGTGGCGAGGAAGCTGGTCAGCGCCGCCCCGGGGGCGACCACGGCCGCGAACGCCGACGACCGGGCCAGCTCGTCGGGGACGATGCCGCGACCGCCGCACGTTTGGAGCAGGCCGCCGGCCGGGAAGGCGGCGGCGACCGAGCCGGCGAACGTGGCCGCCGTCCCTCAGTAGAGGGCCGTGCGGAGCGTCGTCGTCCCGCTGCCGTACAGCGAGGCCACGCCCTTGAAGTTGGCGTCCGCCCCGTTGGTGAAGGCCACGAAACCGACGGCCAGGACGAGCAGCGCGGCCAGTACGCTACCGGGCCTTCCGGTCGGTCGCATCGGCCGGGTGTTGCTTGAGCGAGGCGTACTCCTTCTACGAATCCTCGTACAGGCGGACGTTCGGTAACTTGGCGACGTGCTTCCGGTAGAAGCGGAGCAGGTTGCCCTCCCGCGAGGTGCCGCAGTACACGAGGATGTCCGTGTCCGGGGCAGCCCGTGGCCGCGAGGTCGGCTCTCACCTCGGCGAACGGCTTGAACTGGTGGGTGTTGGCCGGGGCCATCAGCCGCGCCAGCGGAGGCTGACCGCCCCGGGGATGTGGCCCTTCCGCAGCCAGATGTCGTCGTCGCCGAGGTACTCGTTCTTCGGCCGGGCGTCCACCAGTACCACGCCGGGCTTGGTTTTGTTGGCCAGCACGTCCTCGACCGTCCGGGCGATCCCCGACGGAGGGTGTCGAAGTTCAGGCGGTGGGCGGCCGGCAGGTGGCCGCGGAAGTGGTCCTTGTCGCCACCTCGGGTGTCCGGGATGACGGGTTTCTCGTCGGCCGGGGCCGACTCGATCCGCTTCCAGGCGTCGGCCGGCGAGATGACGCCGATGGCGGCCGGTGGCTGGCTGACAGCTAGCTGCAGGGCGGCGAGCATGGGTGCGGACTCCGGGTGAGCAGTCTGTTGTCGGGTGGGTCGAGTCGTCGAGGCCCACCGCCGGGGGTCAAACGTCGCGGACGGCGGGGGCGATGAACACCACCGGAGACAGCCGCTCGTAGTACCACAGGTTGGCGAAATAGAAGCCGGTGGCCGCCGGCGGGAACCGGGTGCCGGCGGCGGTTTCGCGGCCCAGCCACGCCAGCCCGCGGGGGTCGCCGCCGACGCCCTCGACGGCCAGGGCGGTCTCCTCCACCGACGACGGCGTGCCGGCCCGGCCGCCCCGGCCGCCGTCCGGGTTCTGAGTCGCCCGTAGCCACTCGGCGGCCCGTCCCAGTCGTGCGGCGAAGGCGGCCGGCAGTCGGTCGCCGAGCGCGCGGCCAGTCGCAGCACGCGGCTCGTGCCGTAAGTCAGGGTGGCAATGTCGGTGGCGTGTTGGTTGCCGAATCGGCACTGTTGGGCCAGCAGCCAGTCGCAGACGAGCGGCCGGTCCGCCGCCGGCAACTCGTCGCCGAGGGCGCTGACGGCCAGCGTCGTCACCCACGTCGCCAGGTCGGTGTCGACCGGCCAACTGCCGTCCGGCCGGGCCGACGCCGCCAGGAACCGCACGCCGTCGGCCACCACCGGGTCGTCGTGGCGGCCGCCCGCCAGCAGGCTCATGGTGACGAACGCCGTCAGTGGGGTGGCTTCCAAGTAGCCGCCGGTCGTCGGCTGAATGTCCCGCAGCACGCGGCGCGTCCGGCCGCTGGCCAGGACGCGGGCGAGCCGGGTGGGCGGGTTCCACGCCGGCCGGTGGTGGTGCCGCACGTGGCCGATGGCGACGAGCGCCGGCAGGGCGTAACTCACCACCGGCAACCGCAGGACGGCGAACAGCCGGCGGGGCAGGGCGGCCAGCTCGAACGGCAGTTACGGGACGTGCCGCCAACCGTCAGCCCCGAGCCGGCCGGCCAGGCCCAGCATGGTGAGGATCGGCACCGAGAACGTCCGGTCCGTGCCGTAGCGGTCGGCCACGGCCGCCGCAACCGGGTCCGTCTCCAGACTGCCGGCGGTGGGCCGCAGGTCGTCTTCCACCTGCTTCACCGCATCCGCGTGAGCGGCCGCCTCGGGGACGCTAGCACCGCCCACGCCAGGGCCGACGTGCTGAGGTTGCTGACGCCGAGTGTGGTGTCGCCCCAACCGCCGTCGGGGTTCTGCGTCCCGGCCAGCCAGTTCGGGCCGGCAGCGACCAACAGGGCGTGAGTCGGGTCGCCGTGCCGGCCGAGCGTGAACACAGCGGTGGCCGTCGCGAGGGCGTGGCTCGACAGCTCGCCGTCCCACTGGCCGTGCGGCCCACGGGCAGCGAGCAGGCGCCGGCGGACATTCGCCGCGAAGTCCGTCATGCCACGCTCAAGTGGCCGAGAGCCAGCAGCCCATAGTAGGTGGACTCGCAGTCCAGCACCTCGTCCGCCCACGAGCCGTGGAACCCGCCGCGGCTGGTCCAGAGGGCCTATTTCGCAAGCCGTCCGCGGGCGAGGAAGGTACAGGCCAGATGCACCAGCCCGTCGGACCGATCGACCCGCCGCTCGAACCGGGTGACGACCCGGCGGAAACGGTGCCGCCAGGCGAACGGCCGCGCCACGATCCACCGCCGGCCGGCCCGCCCGTCGGCCGTCGGCCGCTTCACCCGGTTCGTGCGACGCCGGGCCACCAACGTGAAGCCCTCGTGCGTCAGGTTCTCCCGCCGGCCGTCCGAGTCGTCGGCCTTGTCGCCCAGCACCGGCACCCCGAACGGCAGCTCGACGGCTCTCGGCCCGGCCGCCCGGGCGGCCGGGCCGAGGGCCGTCTCGGACACGCCAGCGGCGTCGGCGGCCACCCCCACCGGGATGCCCGTCCGGTCGGTGGCGATCCCCACCGTCCGGCCGACGCCACCGCCCGTGCAGTGCCCCCCTGGCCCTCGGCCAAGGTGATGTCGATGACCAACTCGCGGGGGTCCAGCTCGCCGGCCGCCGTCCCGTCCCACCGCCGCCGCCGCCCGCGCGTCGGGCTGAGCGTGCGTGGCCTGTGGGAGCGGACACCAGCCGCTCCCACACGGCGTCGAGCAACTGCCGCTCCCGGCGGCGTCCGGGCATGGCGGTCCTCCGTGTCGGTCACTACGCGCGCCGCCTGTCCCGACCGGACCAAGATGGGTTAAAATCACCGTGAGGTGGCCGGCTGTGCTGCCGCAGACGCTACCGCCGGGGCGGACGACCGTCGCGGCATACCCCTTCTGGAGCTGGGCCGGCAGCAGGGCCGCCCGCACGGCCGGCTCGCGCGGCGTACTCCCAACCCCCTCGGACACGGCCACCCGGAGCGGCGGGGCGGCGGTCGGCGGCACACTCACAGGCTCGCCCCTTCCGTCGGAACCTGTGTCGGCAATGGGGCGAACAGGGCGGCCAGCACCTGCTCGGCCGGGTCGGTGCACATGTTCAGCATCCCGACTCCGCCCCCCGACGGCGGGGCACCGGCCCCGGCGAACATCCACTTCACCACCCGCAGGTAGCCGGCGGCGATCCGCGCCGGCCTCGACCCCCGCCGACACCACGTCGGCGGGGGTGCCGTGACCGTACTGCCCCCGCCGCGGCAGGGTCAGGAGAATCAGGCCGCGGTGAGGCGGCTGGCTGGCCGTCCGTGCCGGGTGTGGCCGACTCGCCGCCGGCCGCCGCAGCGGTGCCCGTGGCGCGGTCGTCATCCCGCCCCGACAGCGGGCAGCCGCACCGTGAACGCGCTCCCGCCGGCCGGGCCGCTCTCGCCGCCGATCGCCCCGCCCATGAGCGCGGCGAGCCGGGCGGCGATGGCCAGGCCAAGCCCCATGCCGGCGGCCCCCTGGCGGCGGGCCGCGTCGGCCCGGAAGAACGGCCGGAACAGGTGGGCCTGGTCGGCGGCCGCGATGCCCGGTCCCGTGTCGATCACCTCCACCCAGGCGTGAGCCGGGTCAGCCCCGACCCGCACCCGCACCGGCGACCCGGCCGGGCTGTACTTGAGGGCGTTATCAATCAGGTTGTTCAGCAGCTCGCCGAACAGCACCGGGTGGACCTCGGCCCACGCCGGCCCCGCCCCCTCCGCCCGCAGGTCGCCGGCCCGGGGGTGGTCGTCCCAGGCCCGCAGGTGGGCCGGTAGCCACGCCGCCAGGTCGATCCGCTCGCGGGCCGGCGGCCCGGCGTCCTCGTCCGCCCGGGCCAGCAGCAGCAGCGCCTCGACCAGCTTCCGCATCCGCTCGGCCTGCCCGTGGACGGTCGCCAGCACCCGCCGGTACTCGTCGGCCGGCCGCTCTCGTCGGAGGGCCACCTCGACTTGACCCAGGACGGCGGCGAGTGGGGTGCGGAGCTGGTGGGATGCCTCGCCGGTGAACCGCCGCTGCCGCTCGTGGGCCACCCCGAGGCGGTCGAGTAGGCCGTTGAACGCCCGGCCGAGGTCGGTCAGCTCGTCGGCCGCCGGGCCGACGGGCAGGCGGCCGTCGGCGGTCGAATTCCGGGCGGCGGCGGCCATCACGGTGAGGGGTCGCAGCGCCCGCCGGCACACCCGGCGGCCGAGCAGCAGGGCCGTCACCCAGACGGCGGCCGACAGGGACGCCAGGGTGGCGGCCAAGCGGCGGAGGGCGGCCGTCACCGGGTCGAGCGACAAAGCGGCGGTGACGGTGATCTCCGAGTACCGCCCCGGCTTGAGCGGGCCGGGTGTCACCGGGCTGTCGGTGTACACCCGTCGGCGGACCAGCCACGGCCGGCCGGCGTGGGTGACCCGCCGTGGCCGGCTCGATTCCCGGCCGTCGGCCGCGGCCAGCAGCTCGGTCGTCCAGCCGTCTCGGGTGGCGTCCAGCACTCGCCCGTCGGGGCTGGTGGTCGCCCACTCGAAGTCGTGGCCCTCGCCGGCGATCAGGTGGACCGGGAACGTCGGGACTCGCCCGCGCGGCTCCCACTCCAGGCCCGGCTCCTTGCCGTCCTCGTCGTACTCGATGGCCGCCGCCAGGGCGTCGATGCCGGCCGACAGCCGCCCGCCCGCTTGTCGGTGCAGGTCGGCCCGGACGAACAGGTACAGCCCGGCCGAGTAGCCGACCAGCACCGCCCCGAGGGTGGCCAGGGAGAACACCAGCAGCCGGGCGGTGAGGGTCACTCCGCGGCCCCGAAGCGGTAGCCGCGGTGGCGGAGGGTGTGGATGAGCCGCGGGCCGTGGGCCTGCAGCTTCTTCCGCACCTCCATGACGTGCACTTCCAGGGTGTTCGACAGGCCGTCGTACCGCTCGTCCCACACCGCCTCGTAGATGCGGGTGCGGGACAGCACCTCCCCCGGGTGCCGCAGGAAGAACACCAGCAGGGCGTACTCGCGGGCCGTCAGGTCGAGCCGGCGGCCGGCCCGCTCCACCCGCTGGGTGGCCAGGTCGGCCCGCACGTCCAGGTGGGCCACCACCGCCCCGGCCTCGCCGGGCTGGCGGCGGGTGACGACCCGCAGCCGGGCCAGCAGCTCGTCGAAGGCGAACGGCTTGCACAGGTAGTCGTCGGCCCCGGCGTCGAGGCCGCGGACGCGGTCGGGCACCGCGTCCCGGGCGGTGAGCATCAGCACCGGGGTGGCGTCGGCGGCCTGGCGGAGCCGGCGGAGCAGGGTGAGGCCGTCGGTGCCCGGCAGCCACCAGTCCAGGATCACCGCGTCCCAGCCGCCGGCCGCGAGCCGGTGCCAGCCGTCCTCGCCGTCGGCCGCCCGCTCGACGGTGAACCCCTCCTCCCGAAGCCCGCGGACCACGAAATCGGCGATGGCGTCTTCGTCCTCGACCACCAGGATGCGGAAGCTCATCGTGACCTCCCCGGATCGGCGGCTCAGCCCTTACCGTCGGACTTCTTCTCGGTCGCCGACTTGAACTTGCCGTCCGGCAGCACCTCGACCTCGTACGTCTTCTTGTCGCCCGCCACCAGCACGGCCTCGTAGTACTCCAGGGTTTCCTTACCGTCCTTCACCTTGCTCACCGACTCGACCATCGTGTAGGTGGCCTTCGGGTACTTGGCCTCGAAGGTGGCGGCGACCGCCTTCGGCAGGTCGGCGAACGCCAGCTCTTGCTCGATGGTGGTGATCTGCCCTTCAAGCGTAACAGTCACATCGATGTTCTTCTTGTCCTGCTTGAGGGTGATCTCGTACACCCACTTCTTGTCCTCGGTCTGCTCCTTGGAAGCGTCCTTCATCTCGGCCTTGGGGAACCGCTTCTTGACCGCCTCCTTGACGGCCGCCGGCACCTTGTCCAGCGGCACCTTCTCCTCGTCCGCCCGGCCGACGACGGCGGCCAGGGTGAGGGTGGCCATGCACAGCAGCGTTCGCATTCGCGGTCTCCGCGGGGGTTGGGCGGGGTGAGTGTACGCCGCCAACCTGAGCCGGCCGTGAGGCGGGGATAAAGTCTGGCTCACCTGAGTCGTTGGGTCGGTGAGAGCCGCGACCGCCAGGGAGCGCCTGCGCTAGACGCCCCCTGGCGGTCGCGGCCCTCACCGATCAGCCGGCCGACCGACCGGCCGGCCGACCCAGGCGTACAGCGGCGGCAGCAGGAACAGGTTGAGCACCGTGGACGTGACCAGTCCGCCGAGGATGACCACGGCCAGCGGGTACTCGATCTCCTGCCCCGGCTTGTTCCCTGTCAGGGCCAGCGGCAGCAGGGCCAGCCCGGTGGCCAGGGCCGTCATCAGGATCGGGGCCAGCCGCTCCTCGGCCCCCCGTAGCACCAGATCGCGGCCGAACGGCACGCCCTCCGCCGCCTCCAGGTGGCGGAAGTGGCTCACCAGCATGATGCCGTTGCGGGCGGCGATGCCCAGCACCGTGACGAACCCGACCAGCGAGCCGAGCGACAGCACGCCGCCGGTGAGCAGCACCGCCCCCACCCCGCCGACCAGGGCGAACGGGATGGTCAGGGCCACCAGCAGCGTCGGCCGCCACTCGCCGAAGTCCACGAACAGCAGCAGCACGATGCCCACCAGGGCCAGCCCGGCCAGGGCGTACAGCCGGCGGGTGGACTCCTGCCGGGCGGCGTACTCGCCCAGGAACTCCGGGTGGTACTCCCGCGGGAAGTCGATCTTGCGGACCGCCTCCTCGACCTCCCGGGCCACGCTCCCCAGGTCGCGGCCGGCCACGTTGCACGTCACGTCCAGCCGGCGGCTGGCGTTCTCCCGCTTCACCTCATTCGCCGCCGGCACGACTGCCACCTCGGCCACGTCGCCCAACCGCACCTGCACCCCGGCCGGCGTGTCGATGGGCAGCGCCCGCACCGCCGCCAGGTCGGCCCGCACGCCCGGCACGCCCCACACCACCACGTCGAACTTCTTCTGCCCCTCGAACACCTCGCCCACCTTCTGGCCCTTGACGAGCGTGGTCGTCGCCCGGCGGACGTGGCCGCTGGTCAGCCCGAACCGCTCGGCCGCGTCCGGCCGCAGCCGCACCTCGATCTGGGGGATGAGCACCTGCGGCTCGACCTTCAGGTTGACAACGCCGGGCACCCCCGTCATGGCCCCTTCCACCTCCTTGGCCTTGGCCCGCAGCACCTCCTGCTCGGGGCCGTACAGCCGCACCACCACCGTCGCCCCGGCCCCGGTCAGCACCTCCTTGATGCGTTCCCGCAGGTAGGTCAGCAGGTCGCGGTACAGGCCGGGGTAGGCGTACACCACCGCCTCGACGGCCCGCACCGTCGCGCGGTAATCCGCCTCCGGGTCGATGCTGATCCACAGTTCCGTGAAGTTCGGCCCCACCGGCTCGTCGGCCACCTCGGCCCGGCCGATGTGCGAGCCGAAGTTCCGCACCCCCGGCACCTGCCGCAGGGCCTTGCTGGCTTCCGTCGTCACCCGGTCCATGGCCTCCACCGAGGTGCCCGGCTTCTCGACGAAGTGCATCAGGAAGTCGGTCTCCTGGAAGTCCGGCAGGAACTCCTGGCCGAGCCGGGTGGCGGCGACGCCGGCCAGCCCGAAGGCCAGCACCAGGGCCAGCAGGCACAGCCCCGGCCGGGCCACGAGCGGCCGCAGCAGCGGGCGGTACAGTGCCTTCAGCAGGCGGGCCAGCGGGGCCTCGGGCCGGTGCCGGGTGCGGCCGGTGAGCAGCAGGTACGACAGGGCCGGCGTGACGGTCAGGGCCACGAACAGCGAGGCAAGGATGGCGACGACGTAGGCCAGGGCTAGCGGGCGGAAGAACGACCCGGCCAGGCCGTCCAGGAAGAACACCGGCAGGAAGACGGCTACCACGATCAGGCTGGCGTACACCACCGCCGAGCGGACTTCCAGGCTGGCGTCCAGCACCACCCGGAAGGCCGACTGTGGGTTGCCGGCGGCCCGGTTCAGGTTCAGCCGCCGGGCGATGTTTTCCACGTCAATGATGGCGTCGTCCACCACCTCGCCCAGGGCGATGACCAGCCCGGCCAGCACCATCGTGTTGACCGTCGCCCCGCTGTAAGTGAAAATCAGGAGTGCCGCCACCAGTGACAGCGGGATGGCAGTGAGCGAGATGAGGGCGGTCCGCCAGTCGAACAGGAAGGCGACCAGGATGACCACCACCAGCCCGCACCCGACGGCGAGGGCGTGCGTCAAGTTGTCAATGGCCCGCTCGATGAACGTGGCCGGGCGGAAGATGGTCGGGTCGATCTCGAGGCCGCCCAACCCCGGTCGCAGGGCGTCGATGGCCCGCTCGACGCCGCGGGTCAGTTCCAGCGTGTTCGCCTGCGGCTGCTTCTCGACAATTAGTAACAGCCCAGGACCATCGTTGATGATGGCGTTGCCGATGGGCTGCGGGTGGCCGACCCGCACCTCGGTCACGTCGCCGAGGCGGATCGGGGCGCCGCCGCGGAAGTCCAGCACCGTGCGGGCCAGGTCGCTCGCCTCGCGGACCGGCGGCAGGTGCCGCACCGCCAGCCGCTGGTTGGGGGTGTCCACGAAGCCGCCGGCGTCCTGGGCCACGGCGTCGGTGCCGGCCCGCGTCACCTGGTCGAGCGTCACCCCGTTGGCCCGCAGCCGGTCGGGGTCCACCAGCACCTGGAACTGCTTGTCCCGCTGGCCCCAGACGGCCACGTTGGCCACCCCCGGTACGCTCATCAGCTTCGGCCGCACCGTCCACATGACGACTTCCGTCATCTCCATCTGGCTGAGGGTCTTGGACCAGACGCCGATTTTCAGCACCCGGCTGGTGGTGGACAGCGGCTGGAGGATGACCGGCGGGCGGGCCACCACCGGCAGCCGCGGCGTCTCGAAGGCGATCCGCTCCTGCACCATCTGCCGCACCCGCATGGCGTCGCTGCCGGTGTCGAGGACGAGCACCACTTGGGACAGCCCGAGGACCGACTTGGAGCGGACGGTTTTGACGCCCGGCAGGCCGTTGAGGGCCAACTCGATGGGCACGGTGACGAGCGACTCGACTTCCTCCGTCGAGAGGCCGGGGGCCTCGGTCTGCACCTCCACCAGCGGCGGGGCGAACTCGGGGAACACGTCCAGCGGGGCCTTCTGGATGGCCCGCGAGCCGACCACCAGCAGCACCACGCACAGGGCGACGACGACCACCCGCAGGCGGACGGAGGTGGAGATGAGCCAGGTGAGCATGTGTTTGTCGTAGGGTGGTGCCGAGTCTTCGAGGCCCACCGGGGGAGGTTGTCGAACGGTG
>JAYVUZ010000206.1:0-8264 GCA_043787415.1 Fimbriiglobus sp. | reverse complement strand
GCGCGGTGTCGTGCGAGCTCACCGGGCGAACGGGCGGCAGGGGCGACAGGCCGGCTCAACCATCCGGCACCTCTCACCCCTAATTGGACACCCTCTCAGGGCCGACCGGGCGACCTAACCAGCCTCTTTGTAGGCGAGGAGACTCTTCGACTCGGTCACGGGGGGGCCGACGTAGGCGTCCGTCGAGTAGGTGCGGACGAACCAGTCCAGAATCAAGGCCTTGTCGTCCCGCTTGAACGACCGGGCTTTGAGGCTGTCCTTCAGCCCGCCGGCCGGCTTCCACCCGCCGGCGCCATCGCTCGCCAGCTTCAGGTGGTTGGCCGACCCGTCGCAGCACAGGGCGTCGGACGCCTCCGACCCGGTGTCGTCCGGCCCGCACCGCTTGTGTACCAGGCCGTGAAGGGCGAACAGGGCGTCGTACTCCGGACCGACCACCCGGAAGAACCGCTGGACGTGCCCGCGGTACCAGCCGGTGAACTCGCCGCCCTCGGGGATGGACGACGGGTCGAGGTGCGGCCCGGCGGACCCGGCCCGGTCGATCGGGTAGCTGGGGGAGGCGGTCAGGCAGTCGGCCAGCGTCCCGGCCGGCACCTGGTCCCGTCGGCAGGTGCAGCCGTCGGTGATCACCTGGACGCCGTTCAGGCTCAACGGGAGGGCGAACGCCAGCGCCCGGGCGGTGGCCGTGACGACGTTGGCGGCCACCACGTTCTTGGTCGGCAGGTGGCGGCTGGCCAGCACCCCGTACAGGCTGTTGACCGCCTCCTGACACCCCTTCTCGCCCGCCGTGTTCTCGTCCGCCTTGGCCTTCTCCCGCAGCGCCTGGAGGTCGCCGGCCAGGCGTCCCAGGTCGAACCGGAGGGCGACGTGGTCCTCGCCGAACCGCCACTCGACCGTGTGGCGAACCGGGCCGTCCGGGCCGCCCATGTCGAGGTCGGCCATCCACGGGGTGCCGCCGTGCCGGACCCGCTCGACCAGGGCGTCGTACCCCGGGCCGTCGGCGGCCACCAGCTTCTTCGGGTAGAACAGGACGGCCTCCACCTCCAGGGCCTCGTATTCCGCCCGCGGGGCCGGCGGCAGGGCCTGGATGATGAACCGGGTAGACCAGGCGACCACCCCGGCCTCGATCACGTCCGTGTACAGTCCGGTCATGCCCTCGTCCTTCCGCACCTCGCCCACCCCGGCGAAGGCGAACCCGATCCGGCCGTCTCGCGCCCGTCCGGCTAACCACCCCTCCCGCGCCCGCCGCTTGGCCGTTCGCCGCTTGTCGTTTTCGTTCGCCAGTGCCCCCCGGGTGGACGGGACGAGGGCGTTCGGGCCACAGGTGATCGGCCCGGGCACCTTGACGACCCAGGCGCCTTTGCCGGCCGCGTGCTCCCGGAGGAGCTCGACCATCTGTCCCAGCGTCCGCCGCACCGGCCGCGGCCCGGCCGAGCGACCCGGCTCGTAGACGATCAGGCAGCCGGCGTACAGGCTCATGCCTCTCATGATTTGGGCGTCACATCCATTCAGATCGACGTCCCATAGTTGGCCGGGGGCGTCGTGGAAGAAGGCTGTGGGCGAGCGGGAGTAGCACAGCCCGCCGTGTGTGTGGCCGGTCTGCTCGCCGAACCGGGACAGCGGGTCACAGTGGCCAGGCGGGCGCCCGACCCGCCCTTAAGCAGAGCCGCAACCTTGCCCGGCGAGGCGTTGCCGGCCGCGGACGAGCCGCCCCGGGGGGCGAGCAACGTGGAGCTGCGGGCCGACGCGGCCACGGACCGGACGAGCAGGTCGGCCATCCGACTGCCGAGGGTGGACCGCAGGGGCGGGGCGTCGCCCAGGCCGAGGTCCGCGTACATCCCCCGGGTGGACCCGTCCCACCCCCTCGTGGACCAGCAGAGTCAGGACGGCGTCGAGGGCCGCGTCGGCGAAGGTGCGGGCCGGGTGGCGTCGGAAGGCCGCGAGCATGTCGGCCTTGTCCGCCTCGCCGACGCCCTCCAGCTTGCCGACGCCGGCGAACATCCGGGCCAGGTCGTCCAGCTTCTTCCCGGTGCCGAACGCCAGGCCGGTGTCGAAGTAGCGGACCCGGACCGCGTACAGCCCCACTGTCTGCCCGGCGGAGTCGAGGACCGGGTCGCCCGTCCGGCCCGTGCCGATCTCCCGGGAGGCCAGCAGCCGGCGGTCCTGGACCCGCACACCTCCCGTCCGGACGGTGTCCTTGAGTGAGCCGCTCAAGAAGTCGCGGCCGAACATCCGTAAGAAGTCGGCGTGTAGGAAGGGGCCGACGATGGTGACGGTCAAATCGCCGTCCGGGCCGCTATCCGAGAAGGCGGCCCCGTCGGCATCCGTCCCCACAACCGCGGCGCGGCCCATCGGCTCGATCGCGAGGTCGGACAGGTCGCCGAGCACAACGGCCGGGGACAAGTCGGCGGGGATGGGGCGGGGGTCGCGGAGGACGACGCGACGGCCTCCCGTCCCGTCCCCGGATGTGCGGAGCGTCCTCAGCATCTCCGCCTTCGACGGAACGCGGAGGGCGGTGCCGTAGTACCGTTGGACGACGAGTTTGCTGCTGAGACGGGCGGCAAACTGGATGGTGAGGGTGTGCGGCCCGCTGAACTCCGTGTCGCACGCGACGGTAACGTGACCGCCAGCGGCGCGAATCAGTTCCAAGATCGTGCCTACGCCTGCGCCGTCCCTGACTTCGGCCTCTCCGCCGCCGCCCTGCTCCTCAGTGTCATTCAGCAGGGTCAATTCCCCTGACCAAGTCGGCCAGGTGGGCATCGTACCGCCGGTCAGTTACAGGCTTGACGTGCTGCTGCTGCGGTACGTCGAGGGGCTGAGCTACGAGCAAATTGCGAGCGTGGCCGGGGTGCCGGTGGGTACGGTGCGGAGCCGGCTGTTCCACGCCAAGCGGCTGATGCGGGAACTTCTCCAACCGGAGGGCGGGACGTGACCGAATAGAAGGTGCTGACGGCCGACGAGCAGGTGGCGGTCATTCTGGCGGCCGACGCCCGCCGGGTGCGGCGGCTGACGTGGGCGACTGTGGCCTTTTGGGGGCTGACGGTGCTGGCCGCCGGGCTAGCTGTGGGGGCGTTCCACAAGCAACTCCGGCACGCGGTCACGGAGGTGAACCGACACATGGCGCAGGAGTTCGACCCGAACTTCGATGCCGACATCCGCCGGCACAACGACCGCGTGACCCTGGCTTTCGTGCTGGGTCAGGTTCAAGGGTTGGGTGACAACGGACTCCATCTGAGCCTGTCCGTCGGCCTGCTGGCCCTGTCCGCCCTCGGCACCATCCTGCTCGTCCATGCCAGCCGCCGTGCCACGCTGCGGCAGATTCGGGCGTCCCTGGCGGCCATCGCCGGCCAGCTCGCCGACGTGCAGCGGGGCCGGGGTACAATGCCCCCGACCGCCGGAGGATGACGCATGGCCACCGTGACCGAGCCGCCCCGGGTGCGGAAGCACCCGGTCAAAATGACCCTGGCCGAGTTCCAGGCCCTGCCGGAAGTCGAAGGGGTGACGCGGGAGCTGATCCGCGGCTACCTGTGGGAGGACGACACGGTGCCGCGCCACAACCGCCACCACGCCCGCACCATGACCCGGGTGGCGACCGCCCTGGAGAACTGGCTCCAGCGGCAGCCGGTGCCGCGGGGGGCGGTGTTCACCGGCGACGCCGGGGTGATTCTGCCAGACGACAACTTCGGCATCGACGTGGCCTACGTGTCTGCGGCGGTGATGGCCCGGCAGAACGACGCGGTGAGTTCGCAGGTGGTCGGGGTGCCGGACCTGGCGGTCGAGATCATCTCCCCCGGCGAGGTGGTGGAGCGGCTCGACGACAAGACGGACGCCCTGCTCGCGGCCGGGGTGAAACTGGTGTGGGAGCTGCGGCCCCGGCGGCAGACCGTCACCGCCCTCCGCGACGGCCAGCCGCACGTCGCGTTCAGCGGCACCCAGGACGTGACGGCCGACGACGTGCTGCCCGGGTTCCGCGTGCCGGCCTGTGACCTGTTCGGGTAGGGCACGCGTGGCGTGGCTCTGGCCTCGCGGGTAAGGGGCGATGTGGCACACCCGTGCGGCCAGAGGCACGCCGTGCGTGCCCTACGAGCTAGTTGCCGCCCGGCCCGTAGTACCCCGGCCCGCTCTCCGGCGCGTAGTTCTCGTACCGCATGTACTGCGGCACATACGTCAGCGTCACCTGGCCGGTCGGCCCGTTCCGCTGCTTCTCGATGATCAGCTCCAGCACGTCGTCCGCCTTGTCCTTCTCGCGCAGCCCGGGGCGGTGCAGCATGATCACCGTGTCCGCGTCCTGCTCGATGCTGCCCGACTCGCGGAGGTCGCTCAGTCGCGGCTTGTGGTCCTGCCGGTCCTCGGACGCCCGGTTTACCTGGGCCAGGGCGATGACCGGGAGCATGAGTTCCTTCGCCAGGAACTTGAGCCGCCGGCTGACTTGGGCGACTTGCTCCTGGCGGGGGTCGCGGCGGTTCTCCGGCTCGATCAGTTGCAGGTAGTCGATGACCACCAGCCGCAGCCCGTGCCGCTGTTTCAGCCGCCGGCAGTTGGCAGCGATGCGGAGCATCGTCTGGGCCGGGCTGTCGTCGATGAACACCTTCACCTGGCCGTCCCGCGGGTTGCCCCGCAGTTGGTCGCTGGCGGTCATCAGTTTCTGCATGTCCTGCGAGCCGAGCTGGCCCTTGCGCAGCCGGAAGCTGTCCACCTTCGCCTGACAGGCCAGGAGCCGCTCGGCCAGCTCGACCCGGGCCATTTCCAGGCTGACGAAAAACACCGGCAGCTTGTCCTCGACGGCCACGTGGCGGACGATGTTCAGGGCGAACGCCGTCTTGCCGACGCCCGGCCGGGCGGCCAGGATGCACAGCTCGGAGTTCTGGAAGCCGGCGGTTTTCTCGTCCAGGTCGGCGAACCCCGTACTGACACCCGTCACCGACAGGTGGGCGGTGCCGGCCCGGGCGTCGATGCGGTCGAACGCCTCGTACAGCGTCTTTTCGAGGGTGTGCGTCTCGCCGGTGGTGCCCCGCTCGGCGATCTCCAGCACCTTCCGCTCGGCCTGCCCGAGCAGCTCGTCCGGCGACATCACCCCGTCGTAGGCGTCCCGCAGCAGTTCCGTACTCGTGTGAATCAGATTGCGAAGAACCGCTTTATCCCGGACAATTTTGGCGTAATACTCGGCGTTAGCTGCGGTCGGAGCGGCTTCCCACAGTTGCGTCAAGAAGGGGATGCCGCCGACATCTTCTAGCAGTTTGCGGGTCTTGAGTGCCTCGTGCAAAATGACCAAATCGACCGGCTTGCCGTCGGAATAAATCTCGCTGATCGCCTGGTAAATTTTCTGGTGGGAGTCGAAGTAGAAGTTGTCCACCCGGATGACGTTTTGTACGTCGTTCAGAACTTGGTTGTCGCGGAGAATGCTGCCGAGGACACCCATCTCGGCTTCGCGGCTCTGCGGCGGCAGGCGGTCGGCGGGGAAGTCCATGACGGCGCTCCGGGGGCGGGCAACCCTCGCAGATACCCGGACGCTCGGTGACGGGTCAATGTCAGCAGCGGGGCTAAAGGCGAGCGGCCGGCGTGAGCCGGTCCGGCCAGGGGGGTGAGGTGTTGTCACTCCCCTGGCCGGACCGGCTCACGCCGGCCGCTCACCTCGGTTGCCGCGGTTACTTCTTGCCGGCGGCCTGCTGGAGTGCCACCACCAGCACCTGAATCTTGCTCTCGATGCCATACCCCAGGCTCAGCGGCACCTCGGTCAGCGTGTTCGCTTCCTTGATGACGTGTTCCAGCTTGACCATCTCCGCTTCCACCAACAGATTTTTGCCCTTCAGCGTCTTGCTGATCTCGATCGGTCCGATCGACCCGTACAGGTGGCCTTCCTCGTTGGCGCTGGCCTCGATGGTCAGGGTGGTCAGCCGGCTGAGCTGCTCGCTCAGCACCTTCAGGTCGGCGATCTTCGCCTCCCGGGCCTTCAGCACCTTGATCTTGTACTTCTCCAGCAGCTTCAGGTTGTGGTCCGTCGGGATGACGGCCAGGCTCTGCGGCAGCAGGAAGTTGCGGGCGTACCCCGGCTTCACCTCCACCATGTCGCCCTGCTTGCCGACGTGGGCCACGTCCTCGACCAGCACGAGCAGTTGGCCGCCGTTCGGCCCCTTCTTGATCTGGTTCCGCTTGCGGATCTTCTTCTGCGGCAGGGCCTTCTCGGCCGGCTTGCCGCTCGCCTTTTTGGCGTCGGCCTTCTTGGGGGCGGTGGCGGTCTTGGCCATGGCGGTCGCCTTCGGTCGGTTGCCGCCGGGCGGGTGAGCGCCCGGCGTGGGACTAGTCGGTGTCAGAACGGGATGTCGTCGGCGTCGCCGTCGGCGGCCTCGGGCGGCGGGGCCGGCCGGGGCGGGGCCGGCCGGCCGACCGCCTTGGGCGGCGGGCCGTAGCTCCGCGGCGGCGGGGCGGCGGCCGGCGGGGCGTCCATGCCCGTGTCGTCGCCGCCTTGGTACTCGCCGCCGCCGGTGCCGCTACCGCCGCCCTGGCCGTCGGCCGGCTTGCCGTCGAGCAGTTGGACGTTGTCGATGACGATCTTGTGTTTGGACCGCTTCTGGCCCGGGTTGTTCTTGTCGTCCCAGGTGTCCAGGTGCAGCTTACCCTCGATCATGATCTGGCTGCCCTTGCGGCAGCGGTCCCGCACCAGGTCGGCTTGCTTGCCGGTCTCGCCGCGGTTGTAGATTTCGCAGTCGATGAACATCGGCTCGTCTTCCCACTGGCCGGTCTGGGTGTTCTTGCGGCGGTTGGTGACGGCGAAGCCGATCTTGGCCACCATGCCGCCGCTGGCGAACGTCCGCACCTCCGGGTCGCGGGTGAGCCGGCCGATGAGCACCACCTTGTTGAAGTTGGCCATGTCTCGCGTCTCGTCGGCGGCCCGGTCCCGGGTGGAATACAGGGCGTGTGCGGGGTACGGGTGGGGGCGGCGCCGCCGCCGCCCAGTGTCCGACAGTCGCCGGCCCGGGTCAAGGTCGGTGGCCGCTCTGGGAACCCGGGCCGCCCCCCTACTCGGGCTTGGCGTCCGCGTCCCGCGGCCGGGGCCGCCGGCCGCCGGTGGCGGCGGCGACGGCCTCGCCCATCGGCAGCACCCCGCCCTCGCCCAGGTTGAGGATGGGGGTGCCGTCGGTCGGCGACGGCTCGTCCTGGATGCCGCGGAGGTAGAAGGCCGCCCCGTGGTCGTTGTGGGCCACGTCCAGCATGGACTGCTCCCACTTGGCCGGGATGTGGATGGTCATCCACCGCAGCAGGTTCTCGTTCAGCTTGAAGTCCCGGTCCAGCTCCGACTGGAGCTTGCTCTCCAGCCGGTAGTAGATGATGTGGAACGACCCCTTCTTCTGCTTCTGGATGGGGTACGTCAGCTTGCGGTCGTCCCACGGCCGCGTCACCTCGATCTTGCCGGCGTGCTTCTCGACGCTGGCGTGGAGCGTCGCCCGCACGGCGTCCGGCTCGATGGCCAGCTTGGTGCTGTCGATCAGGAACAGCGTCTCGTACAGTTGGACCGGCATTACGTCCTCTCGGGTTGGTTGCCTTGGCTCGGCGTGTCCGCCGACCCCCCGGGTTTGGGGGGGGCATCCTCGGTCGTCGTCTTCGGCTTTGCCTTCCGCTCCGGCTTCGGCTTCGCTTCCCCGGCGTTGGCGGCGTTCATGCAGGCATCCAGCCCGTCCCGCACCCACAGCAGCACGGCCGCCGCCGCCTTCGCCACCGCGTCATCGACGGCCGCCCGTTCCGACGACCGGAACCGGCCCAGCACGTAGTCGGCGGCGTCGCCCCCGCCCGGCGACCCGACCCCCAGCCGCAGCCGGGGGTACTCGTCGGTGCCGAGCTGCTGCTGGATGTCCCGTAGCCCGTTCTGCCCGCCGTGGCTGCCCTTGGCCCGCGCCCGCAGCTTGCCCAGCGGCAGGGCGATGTCGTCGCTCACCACCAGCAGGTCGGCCGGCCCCAACTTGTAGAAGTCGAGCACCGCCCGCACCGCCCGGCCGCTCAGGTTCATGAACGTCTCGGGCTTGACCAGCAGCACCGCCTCGCCACCCTCCCGCGCGTCCGCCACCAGAGCCTGAAGCCGGCTGGCGCGGAAGGCCGACACGCTCGGCGCCGCGGCGAGGTAATCGATCACCTCGAACCCGACGTTGTGGCGGGAGCCGACAAACCGGAGGCCGGGGTTGCCCAGGCCGACGATGACTTTCATGGGCGGCGAGGGGCTTGTCTTGTACTGGTGGGACGGGCATTTCTGCCTGTCCAGATCGGATTCGGACAGG
>JAYVUZ010000205.1:0-37611 GCA_043787415.1 Fimbriiglobus sp. | reverse complement strand
GTTCACCGTGCCGTCCTTCTCGCCGGGCGCCGTCCGCCGCCGGACGGCACGGTGAACCGTGCCCTACGAGGTGCCGATGCGACCGAACCCCGTGAAGGCCAAGCTTCGCGCCGGCAAACCCGTGGTCGGCACCTGGCTGACGCTCGGCAGCGTGCCGGCGGCGCGGTTCCTGGCCCGCGCCGGGTTCGACTACCTGACCGTGGACGCCGAGCACAACGCCATCGGCATCGAGACGGCCGCGGCCTGCTTCGCCGCCGTGGCGGACGCCGGCGGGGTGCCGCTGTGCCGGGTGCCGGGCAACCGCCACGACCACATCAAGCGGGCGCTCGACACCGGGGCGCACGGCGTCGTGGTGCCGATGGTCAACACCCGGGAGGAAGCCGAAGCGGCGGTGTCCGCCTGCCTGTACCCGCCGAAGGGCACCCGCAGCGTCGGCGGGGCGGTCCACGCCCTCAACTGGGGGGCGACGCCGGCCGACTATTACGCACGCATCGACCAGGAAGTGCTGATCGTCCTCCAGTGCGAACACATCGACGCCGTGCGGGACTTCGACCGGGTGTTCTCGGTGCCCGGGGTGGACGCGGTGTTCGTCGGCCCGAACGACCTGATGGCCAGCATGAGGGCGCCGGACGGGTCGCCGCCGGCGGCGGAGGTGTTCCGACAGACACTCGCCGACATCCTGGCCGGCGGCAAACGCATCGGCGTGCCGGTCGGCATCCACACGTTCAGTTTGCCCGAGGCCCAGGCGAAGCTGGCGGACGGCTGGCAGTTCGTGGCCGTGGCCAGCGAGCTGAAGTTCATGACCGAGGGGGCGGCGGCCGTCGTGCGGGGCCTGGGGCTTGGCGGCGGCGGGGAGGCGGTGCGGTATTGAGGTACTCCCGCCCGGGTGTCAGTCGAGTAGAGCGGGCTTTTAGCCTGCTCGGATTCTGAGCAGGCTAAAAGCCCGCTCTACACGACAGACACCCGGGCGACTTGTCCTCCGGTCGCGTCGGTGCTATCCTCCCGGAGTCGCACCGACAGGAAACGGTTTCCCAATGGCACGCTTCGCAGTCAAGCTGGTAGGCGCCCCGGCCGGCGCTGCCGTCGCCACGTAGCCCCCGAGGCCGCGATCCGACCAGGATCACGCCGGCCCCGGGGACCGCCCCCGGGGCCGGTTCTGTTCTCACCCTCACTCTTCTCGTCGAAAGACCGCCGATGCTGTCGCTGTCGCACCAGTCCGGGCGGACCACCGACTCGCCCATCAGTTACTTCATCCGCAAGGCCATCGAGACGCCCGGCCTCCTCTCACTGGCCGCCGGGCTGGTGGACGAGGGGTCGCTGCCGGCGGCCGAGGTCGGGCAGGCCGTGGCCGAGATCATGGCCGACCCGGCGGCGGCGCGGGCGGCCCTACAGTACGGCTCGACCCAGGGGCTGCCGAGGCTCCGCGACAAACTGGTGCGACGGGTGTGTGCGGCCGACGGCACCACGCCGGCGGCGATGTCCCTGAGTGCCGACGACGTGGTGCTCACCACCGGCTCGCAGCAACTCCTGTACATCCTCGGCGAGGTGCTGTTCGACCCGGGCGACATCGTGGTGGCCGAGGCCCCGTCGTATTTCGTCTACCACGACTGCCTGAAGAGCCACGGGGCGAAGGTGCTGGGCGTGCCGATGGACGCCGGCGGCATGAACCTGGACGCCCTCGACGACCTGCTCGGCCGGCTGGCCGCGTCCGGCGAGCTGAAGCGAGTGAAGCTGCTGTACACGGTGGACTACTTCCAGAACCCGACCGGGCTGAGCCTGGCCGCCGACCGCCGGCCGCGGCTGGTAGAACTGGCCCGCAAGTACTCCGAACGGGCCGGCCACCGCATCCTGATCCTGGAGGACGCCGCCTACCGCGAGCTGCGGTACGACGGCCCGGACCTGCCGTCGGTCAAGTCGTTCGACCCGGGCAACGAGTTCGTGGTCTACACCAGCACCTTCTCGAAGCCGCTGGCCCCGGGGCTGAAGACTGGCTACGCCCTGATGCCGAGCGACTTGGTCGGCCCGGTGTGCAACCTGAAAGGGAACCACGACTTCGGCAGCACCAACCTGAGCCAACACGTCATCGACTGGCTGCTCACGAGCGGGGCCTACGACCGACACGTCAGCCACCTGCGGGACGTGTATCGTGTCAAGCGGGACGCCCTGTTGGCGGCACTCGCCGAGGAGTTCGCGGACTTCCCGGGCGTGCGGTGGACGAAGGCCGGCGGCGGGCTGTATTCGTGGCTGACCTTCCCGCCGCACATCGACACGGGCAACGGCGGCGAACTGGTGGACCGGGCGGTGGCCGCGGGCGTGCTGTACGTGCCCGGCGAGTTCGGCCACGTGCCGGACGAGTTCGGCAACACGCCGCGGAACGAGGCCCGACTGAGCTTCGGGGTGGCGGCGCCCGAGCAGTTGCGGGAAGGGGTACGGCGGCTGCGGACGGCGTGCCGTGGGTTAGAAGTGGCGAAGCGGGAGCGGGTAGCAGTCGGGATTTAACGGTTCGTAGCCCGCAGCGCGAGCGAGGAAAATACTCCTCGTTCGCGCTGCGGGCTACGAACAAAAACGACCTACTTTGTCGCCAAACCCTTGGCCTCGGTTTCGGTGACTTGCGTGCTGGGCTTGCCGAGTTTCTCGCTCACCCAGCTCATGATCGCCGGGGTGTACGGATAAGTGCCCTTGCTGACCAGCTCGCCCATGCGAATGTCCCGGGCAGCCCGGGCCTTCCGCTTGAAGTGGCCGTTCTCCACCCGCGACACCCTGGCCCGCTCCCGCACCTTGTCCATCCGGATCCGCGTGGACATCCGTTCGGCCATCGCTCCGCTCCCGCCGGTAGGTTCGTTCTGACTGAACCGTTACTATACGGCCGACCGCCAGGGCGGGAAGGGCAGACTAGAAGTCGCTGACCACCTCGCCGTTGGCCCGGGTGGCCAGGGCGGCGAACGTCTTCACATCGACGCTCGACCGGACAAACCGCACCGACCCGTCGCCGAGCAGGGCGTTCACCCCGCTAGTGTGGAAGCTGTACGGGGCGTTCGTCCCCTCGGTCACAAACGGAGCCTGCGGGTAGGCGGTGTACGGGTAGCCGTTGGTGGCCCCGACGGCGACCGTCGCCTGGGCGAACGGCTGGTAGCCGGTGCCGTCCGGCAGGCTGGGCAGGAAGTCCAGGTCGCTGGCCGGCCGGCACCATCCGCCGCCGTTCACTTTCGGGTCGGCGATGCTGGTGAAGGTGGCACCCCCGGCTGCCTGGCCGTTCCGCCAGATTTGCGGCCGGCCGGCAGATTCCACCAGGGTGACGGTGTTCGACAGCCCGTCGGCCACCTCGGTCAGTCGGACACCCGGCACCCGGTTCTTCTCCAGGACGCCCGGAATGGCTCTGCCAGTCGTGTTGACGAGTGTGTTGATCGCCGACACGCCCGTAAGTGCGGCGTAGTCGGTCGGGGCGACTACCTGCCAGGTGTTGGTCTGCGGGTCGCCGTCCTTGCGGGCTGCGTCCGGGGTGGACGGGCACTGGAAAATTTTGACCGGCTGCGAGGTCACACTGCGGTTGGTGTTCGGTGGCGTGCCGGTGTTGTCCACCCAAGTCTTGGTCGTATCGTAGTTCTTGCGAAGGTTGTCTTGTTCGATAAATGCCAGCGTCGGGATGACCCAACTCACCCGGGGCAGGGTGGTGCTGCCGCTCGGTCGCACACTCGACGGCAGGAAGCCGTAACCGCTCTCGTGGTTGTGTAGGGCCAGTCCGATCTGCTTCAGGTTGTTCTGACACTGGCTCCGGGCAGCGGCCTCGCGGACTTTCTGCACTGCGGGCAGCAGTAACCCGATCAGAATGGCGATGATCGCAATCACGACCAGCAATTCGATCAGGGTGAATCCGCGGCGACTCGACTGGGAACGCGACATGGAACTCGGCTCCTGCAACGGTAAGGTGCAGGAACAGTATCGGCCATTTCGACACTAATCAAGTCTACAAAGTCATGATTTCAGATCAGGTAGTCCGGCTCGAAGATCTTTGCCGCCTTCGGCGAGACGTAAACCAACTCTCCGTAAGCAAATCCGAGCGATTTCTGCCGCTCCGGGCTGATGTCAATGTTCAGCATCAGCCCGAAGTCCTCGGCCAGCACTCGCACCTTAACCACTGACCCGGCAGGGTTTACGTGCATGACCTTCGCCCGGAGGTGGTGCTCGCCGTCGCCAGAGCGGTCGATGTCCAGCTCGTGGGGACGAACATAAACCGCAGCAGTTCCTGTACCCGTTAGCTGGATGCGGGCCGCGTCGTTGACGGGCACCTCGACGTTGCCCAGCAGTACACGACCGTCCTTAAGCTGTGCCTGGAAAACGTTTACGTTCCCCAGGAAGTCCATGACAAAAGCATTGGCCGGGTGTTCGAACACCTCGGCCGGGGTGCCGTCCTGTTCGACCCGACCCTGATTCATGACCACCACCCGGTCAGCCACTTCGAACGCCTCTTCTTGATCGTGTGTGACAAAAATACTCGTTACATGGTATTCGTCGTGGAATTTCCGCAACCAGCCGCGGAGTTCGGTCCGCACGCGGGCATCGAGTGCCCCAAACGGCTCGTCGAGTAGCAGCACATGCGGTTCCGGGGCCAATGCCCGGATCAGAGCGATGCGTTGCTTCTGCCCGCCGGACAGTTGCGACGGGTAGCGGCCGGCCATCTCCTCGAGCCGCACGAGTTTCAGGAGTTCCCCAACACGGTCCCGCACCCGTGCCTCCGGCCACTTCCGCACCCGCAGGCCGAAGGCCACATTCTCGAACACGGTCATGTGTCGGAATAAAGCGTAGTGCTGGAACACAAATCCCATGTTCCGGTCGCGAGCTGATCGCCGGGTGATGTCGGCGTCCTCGAAGTGAACCACCCCGGAGTCGGCCACTTCCAGCCCGGCGATGATGCGGAGCAGGGTGGTTTTGCCCGACCCGCTCGGGCCGAGAAGGGCTACGAGCTGCCCGGCCGGGCAGTCCAGTGACACACCGTCCAGTGCGGTGAAACGGCCGAACCGCTTGGTCAGCCCGCGGACCGAAATGCTCATGCGCGGCGTCAGCCCGGAGGACGGCGGTCGGGAACCACCGTTTAGTTTACTCGGCCGGGCGAGTCTTCATCTAGTCCGAATTGTTTCCAACCTGATCAACTTACTTCGCTTGCCTGGACGACGGGGCAGCACGGTACATCCACTTGAAGGCGCGGAGGCCACCGTTTTCATTCGGGCGGATGTCATCAAGCATCTGTCGGGCCGTGTCAGTTGAACGGACAAAATCAAGTTGAAGTGTCTTGCGGGTGATGCCGCCATCCATTTGCTCCGCGATGCCGTTCGAAAGTCCCGTGACGTAGACGCTGAAATTGTTGACCGTCGGGGCCTTCTCGGCCACTTCCGACCAAACGGCGATGCCGTACACCGACCGCGGCACCGAGTCCACCCGCGTTACCGGGATCGGTGTTTTGCTAATGCTGACACTTGTCTGCATGTTCAGCGAGTTGGTCGTGTCTTCGAGCTTCCGCACGGCCTCGGCTAGCGACGGCTGGGGGTCATCGAGCAGGGCGACAAGCGGCCCGTCCTTCGTGACTAGCTCGAACCGCGGGATGAACGTCAGCGGCGTGTCGGTGGTGTTCCACACCTGGTAAGCCATGTACCAGACGACCCGTTTGCCGCGGCCGGGCACGTCCAGCGACACGATCCGCGGCGGCGTGTAGGCAAAGTGCAGCGTCCAGGTGTTGGAGCGGTCCAGCTCGTGCGGGGCCGGGTCCACCGGGCGGTACTGCCCGCTCGGCGGCTGGGCGAGGCTGAGAGCGAGCAGGAGCGGCGTCATCGGTATGCCCGGCGGGGTACGGCGGATCAGCCCACCTGCGAACATATCCGGCCGGCGGGCGCGGTTCAAGCACTTCGCCCGCCGACCGACCGAACCGGCGGCGTCACCGCCCGCCCAGGTCATACCGCCACACCACCGCGTCGGCCAGCCGCAGGGTTTCCTCCCGGGTGCCCATACCGTCGAGGTACGCCCGGACGGCCGCCTCCTCGCTGGTCTGGCGGTGGGCCAGGATCACCCACACCCGCCGCCGGCCGCGTAGTACCGCTAGCTCTTGCTGGTACTGGCCCTGGTCCTTGCCCCGGTTCTCAACCCCTTGCACCACGTCGGCCAGCGGGATCGGGAAGCGGTCGCGGTAGTAGTGGAAGCTCGCCGCCGCCGCATAAAAGACGTAGGCCTTGTCCCCCGGCTGCCAGTTCGCGTGGGCGTGGGCGACCACCTCCCGGGCGTCCTCGGCGTGCAGGGGTCGCTTGACCTGCCAGTTGCACTCGGCCACCGGGGCGGCGAACAGTGCCCCCAGCAGCAGCACGCCGGCCCCCGGCACCGCCCGGCCGAGCGCCTGGGCCGCCGCCCTCGCCCCGACCGCCACCAGTACCAGCAGCCCCGGCACCGCGAACAGCAGCAGCCGGCCGGCGAACGGGTACTTCTGCAACCCGCTGGCCAGCAGGGCCAGCCCGACCGGGGTCGCCACGGCGGCCAGCAGCCGCCAGTCGGTCCGGGCCAGGTGCAGCCCGCCGACCAGGGCCAGCAGCCCGGCCAGCCCGCTGGCGTTCACCGCTTCGGCCCCGAAACCGCCCGGCGACACGAACGCCTCGAAGTAGTGGTGGGTCAGCCAGGCGAAGTGCCCCGGCTTGTACGGCGGCAGGGCCATGAACGTCCCGGCCCAGTAGTCGAGCAGGTACTGGTTCATGCCCAGTTTGCGGGTGAACTGTAGGTAGCACGCCCCGAAGCTGACGGCCCATGCTCCGCACACCAGCAGCCGCCGCTTGAAGCCGGCAGCATCACCGCGGGCGACGGCGTCGAGCAGGATCGCCAGCCCGACTCCGCCGAGGACGAACAGGGCCGGGTGGCTGAACCACACGCTCGCCGCCCCGAGGCAAGCCAGGCCGACCAGTCGAAGGCCGCCGGCCGTGTTCTGCCACACCGGCCGACCGCAGGCGAACAGGGCGACCGCCAGGGCGGCGTCCAACTCGTACTGCTTGAACTCGGCGGCGTAGCCGGCCAGGTACGGCGACACGGCGAACAGGCCGACGGCGATGCGGGCCACCGGCAGCGGCATGGCCCGGTAGGCGAACGGCACGAAAAGCCCGAGACTCGCCAGCGCTGCCACCAGCGAGAGCGAGCGAAGGGCGTACTCGCTCCCGCCGAACATGCCGACGACGAGTTTGTTAGCCAGCAGATAGCCGACCGGGGCGCCCTGGTTCAGGTCGAGCGGGCGCAGCAACTCCGCCGGTGACTTGTGGACCACGTTCAGGGCTAGCATGGCCTCGTCGATCCAGAGCGACGGGTTGCGGGCGTAGCCGTACACCCGGAGTGTGGCCCCCAGCACCACGGCGACGACCACCAGCACGCGGGCGACCGACCAGCTCGCGGCCAGCGGGGCGGGAACGGGCTGGTCGGTCGAGACGGACTCGGCGGACTTGACGGCGGCGGTGAACAGCCGGCTCGGTGTGGACAGTGGCATCAGCGGGAATCCCTCCCCAGTCGGGCGACCGACAAGAGGGAGATGCTAACAGCCGGCGGGAGGGCGGTTCAACCCCGAAGCCGGTCAGCCGGCCGGGGCGGGTGCCGGCTGCGGGATCGTTTCGATGCTGTTGACGTGTATGAGCGACACCTGGGTCGAACTCTCGAAGACGGGCAGCGGAAAATCCGGGTCCAGCTCACCAACCAGCATGGCCCGCTTGCCGACCATCGCCATCTCCGGCCGACGAACGTCGTAGTGGCGGCCGTTCGACAGGTTGACCCGGAACGGGATGAACGGGTCACGGCGGAGCCAGTCGTAGACTTCTTGCGGGGTCACGGTCGCACCTCGTTCTTGTAAGTGTAAACGATTCCGGGCGAGTTATCCAGCCGCCCGCTTCGGCCGCGCCGTCAGGTCGAACAGGCCGAAAATCTCGTCCTCGCTCAGCCCCACCCGGCTCGGCTTCTCGGCCTCGGCGAGCAGGTCGTTGAACACCTTCCGCTTGGCCTCCAGCACCCCGGCGATGCGGTGCTCGATGGTCCCCTCGGCCAGTAACCGCACCACCGTCACCGGGTGCTGCTGGCCGATGCGGTGCGCCCGGTTGATGGCCTGGTCTTCCACCGCGGGGTTCCACCAGCGGTCGAACAGGAACACGTAGTTGGCGAACTGGAGGTTCAGCCCGACGCTGCCGCTGCCGTAGCTCATGAGCAGCAGGTGGGCGGCCGGGTCGTCCCGGAATCGGTCCAACACCGACGTCCGCTCGGCCTGCGGGATGCGGCCGTGGTACTGGAGCGGGCCGTACTCGGCCAGCGCCCCGGCCAGCACCCCCAGCGGCTCCACCCACTGGCTGAACACGATGGCCTTCCGCCCGCTGGCGGCCACCTCTTCCATGTCCGCCGTCAACTGGTCCAGCTTGGCCGACTCGCCGGTGAGCGGGTCGAAGTTGCAAATCTGCTTCAGCCGCATGACCAGTTGGAAGACGTGCTGGACGGTGACCGTCTGGCCCAGCTCGTTCAGGTGAACCACGCCGTCGTTCTCGGCCCGGTCGTAGGCCACCCGCTGGGCCGGCGACAGGTCGAGTTCCACGTCGCGGATCATCTTCGGCGGCAGGTCGGCCTGCACGTCGTCTTTGGTGCGGCGGAGGATGTGGTCCCGCGTCGCCGCCGCCAGGTGCCGGGGCGGCAGGCCGTCGAGCGGCAGGCCGGGGTCCACGAACCGGAAGATGTTCACCAGGTCTTCGTGGCTGTTCTCGATGGGCGTGCCGGTGAGCGCCCAGCTCCGCGACCGCTTGACACTCCGCACCACTTGGGCCGTCCGCGAGTCGCCGTTCTTGATCCGCTGGGCTTCGTCCAGCAGCACCACGTCGAACCGCACCCGCGGGTCGGCCAGGACCTCGGCGTCCCGGGTGAGGGCCTCGTAGTTGATCACCTTGAGCGGGCAGTTCGACCGCAGCCAGGTGGCCCGCCGCATCTCGGGGTCCGCGGGGAACACCTCGAACGGCAGGTCCGGCGCCCACGCCTTGAGCTCCCGGCCCCAGTTGTGGATGAGCTGTTTGGGGGTGACGAGCAGGGCGGACTGAATCTGCCCCTGGTGGAACAGCAGCCGTAGCGACAGGATGGCCTGGGCCGTCTTGCCCAGGCCCATCTCGTCGGCCAGCAGCGCCCCCGTCCGCGGCACCAGGAAGGCGATGCCCTCGGCCTGGTACTGGAACGGCTTGAACGGCACCTCCAGCGCCCGGCCGTCGAACAGCCCGTCGATGGGCGGCTGGAGCAGGTACAGTAGCCGGTCCTTGACCAGCACCGTGTCGGCGGTCGGGCGGGACCGCACCCGCTCCGGCTTCGGGGCGTCGGGATTGTCGGGCAGCGTCGGGGCGAGAACGATCTCCCGGCCCTCCGGCCGTGGCTGCCGCGGGGCCGGCGGGCGGCTCAGTTCGACCGGCGGCGCCGGGAACTTCCAGCCTTCGGTCGTCACCGTCATGGCCAGTGGGCCGACACTCCGCACCCACGGGGGGTTGTGCAGCAGCCGGGTGTCGCGGGCGTTCACCGACAGGTCCGCCAGCCGCGGGCCGAAGGTCGGCGGCGGCTTCAGGAGCGGAACTTCGGTGACGCTCACCAGTGGCACGTCGTCATGCTCAGGCGGCAGCACGGCTCGTCCCCCCGAGTTTCCGGGCTTCGGCGGCGGCCTCCCGGATGCGGACGAACGGCTCGGCCAAGTCCACGGCCGCGTCCACCAGCTCCAGCACCGCTTCGGGGTTGCCGGCGAAGGCCAGCGGCTTGCTACTCCGGGGGTGACGGGTGCCCTCGTCCCCCACCGCCACCACCGGCACGTTCAGCCGGTGGGCCAGCCCCAACCCGACCGGCGTATCCGTCACGATCAGCACCGGCGGCGTGCCAGACTTCTCCACCAGCGTTCGGCCGATCAGCTCGCACTGTAGATAGTCGGCGAGCGTCGGGCCATAAAGGATTTGCTGGACCTTGGTCGGCTGGACGGTGCTGCTCAGGCGGAACTCGAGCGGTCGGCCCCAGGCGTTGGTGAGCAGGTAGCCGCCGCTCACCCCGGCGGCGTCCTGAACCAGGCTCAGGAACCCGAGGGTGATGGCGGCCGGCGGCGGGGTGTCGGTCACGTTCGGAGGTCTCGCGGGAAATCGAAGCCCGTAGGTCTGCCGATGAGCGGCACCGTTCACCATCGGGCCGGCCGACCCGGCTCGGCCACCCCTCCGGCCGCCGTTACCCTGCCGGGCGGCTGTCGGTTTAAGGGGATGTGGAACAGCCGGTCCAGCTTGCCAGGTCCGGGGTGTTTGGCGAGTGGGCGGCTCAGATTTGCTCAAAGCTGATCACGTCGATCAACATGGAGTGAATCGCTCTTCAATAGTCCTGATTCTGCCGATACTGTGAGTAGAGCCGCCCCGCACGAACGGAACTGCCATGTCTACGGACGCCACCCCGAAGCCGTCAGCCGTCGAGGGCATCAAGGAAACCAGCCGCTGGCTCCGCGGGACGCTGCCGGCCGAGTTGGCCGAGCCGACCGACCACTTCAGCGAGCAGGCCAAACAACTGCTCAAGTTCCACGGCAGCTACCAGCAGGAGGACCGGGACGCCCGCAAGACCCGGCCGAAGACCGGCACCTCGGCCAAAGCCTACATGTTCATGATCCGGCTCAAACTGCCCGGCGGGAAGCTGACGGCCGACCAGTACCTGAGCCTGGACGACCTGGCCGGCAAGTACGCCAACGGCACCCTCCGCGTGACGACCCGGCAGAGCATCCAGTTCCACGGCGTGCTGAAGGGCGACCTCCAGGCGACCATCCAGGGGTTCAACCACGCCCTGATGACTAGCCTCGGTGGCTGCGGGGACGTGAACCGGAACGTCATGGCCTGCCCGGCCCCGACCGGCGACCCGGTCCGCGTCGAGTGCCAGCGGCTCGGCGACGACATCGCCGCCCACCTGGCCCCCAGGGCCGGGGCGCGGGCGTACCACGAAATCTGGCTCGACGGCGAGCCGCAGGAGTTTCCGGCTGCCGAGCACGAGAACCCCGAGGCGTTCGAGCCGATCTACGGCCGGCACTACCTGCCGCGGAAGTTCAAGGTGGCGTTCGCCCTGCCGCACGACAACTGCACCGACCTGCTGGCCCAGTGCCTCGGCTTCCTGGCCGTGGACGGCGGGTACGACCTGTACGCCGGCGGCGGACAGGGGCTGACCAACAGCAAGCCAGACACCTTCGCCTGCCTGGCCCAGCCGCTCGGGTTCGTTCACGCCGACGAGGTGGTGGCGGCGAGCGAGGCCATCACCAAGCTGTACCGCGACCACGGCAACCGCTCCGACCGCAAGCGTGCCCGGCTCAAGTATGTGATGGCCGATTGGGGCGTCGAGAAGTTCCGGGACGTGTTCTACCGCGACTACTTCAGCGGCCCCCGCCGGCCGCCGACCGGCACCCCGATCACCGGCCTCGACCTGCACCACGGCTGGCACCCGCAGGCGGACGGCCGCTGGTTCCTCGGCCTGAGTGTGGAGAACGGCCGCATTAAGGACGAGGGCGACTTGCGGCTGCGCACCGGCCTCCGCGAGATCGCCCGGCGGGTGCGGTGCGACGTGCGACTGTCCGCCCAGCACGACGTGCTGCTGAGCAGCATCGCCACCGCCGACCGGCCGACGGTGGACAGCCTGCTGAGCGAACACGGCGTGCCGCGGGCCGACGCCCTCAGCCTGGTGCAGCGGTGGAGCATGGCCTGCCCGGCCATCCCGACATGCCCGGTGGCCATCAGCGAGAGCGAGCGGGCGCTGCCCGGCATCATCGACCAACTGGAAACCACGCTCGCCGACCTCGGGCTGGCCGGCGAGCCGATCAGCGTGCGGATGACCGGCTGCCCGAACGGCTGCGCCCGGCCGTACCAGAGTGAGGTGGGCATCGTCGGCCGGAGCGGCGACAAGTACACCCTGTACGTCGGCGGGGACAGCTTCGGCCGGCGGATGAACAGCGAGCTGCAAGACCTTGTGCCGCGTGGCGACATCGTGCCGAAGCTGCGGGCGGTGTTCGGCACCTACCGTGACGAGCGGCAGGCCGGCGAAACGTTCGGCGACTATTGCGAGCGGGTGGGGATAGACCGGCTGAAAGCCGCAGTCACCACAGGGACACAGTGAACGCAGAGTTTGGCAGAAGACGGAGATGAAGACCAGTTTTAGAACCCAGTTATCTGCCTGTCTCTGTGGTGAGTCATGTGTCCACCCGCCGGTCGGCCTTCCGCTGGCTGTTGATCTTCTTCGCCTCCAACCGCCGTCGCTGGCTGCCCTTGCTCGGCTTGGTCTTCTTCCGCACGGCCGGCCGCACCGCCGCCCGGCGGAGCATGTCGGCGAGTTTCGTCAGGCAGTCCTGGCGGTTCCGCTCCTGGTCGCGGTACCGCTGCGACGTGACCAGGAACTCGCCTTCGGTCGTCGTATGAGCGGGGTGGGCGGCGGTCAGCCGCTGTTTCACGTCGGCCGGCAGGCTCGGGCTGTCCCGCAGGTTCCAGCGGAGGACGGCCTTCGACTCCACCTTGTTGACGTTCTGCCCGCCGGGGCCGCCGGACCGGGCGTAGGCCCACTCGAACTCGGCCAGCGGCACGGCCAGCGACGGCGTCACCTCCAACACGGCGGAACCCTCCCGGCCGGCCCGGCTTGACGCCGCGGCCGGCATTACTCTACCATCACACCCTTTACCCCACGCCACCAGGACGCCCCCGGCATGAGTTCCCCCGTCGGCGGGCGCCTGGAGTCGGCCCCGACCCGGCCGGTCACCGATCGCGGCGACCGCCGGTGGCTGGTGCTGCTCGTCCTGGCCGCCGCCGCCGTCCATGCCGTCGTCGTGGCCCGCACCGCCATGACCGCCCGGGACGGGGTCGGGTTCGCCCGCACCGCCCTGCAACTGGGCGACCCGACATCGACGGCGAGCGAAAAGACACCCCGCCCGACGCCGTTCGACGTCCTCCGGCAGCCCGGCCACCCGCCCGGCTACCCGGCGGCCCTGCTGCTTGCCAGCACCGTCACGCACGGCGACACCACCCAGGACCGCCTGTTACTGGCCGGGCAACTGGTCAGCGCCATCGCCGGCACGCTGCTGGTGGTGCCGCTGTACTGGCTCGGCCGCACCCTGTTCGGCCAGCCGGCCGGGTTCGCCGGGGCACTGCTGTTCACCGTCCTGCCGGTGGCGGCCCGGTACACGTCGGACGTTGTCACCGAAGGATTGTACCTGCTGCTGCTAGCGACGGCCCTACTGCTCGGCACCCGGGCGGTGCGGAAGCCGACCGTCGGCGGCTTCCTACTCTGCGGGCTATCGGCGGGGGCGGCTTACCTGGTGCGGCCGGAAGGGGCGTTGGCGGCGGCGGCTGTCGGGGCCGTCGTCGTGCTGCTGGCGGCCTGCCGGCGGCAGCCGGTCTGGGCGTCGGCCGGGCGGCTGGCGGCCCTGACCGTCGGCTTTCTACTTGTCACCGGCTGGTACATGGCGGTCATCGGCGGGCTGACCAACAAGCCGAGCGTCGGCGGCATCCTCGGCGGGTTCCAGGTGCGGCAGTTGCTCCAGCCCACGGCGGCGGCGGCCCCCGCCGGGCCGGCGGTGTTCGCCTCCTGGCAAGCCGGCGGCTTGGCCGAGGCGGTGAAGGAACTCGCCAAGGAGGGGAGCAAGTCGTTCCACTATGTGCCGCCGGCGTTCGCCCTACTCGGGCTGTTCGTGACCGCCCGTCGGTTGCGGGCCGACTCCTGGCTGCTGGTGCCGTTGGCGTTCGTCGGGCTGATGCTGCCCGTGCTGATCGCCCTCGGCCTGAAAGAAGGGTACATCTCCGAGCGGCACACCCTGTCCGTGGTGCTGGTGCTCTGCCCGTTCGCCGCCGCCGGGTTCCAGGCCGTCGGTCGGTGGGCCGGCCGGCCGTGGGTCGGCTGGGTGCTGTTCACGGCTGTCGTCGTCAGTTGCCTGCCGCTGCTGTCCAAGCCGCTGCACCGGGACCGGCTCGGGCACAAACTGGCCGGCGAGTACCTGGCCAAGCATGCCCATTCGGACGACATAATTATCGACCCGTGGGACTGGGCCGCGTTCTACAGCGGGCGGACCCTGAAAGGCATCCCGGACGACCCGAAAGCGGCGGCCGGCCGCAGCCGGTGGGCGGTGATCGAGCCGAAGGACATGGAGCGGTCGGAGAAGTCCAAACCCCGGCTGCAAGCCGCCCGGGACGTGATGAACGACGGCAAAAACCCGCCGGCCGTCGCCTTCCAGTGGCCCGAGGGCGTGCCCCTGGAGGAGGCGAAGGTGGTGCTGTACCGGCAGACGGTGAAGTAGCCGCGGTAGTTCGTAGCCCGACGCGCGAGCGAGGACATCCTCGCTCGCGCGTCGGGCTACGAACCGGCGTCAATCGAACAGACGGATCAGCTCGGTGACGCTGGTCAGCGTCTCCAGCCCCCAGCACCGCGCCAGGATTTGATCGGCCCGCTGTTTGCCGTACTTCGGCTCGACGGTGCCGCGGAACTTCCGTTCCACCTCGGCGTCGGTCATCGGGTTGCCGGCGTGGCCGCGGGGGAACTCCACCAGCTTTTCGAGCGTCCGGCCGTCGGCCAGCGTCACCACGATGCGGTTTGGTATCCCCGCCGGGTACCGCGGGTCGAGCGCCGCGTCGTGCAGAACCGTCACCTTGCCGGTGAACGCCACCAGGGCCGGGTCGGTGAACCGCTTCTCGTCGAACGTGTCCAGGGTCACGTCGCCGTCGTACAGGGCCGCCGCGGTGCAGTACGGCAGGCTGTGGTCCGCGGTTTCCCGGGTCTTCGGCGCCCACGCCTGCTGGTACTTGCCGATGATGTTATAGCTCGCCTCAAACGTGTGAATGTCAATGCGGGCCACCTGCGACACGTCCCCACCCAACTCGGCCCGGAGCTGAATAGCCGCGTCGATGGCCGACTGCGAGTGGTACTCGGCTGGCCAGAATTTGATGTACGTCTTATCGATCATGTAGCCGTCGGCGTTACCCGGCTCGCCGCCGAAGGCCGCCGGGGTGAACGCCCCCCGGGTCACCAGCTTGAAGAAGCCCAGGTCGCCCTCGAAGATCGGGGCCGGGCCGGTCAGCCCGTCGCCGGCGAGCGTCGCGGCGAACAGCCCGTTGCGGGCGGCGTTGGCGAAGGCACACCCTTTCCACATGCTCAGCTCGCCGGATCGCGTCTGCCGCAGGGCCACGTTGCACACCCCGGCGATGCCCAGGGCGTGGGTGGTCTTGGTCACGTCCAGCTTCATCAGCTTGGCAGCGGCGGCACAGCTAGAGAGTGCCCCGTAGGTGACGTGGTCCACCCCGTGCGTGCGGAGGCTGGCGGCGTCGCAGAACCGGCACTGGATTTCGTACGCCAGCACGGCGGCGGTGATGAGTTCCTTGCCCCGGGCCCCGACCGCCTCGCCGGCGGCCAACACCGCCGCCAGGTTGTCCGACGGGTGGGCTGGTTCCTTGCTCAGGTAGGTGTCGTTGAAGTCCAGGTAGCGGATGAGCAGGCCGTTGACGAAACACGCCCACTCGGGCGACGAGGTGCCGCCGCCGAGGACCGACGCCGACGGGTTGCCGCTCACCCGGGCGGCACACTTCTTGGCCACGGCGTAAGCGTCCGACGGCATGGCCCCGACGGCGGTGGCGAACGAGTCGATGAGCCGCCGCTTGACCTCGTGGACGGCCGTCGGGGTGAGCCGGTCGAAGGACAGGCCGACGGTGTAATTGGCCAGCCGGTCGGCGAGCGTTGCGGACATGCACGGTCCCCGCGAGGGCGAAACAGCTTCGCGGGGCATGATACGGACAGGGTCTCGGTTGGTAGCCCGAAGCGCGAGCGAGGTGTGTCCCTCCTCGCTCGCGCTTCGGGCTACGAACCGAGGGTCAATTCGCGTCCATCGCCCGATACGCCGGCAGATCGGCCGGGTGGACGCCGCCCGGCTGTAACCCCTTCTGCTTGGCCTGGCGGAAGGCGTCCCTCGCGGCGGCGGTCTTGGCCGGCGTCGCCGACGCGTGTAGCAGGGCCAGGTGGAACAGCCGCTGCGGCGTCTTCTCTTGCAGCAGAGCGTCGGTCAAATCCTTCTCGGCCAGGTCCAACTTGCGGGCACTGATGCGGACCCGGGCGCGGGTGTCCAGTAGCTCCGCGGTCAGCCCCACCTCGGCGACGGCCCGGGCCACCAGGTCGAGCGCCTCGGCGGCCCGGTCCGGTTCCGGGCCGATCACCCAGGCCAGGTTGTTCAACGCCACCACGTTCCGCGGGTCGATCTTGAGGGCCGCCCGGTAGGCGACCTCGGCCCCGGGGTAGTCGCCGGTGAGGGCCAGGAACTCGCCCCGGTTCACCTGCACGCTGGCCGCCCCCGGCTGTTCGGCCGCCGCCTCGGTCAGCCACCGGGCCACCGTCTCCCGCTGGCGGTCGCTGCTGCCGCCCGGCCGCACCACCGCCAGCCCGGCGGCGGCCCGGAGCGGGGCCGGCAAGCTCGGCTGCTTCTCGACGAGCGCGAAGGCGTCGGCCGGCCGGCCGTCCACCGCCAGCAGGCCCGCCGCCGCAACCACCGCCTCCGGCCGCCCGACGGCCAGCTCGGCATATTTTTCGACCGCCGATTTCACCATCGCCTTGCCCGCCTCGGTGCCACGCACGGCGGGCATCCGGGCCAGCTCGTCAAGCAACTCGGCAGTCCGTGCCATGCGTTGCGGCAGGTCGCCGGCGTTAGCGTCGGCAGTGCGCACATACCCTTCGGCCAGGGCCAGGGCCTTGTCCGGCTTGCCGGCTTTGGCCTCGAACCGGGCGGCCACCGACACCGCCCGGAATTCGGTCGGGTACAGGTTGAGCAGCCGCTGGGCGAACGGGGCGGCGGCGGCGAAGTCGCCCCGCTCGGTCAGCTCGTCCAGGGCCATCGTCAGGTAGTCGAGGTTGGTCGGGTCGGCCTGGAGCATCTTTTGTAGGACGGCCACGCTGGCCACCCGGTCGCCGCTGGCCCGGTGCAGTTGGGCCAGCAGGAAGGCGTCCCGGGCGGACTTGGTTTCGTCCACCAGTTGCGTGAGCAGCCGGGTGGCCCGCTCCAGCGCGCCGGTGCGGTCCCGGCCGTCGAGGTGTCGGCTGAGGGCGGTCAGCACGGCGGCGCTGGACCGCTTCTCGTCGGCCGTCTCGCCCGGCACGTCGGTCGTCTCGGCCAGCAGGGTCATGGCGTTCTGGCGGTCGTTGGTGCCGCCGCCGACGGCCAGCAGCATGGCCTTGTTCCGCTTGGCCCACATGGCGTCGGCCGGGGGCGGGTTGGTATTCAGGAACTTGGTGAGCAGCAGCACCCCGGCGGCCCGCTGGAACCGGCTCAGTTGCACGGCCAGCCGGGCCTGGGTGAAGCCCCGCTTGTCGGCGTCGGCCGCCAGCGGCGGCTCCCACCCCTTCGGGGCGGCGGCACACTCGGCGAACGACGCCACCGCCGCGAAGTACAGCCCCGGCTGCACCTTCTCCTTTGCCTGAGCGAACACCTTGCCCGGGTCGCCGCCGGCCTCGGCGGTGCGGACGGCCAGCCGCAGCCAGTCGTCGGCGGTGGCCGCCGGCCGGGCCGTCGCCTCCTCGCAGACGGCGAGCGATTCGGGCTTCAGCCCGCAGGCCAGGTAGCTGTCGCTCAGCCAGCCGAGGCCGCCGGGTTCGTCGGCGACGAACGGCCGGGCGGCGGCCAGCAGCTTGGCGGCGTTCGCCGGCGGAAGGGTGCGGGCGGCGGCCGCGACGCTGCGGCGGAACGGCTCGCCGGCCCAGCGGTGGTCACGGCTCAGCCGGTCGAGGGTGGCCGCCGCCTGGTCGGCGGTCGCGGCCAGGAAGGCCGTCATCGGGGCGAACCGGCTCGGCTCCAGCCGAGTGGCCCGGTCGAGCATCCGGATGCCGGCCGCGTCGCCGGCCTTGAGCATCAGCCGGCCGAGGGCCAGGCAGGCGTCGCCGCTGTCCGGGTTCGCCCCGAAGGTGGCCGTCAGGCCGGCCGTCGCCGCGGTCACGTCGCCCTCGCCCCGGGTCGCCCGCCAGGCGGCCAGTAGGGCCGCCGGCTTGCCGCTCGGGTCGAGCTTGCCCGCCGCGGCAGTCGCCTCGTCGGCGGCCTTCGTGTCGCCGACCACCGTGGCCCGCTCGGCGAGAGTCAGCCACACCGCCACATCGGCCGGCCGGCGGGCGGCGATCTTCTGGCAGGTGGCCACCGCCCGGGCGTCGTCGCCGAGCCGGTCGCACACTTCCAGCAGGCCGTACAGCAGCCGCACCTGGTCGTTCTCCGGCCAGGTGTCCGTTTGCTCGAACAGCGGGTCGATGGGGCGGAGTTTAGCCGGGTCGCGGGCGGTCAGGTCGGCCCGGGCCAGCCGCACCTCGGGGCCGTCGCCGGCCACGGCCTGCGCCTCGTCCAACACCCCCAGCCCGGCGGCGACACCGGCGACGTTGACTACCATCTCAGTCCGGGCGGCCCACAGCCGCCGGTCGCCCGGCCGACGGGTGGACGCCTCGACCAGCTTGGCCGCCGCCTTGGCGTACTCGCCCCGGGCTGCCAACAGATCGGCCTGCAACATCGCCGGCTCGGACGACCCGACCGGGTAGAACTTCTCCACCTCGCGGGCCACCCGGTCGAGCTGGCTCCAGTCGCCACGGCCGGAGCGGGCGTAGCCTCTGGCCTTCAGTCGCAGAAGCGTGGCATGGACCCCGGGGCCAGACATCGGGTTGCGCACCGCCTGCTCGTACTCGCGGATGGCTTCCGCCGGCCGGCCGTTGTTCAGCAGCGACAGTCCGAGGGTGGTGCGGGCCGTCAGGTGGTTGGGGTCTTTGTTCAGCAGCGTCCGCAGGGCGTCGTGTTCGGCGGCGGTGTCGCCCCGGCGTTGCAGGCAGACGGCCAGTAGGAGCGTGGATTGGGCTTCCAGCCCGGGCAGGTAGGCGGACTCGGCCCGTAGCTCGGTGAAGCTGCGACAGGCGGCCGCCCACTCGCCGGCCCGCATCGCCAGCCGGGCCGTCAGGTACTTCGACTGGAGCTTGGCCAGCGGCGACGCCTTGGCGTCCAGCCGGCCGACGATCTCCGTGGCCCGCTTGACTTCGCCCAGGTCAACCAACAAATCGGCGAGCGGCACTAGCAGGTCGGTGCCGTCCGGCACCTTGTCCAGCCCGTCCTCCAGACAGGCGACCGCCGCCCCCAGGTTGCCGCGGTTCAGCTCCAGCCAGGCCAGCGCCCGGATGAGCCGGGCGTCGGTCGGGTGGTGCTTCAGGCCGGCCGCCAGGGTGTCGCGGGCGTCGGCCAGCCGGCGGGCCTTCTGCTGCCGCTCGGCCGTGAGCAGGTGGCCTTCGGCGCTGGTCGGGTCGAGTTCCAACACCCGCTTGAGGTCGGCGTCGGCGGTCGGGCCGTCGCCGGCCAGCTTGTCGAACCGCGCCCGGGTCAGGAACGCCTCGGCGGAGGTCGGGCAGGCGACCACCATCCGGTCGATGACGGCCTTCGCCTCGGCCGGGTTCTGGATGTCCCGCAGCAGGTATTGCGCGAGCCGCTGGTACGGCTTGAAGTCGCCGGGGGCGTGGGCCACCGCCTGCTCGAAGCACTTGCGGGCCTCGGCCGACTTCTGTAGCCCGGCCAGGGCATCGCCCTTGTGGCCCCACTGTGCGGCGTCGGTCGGTCGGGTCTGGAGCAGGGCGTCGGCGTGGGCGGCGGCGTCCGAGTAGCGGCCGATTTTCAGAGCCACCGCCACGGCGTCGGTGCGGACCGCCTCCCGGCCGGGGTCGGCCCGTAGCACCTTGTCGTACAGCATCAACACCGCCGCCGCCCGCTCCTGAAAGTTGCGGTCGGCGGCCGCCTCGCCCTTCAGCACGGCATCGAACGTCGCCTCGCCGGGCCGCGACCGCTCGCGGAGGGAGGCCGCCAGCCGGGCCAGGGCGTCGGTGTCGGCCGGGCGGAATTCGAGGTACTGGCGGAGGTAGTTCACGGCCGCGTCCGGCTTACCGGCCTCGGCGGCGTGGTCGGCCTGGGCCAGCAGGGCCGCCGGGATGCGGCGGGCCTGGACGGCGTGAACCCCGGCCACCAGCCCGACGGCGACGGCCACCCCGAGTAGGAGGCGGAGGAGGAAACGCTTGTTAATGGTCGGCATCGGCCCGCATCCGTGCGTGCCAGGGTCGTGTGGGCGGCCCCGGTGAGGGGCGGAATGCTAAAGCAGGGAGGTAGTGCTTTTCAACCCCAACCGGCCCGCCGCTGGTTCGTGGCCCGAAGCACGAGCGAGGATGCAAGACCTCGCTTGCGCTTCGGGCTACGAACCGACAGCCACTACTTCGTGACCGGGCGGAACTTGCCGGCCTTCAAGCCTTCGAGCACCGGGTTGATGACGTCCGCCGGCAGCGCCCATGTCTCCACCCGGCCGGCCCGGGCGATGTTCAGCCCGAGTACCCGGCCGGACAGGTCCACCAGCGGGCCGCCGATGTCGGTCGGCTTGAGCGGGGTGTCGTGTTGCAGCACCGCCGGGAAGCCGCTCCGCCGGCCGGACAGTTGGTTGCCCAGGGTGTTCTGGAAGTCGCTGCGGTCGATGTCGCTCCGCGGAACCAGTATCACCCGCACCGTCTTTTCCTCATCGCCGCGGCGGACCTTTACCGACACGGTGTCGCCGGGGCGGTAGCTGTCGAGCGCGTCCGGCAGGTCGTCCCGCTGGGCGATCACCTTGCCGGCGGCCTCCAACACCACGTCCCCCTCCTTCAACTTGCCGACGGCCTTGCTCCGCTGGTTCACGTCGCTCACCGTCACCTCGCCCTTCGGGGAGGTGCCGAACTGGATACCCAGATAACCCTTGTTGCGGTTCTCGGCCTGGCTCTCCTGCGTACCCGGCTCGATCTTCCGCACCCCGGCGGACAACACCCCGACCCCCACCGGCTCAGTCCCCAGCCCCGGGCTGGCGACCCAGCCGCCGACGGTGCCGGGGACGGTGGCGAACGTCACCGGCTGGAGGTCGTTGGCCTCGATCTTGATGAGCGCCAGGTCGGTCGGCTTGTGGACGCCGAGCAACTTGGCGTCGTACGTCTTGTCGCCTCCGCGGAGCCGTACCAGTAGATCGCCGCGGAGTTCACTGGCTTTCGTGAGAATCAGGCCGTCGGCCGACACGATCGTGCCCAGGGCGACCTCCCGACCTTCACTCAGAATTCGCACGGTGCCGGCAGCAGCGAACGCCGCCGGGGCGGCTAGCAGCTTCGGCAGCAAATCCTTACCCCGGTCCCGCTGGGCGGTCGCCGGGGCAGCGGCGAGTAGACAGACGGCCAGGGCGACGAGCCGGCGGGTCATGGCGGACGGGCCTCCGAGGGGAAAAGCGATCAGCGGCGGGCGGGCTTCTTCTCGGTCGGCCTGGTGCCGAGGGTGACGGTCACGGTTTTGACGGCACTGCCGCGGCGGACTTCGATCTCGACATCCGAGGTCGGGATGCTCTTGTGTAGCAGGTGAGCCAGGTCGTCCTTACTGTGAACCGCCTCGCCGTCGTAGGACAGGATCACGTCCCCGGCCTTCAGCCCGGCCAACTCGGCCGGCCCGCCGGTTGCCACCTCCCGCACCGTCAGCTCGTCGGTCGAATTGGCCAGGGTGACGCCTAGCACCGCCCGGCCGACCACCCCGGTGATCAGGCCGCGGGCCAACGACTCCCACTCGTCCTGATAGAACTCGGTGGCCACGTGCATGTTGTGGTCGAGCAGCGAGCCGATGCGGCTGTGGATGCCGACCACCTTGCCGGACAGGTCGAACAGCGGGCCGCCGCTGTCGCCACCGACCAGCGGGCAGTCGGTGCGGACCGCGGACTCTTTCTGGAAGTAGTCGATCATCCGCCCGACCCGGACGGCCGGCGGCCGGCCCAGCTTCGGCCCGCCCGGGTGGCCGAGGGCGATCAGCCACTGGCCGGCCTTGACGGTCTTCGACACCCCCAACTCGGCGAACGGCCACTTGCCGTCGGCGGCCCCGTCCCAGGTGGCCCCCTCCGGCGGCGGGTCAGTGATCTGCACCATGCCGCTGTCCACCAGCGGGTTGACGCCCAGGGTCTTGCCCTTCACCCGGGTGCCGTCGGCCAGTACCACCACCACCGGCAGGCCGGGGTCACCAATGACGTGGGCGGCGGTCAGGATCAGCCCGGTGTCCTTGACAATCACCCCACTCCCGGCCCCCAGCATTCCCGGCTGGGCACTGCCTTTGGTGAGCAGGCCGACGGTGGCCGGCGTCACCTTGGCCAGCACGTCAGTGACGCGGTCCTGGAGGGCTTTCAGCTCGCCCAGGTCTTTCGGGGAGGTGGCCCGGGTCGGGGTCCACGTCGCCTCGGCGGCGGGGGCGACGAGCGGGCTAAAGAGGACGAGGGCGAGAAGGCAGATCGCACGCATCGGCGGGTTCACTCCCGGGTCGACGGACACACCATCATAGGCCGCGGACCGGGGGAGCGGGCGCGGGTGGGCCGGTCGGCCCCGAAGATTAGAGTGGCGTATGCGGGCGGCAGGAGCAAGCAAAAGGTGGGAAGTGGGGCAGGATGGGTGGCGAGCGGCCGGCGTAAGCCGGCTGAGGGCGAGGGGCTGACTCGTCAGACTCTCGACCCCTCGCCCTCAGCCGGCTTACGCCGGCCGCTCGCCGGTGAGCGGGATTAGACCAGCGATTCCAGCAGGTACTTCAACTTCCGCACCTCCGGCTCGACGGGGAACGGGCTGTCGGCCACGTCCCGCACGTCCACCGTCAGGGCGCGGGTGTAGTTGAAGCGGTCGAGCTGGGTGACGATCCGCCCGTAGTCGATGTCACCCTGGCCGACGCGGAGCTGGAACTCGTTCTTGCCCCGGCCGGTGTCCCGCAGCCGGACGTGCCGGACGAACGGGAACAGGTGGTCGTAGCTGACCGTCTCGGTGGTGCCGGCGGTGTAGTGGCTGGGGTCCAGCGTCAGCCCCAGGCCGGACACCTGGCGGCACAGCTCGGCCGCCCCGTCCGGGGTGCCGGTGAGGGTGCCGGCGGCCGTCTCCACCGTCAGGATGACCCCCTCGCCGGCGGCCAGCCTCACCCACTCCGTCAGCCGGGCGACTTCCGCCGGCACCGGGGTGTCGGCCGGGGCGGCCGGGACGCACAGCACCGGCGAGGCCAGCAGCCGGGCCAGCCGGCACACCGCTTTCAGCTCGCCCTTGGCCGCCGCCTCGGACGACGGGATGAGGTGGACGGCCGCCACCGGCACGGCGCCGAGCTTCACCCGCTGGACGGTCCGCCCTACGTCCGCGACCACCTCGGCCGGGGTGAGGTTGCCGCCGTGCGGGCGGACGGCCAGATCGACCTTGGCGAACCGCAGGGTGCGGGCCGCGGTGAGCGCCTCGTCGAGGGTGTGCTTGACGAAACAGAGGGTGGAACACGCCACGTACATGACCCGGCCTCCGACAGTTCGCGCCGGGGGCAGGCGCGGTTCCCCCCGCCCCGGCACGTGGCCGGGGCGAACCCCCTCGGTCGAGCCGCGGCAATACCCGACGGCCCGGGTCGAGTGCAAGCAGCCGCCGGCCGGAATCCGCGAAAAAGTGGCCTCCCGCCGGCGACCCGGAGTCGCTAGAACCCCGGCCCGCTCGGCGGGACCGACGGGAGGGGGACATGGGCGACGGCGGGGGAAACGCGGCTCTGGACGAGATGAGCCGGATGGTGGCCCGGATGCTGGCCGAACTGCCGGCCGAGCGACCGGCGGCCGGCCGACCGGCCATCGCCGACGGGGCGCTGGAGGTGCCCGCTGCGGCCGACCTCGACCGCCGGCTCGGCGAGGCGGCGGCGGCGTGGGCCGACTGGCGGCGGCGGCTGACGGCCGCTACAGCTACCACATGACGCGGATCGCAGTCATCCTGCCGGCGGCCGGCGACTCGACCCGGTTCGGCGGGCCGACCAAGAAGCCGTTCGTCCAACTCGCCGGTCGGCCGCTGTGGGTCCACGCGGCCGAGCGGTTCTGGTCCCGCCCGGACGTGGTGGCCGTGCTGATCGCCGTCGCCCCGGCCGACCGGGACGAGTTCCGTAGCCACCTGCCGGCGTCGGCCAACTGCCGACTGGTGGACGGCGGGGCCGAGCGGTTCGAGAGCGTGGCCAACGCCCTGGCGGTGGTGCCGGACTGCGACCTGGTGGCCGTCCACGACGCGGTTCGACCGCTCACCCCGCCGGAACTGATCGATGCGGTGTTCGCTGCGGCGGCCGAACACGGGGCCGCATTACCGGCGGTCCCCGTCGCCGACACACTGAAGCGGGTGGCCGGCGACGAGTTGACGGAGACGGTACCGCGGTCCGGGCTGTGGCAGGCCCAGACGCCGCAGGTGGCCCGCCGCGACTGGCTGGTGGACGCCTACGCCCGGCGGCAGTCGCTCGCCGTGCCGATCACCGACGACGCTCAGTTGCTTGAAGCCTGTGGCTACCCGGTGCGCGTAGTGCCGGGGTCACGGGTGAACTTCAAGATCACCACGCCCGACGACCTGAAGTTGGCCACTCTGGTTCGTAGCCCGAAGCGCTAGCGAGGGTAACCCGCCTCGCTAGCGCTTCGGGCTGCGAACCAACACGTTCCCCGGGTATACCGCCGTGAACACCTCGCCGGCGGCGGTGACGTACCCGCGGTACATGCCCACACTCCGCCCGGACATGGCGAACGCGAACCGGCCTTGGCGGTCGAGGGCGATCAGCCCGCCGACGCCGTACTCCTCGTCCGGCAACTGGTCGATTGCCGCCTGAGCCGCCGCATCCACCGCCGACTTGGCGTAGAGCATCCGGGCGACCACGTCGTGGGCGACGGCGTGGCGGATGAACAGCTCGCCGGTGCCGGTGCCGGACACCCCGCACGCCCGGTCGTCGGCGTAGGTGCCGGCCCCGGGCAGGGGGGCGTCGCCGATGCGGCCGGGCCGTTTGCCGGCGGTGCCGCCGGTGGACGTGCCGGCTGTTAAACTCCCGGCCTTGTCCAAAGCCACTGCCCCGACCGTGCCGAACTTGTCTGTCGCCTTCGGCCGCACCTGTTTGAGCCGGCGGTCCGTCCAGAAGTAGGTGTTCGGCACTGCCTCGACCGGCACCCGCTTCTGGGCGTCCGCCGACAGCAAGTACCGCTCGGCCCCGTCGCCGTACAGCAGGGCGTGCTCGCCGCCGGGCATCTCCAGCACCGACCGGGCGGCGCTGATCGGGTTTTTCAGGTGGGTGACGCCGGCCACGGCCCCGGCCCGTTTGCGGGGGTCACGTTTCCCGTCGGCGGAGCCGGTCATCGTCCCTTCCATGATCGCAGCGTCGAGTTCGGCCCGGCCGTCAGCGGTGAGGGCGGCCCCGCGTCCAGCATTGAACAGCGGGCTGTCTTCCAGCACCCGCACAGCGGCCTCGACGACCTCGGGTCCGGGTCGGCCCGCCGCCCACCGGGTATGACCGGCCCGCAGCGACTCGGCGAGTGCCGCCTCGAACTCCTCGCGGGTGAGCCGCTCGGCAACCATCTCGTCGGCGGTGAGGACGCCCAGCCCGCCGTGGACGACCAGCACGGCCGTCGGCGGGACGGGCTGGGTGAGAACGAGGCTCAGCAACAGAGTCGGCATGCCGAGTTTCTTACGAACCGCGGCCGACCCCCTTGACAGACAGCCCGCCCGGCGGATACTGTGTTGCAGAACTGGTACACTCAATCAGCAGGTGTGAGATGCGGCTCCGCCTCCGACCCGACTCGGACGTGCCGATCTACGAGCAGATCGTGAAAGAGGTGGTGTTCGCGGTGGCCGCCGGAGACGTGCCGCCGGGCGAACTCATTCCCAGCGTCCGCGACCTGGCCCAGCAACTCCTGGTCAACCCGAACACCGTGGCCCGGGCTTTTCAAGAACTGGAACGGGCCGGCGTGGTCGAGGCACGCCGCGGCCTCGGCATGGCCGTCACGCCGGACGCCCCCAAGCTGTGCCGCATCCGCCGGCAGGGGGTGGTGCGGGAGCGGTTGCACGACGCCCTACGGGAGGCGGTGTCGGCCGGGCTGTCGCCGGCCGAGGTTCACGAACTGGTGGATGCCGAGTGGCCCGGGGCCAGCGGCAAGAACGGAACCGCCAAGTCGCGGTGAGTTCCCCCGCACACATCTTTTCGAGGCGTTCGCCATGTCCCGGGACGACGTGATCCGCATCGACCGGCTGCTCGTCCGGTACAAGGGCAAGCCCGCCCTGGACGGGTTCAGCCTGGGGGTGCCGCGGGGGAGCGTGTACGCCCTGCTCGGCGACAACGGGGCCGGCAAGTCCACCTGCATGAAGGTGCTGACCGGCCAGCTCGACCCGGACGCCGGGACGGCCAGCATCCTCGGCATGGACTGCTGGGCGATGGCGTCGGTGCTGCGGCCGAAGGTCGGGTACGTGCCGGACCGGCCCAAGCTGTACGACTGGATGACCGCCGCCGAGGTCGGCTGGTTCACCGCCGGCTTCTTCCCCGCCGGCTTCCAGAAGCGGTACGAGGGGTGGATGGATCGGCTCCGCATCGACCCGACTAAGAAGCTGAAGTCGCTCTCCAAAGGCGGGTACGCCCGGGTCGGGTTGGCCCTGGCGCTGGCCCCGGACCCCGAGGTGCTGCTGCTGGACGAGCCGACGAGCGGCCTCGACCTGATCACCCGCCGGGAGTTCCTGGCCAGCCTGGTCGAATTCGCCGCCGAGGGGCGGACCATTCTCATCAGCAGCCACTCGCTTGCCGAGCTGGAACGGGCCGCGTCTCATGCGGCGTTCGTGCAGGGCGGCAAGGTGATCCTGACCAGCACCCTGGACGACCTGCGGAAGCGGTTCACCCGCCTCAGCCTGCGGTGCGACGGGCTGCCGCCGGACGGGCGGGCGCTCGGCGTCGTGCTGGACACCCAGAAGACCGGGCGGTTCGTCCAGTACCTGCTCCGCGACCCGAGCGAACTGGCCATCCGCGGGCTGCACGACACCCCCGGGGTGTCCGACATCGAGGAACAGCCGGTCGGGCTGGAGGACATCTACGCCGCCCTGATGGGCCAGCACGCGACCAACGGCCCCCTCAACGGCCACGCCGACCGGGAAGGGGTGCGGGCATGACCCGGGTCATCGTCTGGAAGGAGTTCCGCGAGCAGGGGGCGGTGCTGCTCGCCCTGGTCGGCCTCGGGGCCGGGCTGATGGCGGCCACGGCCGTCCTGAACACGTCCTCCGTCACCGCCCAAGGGCTGAGCGTCCGCTCGGTCAACGCCGTCGGCCCCATCCTCCTAGTCATGCTGGTGGCGACGGCCGGCATCGTCTGCGGCGGGTCGCTGTTCGCCGGCGAGCGGGAGCAGGCCACCTTCACCTACCTCGACCACCTGCCGGGCAGCCGGTGGCGGGTGTGGTGGCGGAAGGTGCTGGCCGGCGGATTCCTGGCCGCGGCGGCCGCCCTGCTGCTGCTGGCCGCCGCCGCCGCGGCCGGGCAACTCGGCGGCTACTCGCGGCCGATCCTCCTCGGCTGGACGCTGGCGGTGCTGCTGCTGGCCGCCGTCGGCTTCGGCTGGGGGGCGTTCGGGTCGGTGCGGGCGGGCAGCTCCCTCGGGGCGTGCGGCCTCGGCCTGGCCGGGGCAGTGGCGGCCGTGCTGGTGGCGGTGCCGGGTATGGGCGTACTCATGGCCCTGGTCCAACAGGTGAACGGCTCGTTCATCGGGTTCGCCCGGCAGGACGACGGCAGCCTGGTCGGCCTGCTCACCCTGTGGGTGCTGGTGTTCGCACCGCTGCCGCTGTCGGCCTGGGCGTACACCCGCCCGGACCGCAGCCGCCGGCTGGCCGAGCAGGACATCCGGCCCGCGCGGTGGGCCGTTTGGTCCTGGCGGCCGCGGCTGCCTCGGGTCGGCGGGTTCGGCACCGCCCGGCGGATGAACTGGCTGCTCTGGCGGCAGCAGTGGGTGACGTTCGCCGTCCTGTCAGCCCTCGCCCTGGCTAGCGGATTTCTGCTCGTGCCGTGGACGGACGAGTGGCCGTCGGCCTTCCTGTGGCCGGCCTTCGGTCTGCTGCTCGGGGTGATTGCTGGGGTCGCCGGGATGGGGGACGAGCAGCGGAGCGGGGCGGCGCGGTTCTGGGCCGAGCGGCGGCTGCCCATCGGCCGGCTGTGGCGGGCGAAGGTGGTCAACGGGGCGGCCCTCGTCCTGCTGATGGTGGTGCTGGCCCTGCTGCCCTCGTCCATCGGGGCAATCGCCCGGGGCAACCCGAACCGCCGGGGCGGACTGCTCGGCGTGATGTTCGACAGCGGGCTGTTCGAGTGGACATCCCCCCAACTGACGTACCTGTTCCTCGGCCCGGTCTACGGGTTCGCCTTCGGCCACCTGAGCGGGATGCTGTTCCAGAAGGGGATCGTGGCCGGGGCGGTCGGCCTGCTGGTCGGCGGCACCGTCGGGGCGGCGTGGGGGCCGTCGCTGCTCGGCGGCGGGCTGCACGGCTGGACGGCGTTCGTGCCGCCGCTGGTGGCCATGCTCACCGCCCGCTGGCTGGCCTGGCCGTGGGCCACCGACCGGCTCGGCCGCCGCGGGCCACTACTACGGTTGGCCGGCGGCACCCTGGCGGCGGTGGGCTGTGTGGCCGCCGGGTTGGCGTACCGGGCGGTCGGCGATGTCGAGCTGGTGGCCAACGCCGACGACCACCTCCAGTTCCGGGCCGCCCTGCCGACGTTCGACGAACTCCAGGCCGGCCGCGACATCCGCCGGGCGCTCAGCCGGTGGCAAGAGTTGCCGGAGGCCTTGCGGGCGGACGTGACGACCACCCCACTGTTCCGCGGGGCCGAGCCGAACCCCAACAGCACATACGCCCGGCGGTACACCGACCAACTGACCGGCGTGCTGCGGGACGGCTGGCCGGCCGGCCGGGCCGACCTGAACGGGTGGATGGACCGGGTGTTCGAGGGCGATTGGGACGAGAGCGTGTTCTCCGCCGCCGGTAAGCCGCCGGGGGTGCTGGAAGACCCGAACGAGTTCACCGCCCTCGGCCAGCCGTTCCGGTACATCACCCCGTTCCGGCAGCTCACCCCGGTGTTCCTCGGCCGCGGACTGCAACGGCAAGCCAGCAGCGACCCGGCCAACTTCGTCCGCCGGCTGGACGCCTGGCTGGCCGCCTGCCGGACGGCCAAGCGGCACACGGTTACCTCCGCCGCAATCACGGCCGAGGTGTCCGAGCGGCAGGTGTACCGAGCACTGGACCGCTGGCTGGAGAAGTTGGACGGCCGTCCGGACCTGCTCCAGCAGGCTCTGGAGGCGATCCGCCGGCACGACGCCCAGGACAAGCCGCAGGCGACCGACGTGCGGCTGGCCGAACAGGTGGTGCTACAGAACATGGTGGACGCCCCCGGCCAGTGGCTGCCGCGGTGGCTGGACCACACCCCGGCCGGCCAGTCGGGCTACCGGAGCGGGTCGCGGGCCGAGACCGAGGCCAACCTGACGGGGTTCGCCTGGACGGTGCCGTGGGAGCGGGAGCGGCTGCGGCGGGCGGTGGCCCTGGGCAACGACCCGGCCAACCGGTGGGAGCGGGCGGTCGCCCTCCGCGGCGCCCCCGGGCTGGAGAGCTTCGAGCGGATGGACCGGGTAAACGACCGCCAGCCGCCGTACACCGAGCGGGTGGTGGCCGACCGCCGGGCGGCGATTCTATCCCTGGCCCTGCGGCTGCACCGGCAAGCCACCGGCAGCTACCCGGTGGCGCTCGACGAACTGGTGCCGGCCCGGCTGCCCGCCGTGCCGATTGATCCGTACAGCACCCGCCCCTTCGGCTACCGGCTGGTGATCGCAGCCGAGACCGTGACCCTGCCAGCGACGTTGGTGCCGTCGAAGCACGACGGACTGCCGCCGGGTTCGACCTTGGGCTACCGCGACTACCTGGCGGTGGCCGGGCTGGCCGGCGGGCTGACCGGCTGGCCGTTCCAGCCCGGCTGGCTGGTGGAGGCGGACGAGGGGCCGGACGGCGGGCGAATGCCGGGGATCGGCACGGGCGGCGCCCCGGGGGCGGGGTCGGAGCTGCCGCTGGCGGCCGAGTGGGTGGCCATGATGGGGGCCGAGGAGGAGTACGCCGAGGTGCGGCTGGCGGCCGGCCGGGCAATGGTGTGGAGCGTCGGCCCGGACAAGCAAGACGGCGGCGGGCGGTCCATGAGCGAGCGTCCGGCGGCCGGCGGCGACTTGCTGTACCCGGTGCCCGACCCGCCGGCGGTCAGTCCAGGAAGGCCCGCACCGGCACGCTGAAGTCGGGGAACAGTTCGGGCAGTTCCACCGCTTCGTCACGAGTGTAGCGGCGGGGAAGCTCGTCGTGCGGGAACACCGCGAGTACCCCGGCGTCCGGGTCCAGGACGCACACCACCAGTACCCCGGCGGCGTGGTACTCGGCCACCTTGGCCGACATCGCCTTCTTGGTGTTGGCCGGGGAGAGCACCTCGAACACCAGTTCCGGGGCCGGCCAGTACCCATCCGGCGGCTCACCGGCCGGTACCCGGGCGAAGCTGTAGAAGGCCACGTCCATGCCGCGGAGGGTGTCCGGGTCGCGCTCGGTCACAACCCCGCTGTCGTTGCCGACCACCCGGCCGAGCGTCCGCGGCCGGACGTAGCCGTTCAGCTCGTAGCCAATGTTTGCACAGTAGTAGCCGTGCTTGGGTTTGGGCGAGGGCACTTCGACCACCACTCCCTTCACCAGCTCTGTCCGGCGGTTGTCGTCCGGCAGTGCCAGGTACTCGTTCAGGGTGAGCAGCTTGGCCGCCGGCAGGGTCAATGTGGCGGGCATGGTCGCCTCCTTCGCCTTCAGTCTACCGTGCGGCCGTCGCAGGCCGCAACCGCAGCGGGTACACTGGCCTCATGCCGGACGACCAGCCGACCAGCACCAAGATCATCGACCTGGCGGCCACGGCCGTCAGCCCGGTGCTGGTCGCCCTCATGGTCGGGTCGCTGGTGTTCTTCCTGACCGAGGTCGGGTACCGCGGCGAGTACCCCGGGCGGATGCTGTACACCCTGTTCTTCTTCGTCGCCGGGTGCGTCCTCATCGCCCGGCTGAGCATTCAGGAGAGCCGCCAGTACGCCGCCGTGTACGCCCTCGGGCTGGCATTCGTCACCTTTTTGGCCCTGGTGCGGTGGAGCATGGACGTGGACGTGGGGCTGGTCGCCAGCCTGCTCCTCATGCCGGTCATCTGGTGGGCGGCCGACCTGCTCACCTGGGACTGCACCCACTTCGCCGAGGACCGCCGGGCGTCCGGCCGCGGGCTGCTGGCCGCCGTGGGGCTGGACGAACCGGCCGACGAACCGGAACCCGACGCCACCCCGAAGACGGTGCCGGCCGGCTGGTTGGAGCGGTGGCAGCAGTACCGGGCCGACCGGCGGAAGCGGCCGCACACCCCCGGCGTGTACGTGCTGTACTTCGCCCTGGCCGCGCTGCCGGTGTTCGCCCTCGGGCAGTCGCTCATCGACCCGGCCGACGGCGAGCGGCGGCGGGCCTGCTTCCTCGACATGGCGGTGTACATCGGCAGCGCCCTCGGGCTGCTGGTGACGACCTCGCTCATGGGGCTGCGGAAGTACCTCGAAGACCGCGGGGCGAAGGTGCCGGCGGTGCTCACCCTGGGCTGGCTCGGCCTCGGCGGCGGGCTGATCGTGGCCTTCCTGGTGGTGGGGGCACTGCTGCCGCGGCCGCACACGGAAACCCCGTGGTTCGGGGCCAGCCACGCCAGCAACCGGCCGCCGAGCCGGGCGGCGAGTAAGAACGCGGTGGTGCGGGACAGCTCGGCCGGCAAAGGGCAGGGGGCCAGCGGCAGCAAGACGGAGAAGGGCGAGGGCAAGCAGTCGGCCAAGGGCGGCGAGCAGAAGGGCGGCAACGCCGGCGAGAAGGGCAGTGGTGGGGGCAAGGGCCAGTCGAAGGGCGGCCAGGAACAACAGAAGGGTAACGACGGCGAGCAGTCGGACGACAAGTCCGACGGGCCGAAGTCGCAGCCGAAGCGCGGCGACCAGCAGAAGGGGTCGCAGCAGAAGGGCGACCCGAAGTCCGACGACGACCGCAAGGACCAGAAGCCGGGCGAACAGAGCCGCGACGCCGAGGACGCCAAGCCGGACACGCAAGCCGACGGCCAGTCGGCGAGCGAGCGGATCAGTCACATGTCCGAAGCGGTCGGGTCGGTGCTGCGGTGGGTGACGTGGGCGTTCGTCGCCGTGCTGGTCGTCGCGGCCGTGGTGTATTTTCTGGTCAAGGGGCTGGCCCCGTTCACCGACTGGGCGAAACGGCTACTCGACTGGTGGCGGAGCCTGTTCGCCCGCAAGCCAACAATCGGTAGTGGCGGGGCCGACATGGTGCCGGTGAAGGCGGTCGAACGGCCGCCGCCGTTCCTCGACTTCCGCGACCCGTTCGCCGACGGCTCGGCCAAACGGAAGTCGGCGGCCGAGCTGGTGACGTACACCTTCGCCGCGCTCGACTCGTGGGCCTGGGACCGCGACCAGGGCCGTAAGCCGGGCGAGACGCCGCAGGAGTTCGCCGTCCGCCTGGGCACCGAGTTCGAGCGGCTGGACGACCCGGGGTTCAAGCTGGCGGTGCTGTACGGCCGGGTGCTGTACGCCCGCGGCGGCCTGCCGGCCGATGCCAAGACGACCCTCGCCGCGGTGTGGCTGGCGCTGGATAGTGGCCGGCAGGCGTAGGGCCCGGTTCACCGTGCCGGCCGGCGCGGGCGGCACGGTGAACCGTGCCCTACTAGCTTTCCGCCGCCGGCCGGGCTAAAGCTAACCGCATGAGCGTTGCTGCCTCACCGGCCAAGAAAGCCGCCTTAGTCGCCACCCCGCCGCCGCTCCCGGCGGAGCCGGACTGGCTGTCCCCGCTCGACCTGTTCCTGTTCAACGAGGGCAGCCACGTCCGGCTGTACGACAAGCTCGGGGCACACCCGCACGCGGTGAACGGGGTGGCCGGGTTCCAGTTCGCCGCGTGGGCGCCGAACGCCGGGTACGTGTCGGTGATCGGCGACTTCAACGGCTGGGACGCCGGGGCCAACCCGCTCGCCCGGCAAGGCGACTCCGGGGTGTGGGCCGGGTTCCTGCCCGGGGTCGGCACCGGCACCTGCTACAAGTTCCACGTCAGCAGCCGGCACAACGGGTACGTCGCCGACAAGGCCGACCCGTTCGCCTTCGCCGCCGAGATTGCCCCGAAGCAGGCGTCCGTCACCTGGACGCTGGACTACGACTGGCAGGACGCCGACTGGCTGGCCACCCGCAAGGCCAAGTTCGCCCACGCCGCCCCGGTGAGCATCTACGAGGTCCACCTCGGGTCGTGGATGAAGGTGCCCGGCGAGGGCAACCGCTCGCTGTCGTATCGGGAGATCGCCCCCAAGCTGGCCGACCACTGCGAGACGCTCGGGTTCACCCACGTCGAGCTGATGCCGGTCACCGAGCACCCGTACTACGGCAGTTGGGGCTACCAGGTGACCGGCTACTTCGCCGCCACCAGCCGGTACGGCACCCCGCAAGACCTGATGTTCCTCATCGACCACCTGCACCAGAAGGGCATCGGGGTCATCCTCGACTGGGTGCCGTCCCACTTCGCCACCGACGGGTTCAGCCTCGGCTACTTCGACGGCACCCACCTGTACGAGCACGGCGACGCCAAGCAGGGCTACCACCCGGACTGGGGCAGCTTCGTGTTCAACTACGGCCGGCACGAGGTGCGGAGTTTCCTGCTGAGTAGCGCCCTGTTCTGGCTGGACAAGTACCACATCGACGGCATCCGGGTGGATGCGGTGGCGTCCATGCTGTACCTGGACTACTCGCGGACGGACGGCGGGTGGGTGCCGAACCGCTACGGCGGGCGGGAGAACATCGAGGCCATCGAGTTCCTGAAGCGGTTCAACCACGAGGTGTACACCCACTTCCCGGACACCCAGACGATCGCCGAGGAGTCCACGGCCTGGCCGATGGTGTCCCGGCCGAGCCACGTCGGCGGGCTGGGGTTTGGGTACAAGTGGGACATGGGGTGGATGCACGACACCCTGCGGTACTGCCACCGCGACCCGATCCACCGCCGCCACCACCACCCCGAGCTGACCTTCCGCGGGCTGTACGCCAACAGCGAGAACTACGTCCTGCCGCTCAGCCACGACGAGGTGGTCCACGGCAAGGGGCCGCTGTGGGACAAGATGAGTGGGGACGACTGGCGGAAGGCGGCCGGCCTGCGGCTGCTATACGCCTACCAGTGGGCGACGCCGGGCAAGAAGCTGCTGTTCATGGGCGGGGAGTTCGGCCAGCGGCGGGAGTGGAAGCACGACGACGGGCTGGACTGGCACCTGCTCGGCCAGCCGCTGCACGCCGGGGTCATGGCCCTGGTGGGCGAGTTGAACCGGCTGTACCGCACCGAACCGGCCCTGCACGAAGGGGACTGTGTGCCCGGCGGCCAAGACTGGGTGGACGCCAACGACGCTACCAACAGCGTGTACAGCTTCCTGCGGGTGCCGACGGCCGGCCACGACCGCATCCTGTGCGTGACCAACTTTACCCCGCAGCCGCTCCGCGACTACCGCATCGGCGTCCCCGGCCCCGGCTACTGGCAGGAGCTGCTGAACACCGACGCGGCGGCGTTCGGCGGCACCAACACCGGCAACCAGGGCGGGCGGCACGCCGAGTATGTACCCCTGCACGGCCGGCCGTATTCGGTCAGCCTGACGCTGCCGCCGCTCGGGGCGGTATGGCTCAAGGGGCAGGTGTGACGGCGGGTGCCTTCGGTCATGCCGCCGCCGGCCGCTTGACCGCCCACGCTAGCCCGCACGCCTCTAGTGCCCGGATGGCCAGGTAGCTGGCGTCGAGCTGCCACCACCGCAGCCCGTGCCGGGCCGACACCGGGAAGGCGTGGTGGTTGTTGTGCCAGCCCTCGCCGAACGCCAGGATGCCGAACAGGGCGTTGTTCCGGCTCTTGTCCCGGGTCGGGTACGGCCGGCTGCCCCACAGGTGGCACACCGAGTTGATGCTCCAGGTCAGGTGGTGGACCAGGAAGATGCGGACCAGCCCGCCCCACACGGCCCCGGCCGCCGCCCCGCCCCAGGTGCCGCTCAGCAGCCCGCCGACCGCCGCCGGCAGGATCACCCCGAGCACCGCCCACACCGGGAACAGAGCGCTCACCAGCCGGGCCACGCGGCTCTTGCGGAGGTCCGGCACGTACTTCTCGCCGCCCGGCGGGTCCGGGTTGAAGGCCCAGCCGATGTGGGCGTGGACGAACCCCTTGGCGAACCCCACCAGCCCGTCCCCGTGGTGGTGCGGGGAGTGCGGGTCGCCCACGTCGTCGCTGTGCTGGTGGTGCCGGCGATGCCGGGACACCCACTCGATGAGCGGCCCCTGGATGGCCATCGACCCGCACACCCCGAGCAGGAACCGCACCGGGGCCACGGCCTCGAACGAGCGGTGCGTGTACAGCCGGTGGAAGCCGACGGTCACGCCCATCGCCGTCACCGTGTACATGCCGGCGACCATGAGCAGTTCGACCCAGCCGAACCCACGGCCCCAGGTGAGCCAGCCGGCCAGCCCGACCCCGGCCAGCGGCACCAGCACGCCCAGGGCGGTGCCCAGCCGGACGGCGAATAGCCGGCCGGGGGCGACGGCGTGCGGGTCGGCGGCGTGTGCGGGTTCGACCGGCTTGAGGCGAGCGGCCATTCGGACTCTTGAGAAGGCAACGACGTGGCAAGGTGGAAGAGTAACCGGACGGACGGCGGGCGGGCAACCCGGTCGCGGGCACCGTGTATGATAGGCTCATGCCCCTGCGCGTGTCGAATCTGCGGCTGCCGGTCGAGGAGCCGGAGACCAACCTGCCCCGCCACCTGGCCCGCGCCCTGGGCGTGAAACCGGCCGACCTGGGCGGGGTCCGCATCCTCCGCAAGGCGCTCGACCTCCGCGACAAGCGGCAGCTCCGGTTCGTCTACAACTTCGAGGTCCGGCTCCCCCAGGACGAGCTGCGGGTGGCGGACACGTGGGCCGGCACCGCCCACCCGCCGGCCAACGTCGAGCTGTTCGACGAGGCCCCGTTCTCGATGCCGCCGTGCGGCACCACGCCGCTGCCGGCCCGGCCGGTGGTGGTCGGCAGCGGCCCGGCCGGGCTGATCTGCGCGTACTTCCTGGCCAAACACGGCTACCGCCCGCTGCTGCTCGAACGCGGCACGATGGTGAGCGACCGCATCCGGGACGTGAAGCGGTTCGACGCCGGCGGCGACTTCCACCCGGAGAGCAACTACCTGTTCGGCGAGGGCGGGGCCGGCACCTTCAGCGACGGCAAGCTCACCTGCCGGGGCACCGGGCCGGACGTGGCCCGCGTGCTGGAGCTGTTTGCCGAGTGCAAGGGCCAGCAGCCGGGCCGGCCGAGCATCCTGTACTACCACCGGCCGCATTTGGGCAGCAACCGCCTGCCGGCGGTGGTGAAAGCCCTGCGGCAGCGCATCGAGGGGTTCGGCGGCGAGGTGCGGTTCCTCACCCGGGTCGAAGACCTGCTGATCGGTGACGGCGGGGTGTCCGCGGTCGGCACGTCCGGCGGCGAGGTGGCAGCCGGGCTGGTGGTACTGGCCCCGGGGCACAGCGCCCGCGACACCTTCGAAATGCTGGTGAAGCGGCGGGTGCCGATGACGGCCAAGGCGTTCCAGTTCGGCGTCCGCGTCGAACACCCGCAGGAGGTGGTGAACCGGGTGCAGTACGGCCCGAACGCCAGCCACCACGAGGAGACGCTCGGCAACGCCGACTACGCCTTGGTGGCCGGGGGCAAGCACGACTTGTTCACCTTCTGCATGTGCGCCGGCGGGTACGTCATCCCGAGCGTGTCGCAGGAGGGGTACTTCTGCACCAACGGCATGAGCCTGAGCAAGCGGGACAGCGTGGCCGCCAACAGCGGGCTGGTGGTGACGATCCCGGTCGAACACTTCGGCGGCACCGACGTGCTGGCTGGGGTGCGGCTGCAAGCGAAGTACGAGAAGGTGGCCTTCGAGCTGGGCCGCGGCGGGTACGCCGCCCCGGCGCAGTCGGCCCGCGACTTCCTTCAGGACCGCACGCCGACGGCCGCCCCGAAGACAAGTTACCCGCGGGAGACGATCGGGGCCGACCTGCGGGCGGTGCTGCCGCCGGTGGTGGCCGAGGCGATCAAGGCCGGGCTGCCGCAGATGGACCGCAAGTGGGGCGGTCGGTTCCTGCCGGACGCGGTGCTGCTCGGGCCGGAGTCGCGGGGCAGCTCGCCGGTGCGGATCGAGCGGCACCCGGACACCCGGGAGTCGCCGGGGGTGCGGGGCCTGTACCCGGTGGGGGAGGGGGCCGGCTTCGCCGGCGGCATCGTGTCGGCGGCGGTGGACGGGCTGCGGACGGCCCGGGCGGTCATTGCGCGGTATGCCCCGGTTCGCGGCTGAGTCATGCCGCATCACGGGCAGAATCGTAGAGAGGGCGGTGCCCACCCTACGACGATCAGTTATCGTTCAATCCGGCCGGCGATCGGGTGTGAAGCCACTTCTTCCAAGTGGTCTCGATCTCAACAACGTCCTTCACCGCCAGGTCCGGCGATACCCGTTGCAGGATTGAGAAGAGCAGTGCCTTCGGCTCGCAGTTTTTGAGTAGCACATTACCGCCGTGACCACTTGCGGCGTATCCCTCAAACCTTCCGAGCAAATTGTGGTAGTGGCCTCAGCGTAGGGACTGGTGAGCGGCTTCTTGGTCGCTCAGGCCGGACGAGCGAGGGCAGCGAACGCCCAGAACAGGCCGGCTACGCCGG
>JAYVUZ010000204.1:0-24678 GCA_043787415.1 Fimbriiglobus sp. | reverse complement strand
GGCAGGAGCTTGCGGGCCATCCTGGCAGCCTCGTCGGGAGGCCGTCAGGCTACCCGGCCGACACCACGCCGGCCAGTAAAGTTAGGGTTTCTTAGTCGCGGGCGCGGTAGACGACGCCCATGCCGCCCCGGCCGACCTCACCGAGCAACTCGTACCCCGGCGGGGCGGGCGGCGGCGGAGAGGTGTCGGCCCCGCAGTCCGGACTGGGGGTGGCGTGTGGGTCGTGGGTGAAGGTGTCGGCGGGCATGCCCGACAGTCTACCCGCTGTCACGCCGTCGAAGCAACCACCGGCCCGCGGCGGCGGGCGTCCCGGGCGGCCAGCTTGTACAGCTCGCCGAGCGTCGGGTAGTTGAAGCACGTCCGCTCGAACAGCTCGACCGTCGCCCCGGTCATCAGCCCCAGTACCCCGACGTGGACCACCTCGCTGGCCAACTCGCCGATGACGTGGACCCCGACCAGCGTGCCGTCGGCCCGGAACAGCAGCTTGAGGAAGCCGGTGTCGTCGCCGACGATCTTGCCCCGGGGCGTGTCGGCGTACCGGGCACGCCCTACCAGGTATGGCAGCCCCAACTTGCGGAGGGCGGCTTCCGTCTCGCCGGCCGCACTCACTTCGGGGATGGTGTAGATGCCGGTCGGCAGCACCGCCGCCACCGGGCACGCCTCGCCGCCGCAGGCGACCATCGCCGCCGCCCGGCCCTGCTCGGCGCTGGTGCTGGCCAGGGCCGGGAAGCCGATCACGTCGCCCACGGCAAAGACGTGCGGCACGTTGGTGCGGTAGCAGGCGTCCACCGCCAGCCGGCCCTTGTCGGCGACGGCCAGCCCGGCGGCCTCGGGGTTCAGGTCGGCGGTGCGGCTCACCCGGCCGGCACACACCAGCACCTGATCGACGGTCAGCCGCCGGCCGCTGGCCAGGGTCAGTGTCACCGGCCCGCCGGCCGGCACCGTGCAGCCGACGACCGACTCGTGCCACACGAACCGCACCCCGAGGCTGGTCAGGGCCGACTCCAGGGCGGCCGACAGTTCGCCGTCGAGGAACGGCAGCAGCACCTCGCGGCCGTCGATCAGGTGGGTCTCGACCCCGAGGGCGGCGAACAGGCCGGCGTACTCGGCCCCGATCACCCCGGCCCCGACGACGGCCAGCGAGTGCGGCAGCACCTCGATGTCGAGCAACTCGTCCGAGTCGTGGACGAGCGGCGACTCGAACGGGAAGCCGGGCGGCCGGAACGGCACGCTGCCGATGGCCAGGATGATCCGCTCGGCCGTCAGGGTGAGGTCGCCGGCGGTCACGGTGTGCGGGCCGGTGAAGGTTGCGGCCCCGTGGACGACCGTCACCCCGGCGTCGGTCAGGCGGGCCAGGATTTGCGCCCGCTCGGCGTGCCGCACCGCCCGCTCGTGGCGGAGGAAGTCGGCGACGGTGGCCTCCCGGCGGAGGGACAGGTCCACCCCGTGGAGGGTGCGGGACTTGCGGCCGGCCAGGGCGACGGCGGTTTCGCGGAGGGTTTTACTCGGCACGGTGCCGGTGTTGACGGCCGCCCCGCCGACGTGCGGCGACTTCTCGACGACGGCCACCCGCTTGCCCAGCCGGGCGGCGGTGACGGCGGCGGCCTCACCGGCCGGGCCGGTGCCGATCACCAGCAGGTCGTATGGGGCGGACATGGGACTTTCCGAGCACTGCGCGCGAGCGGCGTCGAACACCAGACGCCGCTCGCGCGGCGTGCTCGGCCTCGGCTACTTGCCGGCCGGCTTGAGCGGGGCCAGCAGGGCCGTCATGAACTTGCCTTCCATTGTCGGCGGCTTCTCCACCTTACACGCGTCGAGGAGCTGCTTCATCATGCCGTCGATGATGCGGCGGCCCTCCTCGACGTGCTGCATCTCGCGGCCGCGGAAGGCCACCTTGAGCAGCACCTTGTCGCCCTCGCCGAGGAAGTCCTTGGCGTGGGCGACGCGGGTGTCAATGTCGTGCTGGCCGGTCTTCGGCCGCACCCGCAGCTCCTTGATCTTCTGCTGGTGGGTCTTGTTGGCCTTCTTCTTGGCCGTGTCGTACTTGTGCTTGCCGAAGTCCATGATCTTGCACACCGGCGGCCGCTCGGTGGCGTTCATCTCGACCAAGTCGAGGCCGGCCTCGCGGGCCATGGTGAGGGCGTCCAGCGTCGGTACGATGCCGACCTGCTCGCCCTCGGCCCCGATCAGGCGGATCGGGCTGATGCGGATTTGTTCGTTCAGGCGGGGGCCGGCCGGGGCACGCGGCGGGCCGTTGCGGTCGAACGGGGGGATGCGACGACTCCACGGGAAAAAGGGTTAGGCCGGCGGCCGGACCCACCCGACTCGCCGTTGGACACCATCATTACCGGACGGGGGCTGTCGGTCAAGCCCTCGCCCGTTTACCCGACGTACACGCCGGCGGCGAGGCCACTCGCGGGGGTCAGTTCCCGGTCGGCAACGGGGTCGCCGGAGGCGATCTCCCGGCTGGTGAACACCTTCACCGTGCCGCCGCCCCGGCCGCTGCCGACCAGCACGGCCGTGGTCCCGTCGGCCAGCCGGGTGACGGCCACCGGGGCGCCGCCGCGGTTCTGCTTCTCCCCGGCGTAGAAGTCGGCCAGCGGGGTGATGCGGCCGGAGCGAATCAGGCTCAGCCCGTCCACCACCAGCACCCGCGGGGCGCCGCCCGGGCCGGCCCCCAGCAGCAGGTCGTCCCGGCCCCGGCCGGACACGTCGCCGGCGGCAACATACAGCCCGTTCCGCAGGGCCGGGTCCATGGCGAAAAAGTCGCCCACCAGCCGCACCGGGACACCCCTGCCGACGATGGACCGGCCGTCGAACACGGCCACCCGGGGGCCGCCACCGTACCCGGCGGCCACCACCAGGTCGGCCCGGCCATCGCCATCCAGGTCGCCCACGGCGGCCCGGGCGCCGCCCCGGAAGTTCACGTCGTCGATGCCGAAGAAGTCGGCCAGCCGCTCGCCGGTGCGGCCGCTCACGACCAGCACCCGGGGGCCGCCGCCCTCGTCCGGGGTGATGACGAAGTCGGGCACCCCGTCCCCGTCCAGGTCGCCCTCGGCCACGAACAGGCCGCCGCTGAACTGGTCCTCGAAGGTGTCGAACGTCTTGAGGGTCTTGCCCGTGGCGCCGTCCAGTAGGAGCAGTTCGGGTGCGGTGCCGGGGCCGGTGACCACCAGCACGTCCGGCGTCTCGCCGTCGTCGCCCAACTGGACGCTGGCCACCCGCACCCCGCCGCTGAACCCGGGCAGCGGGTCCACCTGGAACACGACCGCCCCAGTGAGCGAGTCGTACCCGGTGACGGACGCCTCCACGCCCCAGCCGCTGCCGGTGACGATCAGCCCGCCGTGCTGGGACGGGGGCCGGCCGGCCCCGCCCACCGGCGGGGTGGTGGGCGGCGAGGTCGGTCCGCCGCTGGTCGGCGGCGGCGGGTTTACTGGCGGCGAGGTCGGCGGCTCGGTGCTGGGGGGTGAAGTGGGCGTGTCGGCCGAGCCGGCGGATGTGACCGTCAGCCCGCCGATGCCTTGTAACAGGTGGGTGATCAGGGCCGGCACCCGCGGGGTGCCCAGCCCGGTGGACCAGTCCCACGGTCCGGCGGCGGGGTAGCCCGGGTCGGGGATGTCCCGGAAGGCGACCGGCGGGGCCGAGTACAAGAGCGGCAGCGTCTGCGTGTCGCCGATCAGGGAGTTGGCCCCGCCCAGCTTCCGCCCCTGGTTGGCGACGGCGAATAGGCCGGCCCACAACGGGGCGGCCAGGCTGGTGCCGCTGCTCACCAGCCACGGGCCGGCGGTGGTGCCGCTGCGGTCGTACACCCACAGCTTGTCGGCCACCCAGCCGACATCCGGCCCGCCGCGGCTCGGCCGCACCCCGTCCGGGTAGTTGACCTCGCCCCGCTGGAACTCGGGCACCGGGGCGTACCGACTGAACCCGCCGCCGCTGCCGCCGGCCCCGCTCCGCCACGGCGTTTCGGACTGGTAGCGGTTGTCGGCCGTCAGCGTAAGGGAGGTGCCGCCGACCCCGACCACCCGGGGCGAGTAGGCCAGGAACTGGGCCGACCCGGTGTTGTCCCCGGAGGCGGCGACGAAGCTGACGCCCCGGCCGGACGGGCTGGTGAACACGCTGTCGAAGGCGGCCTCGCCGGGAAACTCGGCCCGGCCGAAGCTCATGCTGACGACCGTCACCCCGGGGGTGTCGCGGGCCGTCTGGGTGGCCTGGAGGAGGTCGGCGTCGCTAGTGCCGTGGGCCGTCACCAGCAGCAGGTCGGCTCCCGGGGCGATGGCGTGCGCCCACTGCAAGTCGGCGGCCGTCTCGGTGGCCCAGGCGGCCATCCCGGGGGGCGGCTGCGGCGGGGCCGACTGCGGGTTGCCGTCGGCGTCCAGGATGCGGAGCTTGGCGGCGGGCAGGCCGAACCGGGCGGAGAACTCGGCCAGGTCGGCCGCGGCGGTCGGGCTACCGAAGGCGGTGACCACGGCGATGGTCTGGCCGGCCCCGTCGGCGGCCACCTCGGACCGGTCCGGGGCGACGAAGGTGAGGCCGGCCAGCTCGTAGGCGCCGCGGATGTCGGCCGGGGTGTAGGCCAGCCGGGCGGGGGTGTCCCGCCGCTCCAGCGGGGTGACGAGCAGGCGGACCGGCGACCGGCGACGGGGCATGGGGCGACTCCAACACACGCCGGGCGGGTCGGGTTTTGAGGGACAGTGTTATTGTCACGCCACGGGTGGGCCGCGGTCAAGTCAAGGGTGCAACTTTTCCTCAAGTCGTCATGTGACCGCGACCGGACGCCGTTCCGAGGAAAGGCACGGACGCGCGGGCCGTCGGGCCGACGGCCGCGGGAAAAACGGCGACCCGTTCCACATCTTCCGGCCTGTGGTCGTACCCGGCCGCCTTTCGCAAGCAGGGCCGGGTTTTCGAGGCCCACCCTAAAATAAGCACCGATCTCCCAACCCGAGGTGCCCCATGTCCCGCATCCCGACCCCGCCTGCCGACCCGCCGGCTGGCCAGCCTCGGTCTAGCGGCCCGGCCGCTCTGGTCGTCAAACTGCTGCTGGCCGCAGCCGTCGCCGGCGGGCTGGGGTACGCCGGGGTCGCTCTTTTCGGCGGCCCGGCGGTCGACCCCGCCCTGCACGGCCGCTGGCAGGAGGTCGAGACGGAGAGCACGGGCCAGCGCCGCCAGTCAGGCCCGATCATCGCAACGTTGCGGGCGACAGACCTGGTCTACGAGCCGGGCCGGTTCCATTCCCGTGGCCGGACGTTCCGCCCCGTCCTCGACCCGACCTCCAGCCCGAAGCGGCTCGACTGGGTCGTGGACGAGACCCCGATCAAGCCGGGGTTGCGGTGGCTCGGCATCTACCGGGTGGAAGGCGACACGCTGACGGTGTGCGTCAACCGCAAGAAGGACGGCCAGCGGCCGACGGAGTTCGTCACCCCGCCGGATGACGACGGGCACATGCTGTTGGTGGTGTACCAGCGGTACACCGGCCCGGCTACGACGGAAGGCCTCCCGCCCGACCCGGTGACGACCGACCTGCGGACGCTCCAGGGTCGGTGGCAGGTGCTCGACCCGGGGCCGGCCGGGCCGGGCGAGTTGCGATTCGCTAGCGATCAAATGATCGTCGCCTTCGGGGCCGGACGGCCGGACGACCGATACCGGCTCCACATCGATACCACCCGGTCGCCCGTGTGGATCGACCTGACCCCGCTGGCGGCCGACGGCGGCCCGGCCGCGGACACCCGCCCGCTGCTCGGCGTGTACCGGCTGGGGGCGGGGCGGCTGGCCGTCCGCTGGGGCGACCACCTCACCCGCCCCGGCTCGCTGGCCGAGCGTGGCGACACGTCGGGGCCGGCGGTGTACCGGCTGGAGCGGGTGCCCGAGTAGCCGTCAGTTCCACCGGGCTACGGCGGCGAGTGCCCGCTTGCGGAACTCGGCCACCGTGTCCCGGTCGGCGGCGTCGGGCACCGCTTCCAGGTACGCGCCGAGGTGGCCCACCGCCGCCCCCGGCCGGCCGGCGTGAACCAGCGATACCCCCAAATCACGGCGCTGCAGAGGGTGGCCCGGCAAGAGCGTCACCAGCCGGCCGATGGTGCGGGCCGCCCGCGAGAAGTCGCCCTTCTGCAAGTAGATACCCTTGAGGTTGGACAACAGCCGCACGGCGATCTGTCCCGGCGGGCACGGCCGCAGGGCCGCGTCGGTGGTGGCGAACGGCTGGCCGGTCGCCGCCCGCACCAACTCGGCACAGCCGTCCCGGCTCAGCAGCCGGCCGCCGCCGAACGGGTCGAACACCACCTCCTCGTCGCCGGCCGTCGCCCGGGCGACGAAGTGGCCCGGCAGCCCGACCCCGTGGACGGCCAGCCCGCACCGCTCGCCGACGGCCATCGCCAGCAGCGAGAGCGTCAGCGGGATGCCGAGCCGACGGTCGAGCACGTCGCTCAGGTAGCTGTTGCGGGGGTCGTAGTAGTCGGCCTCGTTGCCGGCGAACCCCTCCTGTTCGAACAGGAAGCCGGTGAGGGCGGACACCTGCTGGGCGAGCGGGGCGTCCAGCCGCGGGGCGAGTCGGTCGGCGAGGGTGTCGAGGCGGCTCAGGTACACCGGCACGTCGAGGTCGGGGTACTCGTCGGCGGCCAGGTGCAGGCCCAGCTCGAACGGGTCCACCGCCGCGGCGGGGTCGCGGGCCAGGGTGCGGAGCGTGTCGTCGAGGTCCATGGCGCCCACTCCATGCAAAAAGCCCAGGGGCGTTCGCCCCCGGGCCTGCGGTGACGACCCGCTGTCAGTGACCTACCCGTTCACCAGGTCCCACCCCTTGCGGTACTCGCCCTTGACATACTGCTGGCCCTCCGGGCAGCCCTTGCAGGTGAGCGTCTCGCTCTCGAAGTCGAACGCCTTGCCGGTGCGGATGGCCACGTTCCCCAGCAGGAAGGCCGTGGTCAGCATGGAGGCGTAGTCGAAGTTGGCCAGGGCCTTCTTGGGGTCGTTGGCCCGGATGGCTTCCACCCACTCGTCCTTCTGCCCCTGGTCGAACTTGCCGTTGACCGGCAGCTTCTCCGGGGTCTTGAGGTTCAGCCCGTCGGCCAGGTTCTTGGACACGCACACGTCCGCCCCGTAGTCGTTGGGCGAGTACAGCAGCCCCTTCGTCCCGACCATGATGGACCCGCTGTTCACCAGCCCCTTGTTCCGCTTGGGGTCCGGGTCGATGGCCAGGGCCTTGGCCACCAGGTCGCTCGGCGGCGTCACCTTGTACCCGCTGCGGGCGCCCTCGTACCAGTGCAGCATCACCGGCTTCATGTCGCCCCGGGCCGGGAACTCCATGGTCACGTGCGCCCAGCTCGGGCACGTCTCCGGGTTCACGTCCCCGGCCTCGGCCGTCACTCGCGTGGGGAACCCGAGCTTCAGCGCCATGAAGGCCATGTTGGCCGTGTGGCAGGCCATGTCCCCGATGGCCCCGGTGCCGAAGTCCCACCACCCCCGCCACAGGAAGTCGTGGTACGCCTGGGTCCGCTTGCCGTACCGCCGGGGCACGCCCTCGTCGTACACGGCGTTCGGCCGCATGGGGGCCGGGCCGATGAACTCCTCCCAGTGGACCCCCTTGGGCACCGGCGCCTCCTTCGGCCGCTTGAGCACGTCCGGGGCCTGCGGCCACACCGGCCGGTTGGTCCACACGTGGACCTCGGTCACGTCCCCCAGGGTGCCGGCCTGCACCAGCTCGACGGCCCGCCGCAGGCCGCTCTCGGTCGTCCCCTGGTTGCCCATCTGGGTACACACCTTGTTCTCGACCGCCAGCTTCTTCAGGAGCTGGGCCTCGAACACGGTGCGGGTCAACGGCTTCTGCACGTACACGTGCTTCTTGGCCCGGATGCACGGGGCGGCGGCGTTGGCGTGGTGGTGGTCCGGGGTCGAAATGGTGACGGCGTCCACGTCTTTGAACACGGCGTCGTCGAACAGCTTGCGGTAGTCGAAGAAGGTCTTGGCCTTGGGCCACTTCTTGGCCGCCCCGCCCAGGTGGGCGTCCTTCTCGTCGATGTCCACCAGAGCGATCACGTCGCCCAGGTTGCCGGCCTGCTCGATGTCCGACCGGCCCTTGCCGCCGACCCCGATGCCGGCGAACAGCACTTTGCCGTTGGCCCCGATGACCCGGTCGGCCGAGAACGCCGGGGCGGTGTACAGGTAGCCGAGGCCGCCGGCGGCCGAGGCCAGGAAGTTGCGACGGTGCATGGGGAGGACGCTCCGGGGAAAAGGGGACTCGACGAGCCGAGCGGGCAGGTACTGGAGAGCGTACCCGACCCGGCCGCCCGGGGCAAGGAGGTAGAATGCGGACATGCCCACCGTCCGCCTGCTGCCGTTCGAGACTGCCGCCGGGGCCGACCTGATGGCCGGCGACGCCGTCCTGCTGGAGAGTGCCGCCGCCGGCCTGGCCAGCCTGCGGTTCTACGCCTGGAGCGAGCCGACGCTGTCGCTCGGCTACTTCCAACCGGCCGCCGACCGCGAGCGGTTCCCCCTGCCGTGGCTGCGGCGGGCCACCGGCGGGGCGGCGCTCGTGCATCACCACGAGGTCACTTACGCGTTCGCCCTGCCGCCGGGCCGGGGCCGGGACTGGCACGACCCCGACGAGAGTTGGCTGTGCCGAATGCACCACACGATTCGTGACGCCCTGAAACCGCTCGGCATCACCCTGCGGCCGGTGGTGTGCGGAGAGGAGAAGAAGCTCGGCCCGGTGCTGTGCTTCCTCCACCAGACGCCCGCGGACTTGCTGTGCGACGGGGCGAAGGTGGTCGGCAGCGCCCAGCGGAAGCAGAAGGGGGCGCTGCTCCAACACGGCGGCGTCCTACTCCGCCGCAGCGCGTTCACCCCGGAGCTGGCCGGCCTCCACGAACTGGCCGGCGTGTCGCTGACGGCCGAGCAGGTGGCCGCCGCCGTCACCGGGCGACTCGCCGCCGACACGGGCTGGACGCTGGAGCCGGGCGACTGGACGGCCGAAGAACGGCTCAAGCGGGCGACGCTGGCAGTCGATGTGTACAGATGTTCCGCATGGAACAGTCGGCGGTAGCCAGAATATTGTCTGGACAACCACTGTCCCGACGGCTATATTGTCTTTAATGGCAGAAACTGCCAGCCGCCGGTTCGACTCGCTGGCTCAGGAAGCCTACCTGGCCCTGTGGCGGACCTACGACCGCCTCCGGGCGTTCGAGGACGAACTGTTCGCGCACTGGGATCTGACTGCCCAGCAGTACAACCTGCTGCGGCTGCTGAAAGCCGGTCACCCGGCGCCGGTACCGAGTACCAAGCTGCTGGCCCGGCTGGTATCGCGGGCGCCGGACGTGACCCGGATGTTGGACCGGCTGGAAGGGCGGGGGTTCATCCACCGGACCCGCTCGACGGAGGACCGGCGGGCCGTGCTGGTCGGCATCGCTCCTGCTGGTGTGGCTTTGCTGGAAGACGTTCACGGGCCGCTAGCGGCCTGCCACGAACGGCAACTCGGGCACCTGACGGGCGAGCAGTTGCGGCAGTTGACGGGACTGTTGAAACTCGCCCGGGCGCCGCACGAGCCGGACGGCAGCAGTTGGCTGTAGGGCACGGTTCACCGTGCCGTCGGTGGCGGGCGGCGAGCGGAGCGGACATCACCCACCCAGGTGGCAAGACGGCACGGTGAACCGTGCCCTACGGAGACCTCCCGATGACTTCCCCCGTCGTGATCGTGATCGGCGGCGGCCCGTCCGGCAGTGCCGTGGCGACGCTGCTGGCCCAGAAGGGCCACCGGGTCGAGCTGTTCGAGCGGGACCACTTCCCCCGGTTCCACATCGGCGAGTCGCTCATCCCGCACACCTACCACGTCATCAAGCGGCTCGGCCTGCTGCCCAAGATGCAGGCCAGCCACTTCACGCAGAAGCACTCGGTGCAGTTCGTGTCCGAACACGGCCGGCTGTCCGAGCCGTTCTACTTCGCCGACCACGCCGCCCACGAGTCGAGCCAGACGTGGCAGGTCCGCCGGGCCGAGTTCGATAACCTGCTCATGACCAACGCCCGCGAGCACGGGGTGGCGGTCCACGAGGGCGCCCGGGTGCTGGAGGTGCTGTTCGAGGGCACCCGGGCGGTCGGCGTCCGGGTGAAGCCCGAGGACGGCCCCGAGCGGGAGGTGCGGGCCAAGGTGGTCATCGACGCCAGCGGCCAGTCGTCCCTGATCATCGACAAGCTCAAGCTGCGGGAGTGGGACCCGCTGCTCAAGAAGGCGGCCGTGTGGACGTACTGGAAGGGCGCCTACCGGGACGAGGGCAAGAACAGCGGGGCGACGATGGTGCTGCAAACCAAGGACAAGGCCGGCTGGTTCTGGTACATCCCGCTGCACGACGACATCGTGAGCATCGGGGTGGTGGCCGGCCACGACTACCTGTTCCAGAACCGGGACTCGAAGGAGCTGGAGAAGATTTACTTCGAAGAGGTCGCCCGCTGCCCCGGGCTTCAGCCGCGGATCGCCAACGCGAATCGGTGCGACACGTTCCGGGCGCAGAAGGAGTATTCGTACCGGGCCAAGCAGGCGGCCGGCGACGGCTGGTGCCTGGTCGGCGACGCCTTCGGGTTCCTCGACCCGCTGTACTCGTCCGGCGTGCTGCTGGCGCTGACCAGTGCCGGCATGGCGGCCGACGCCGTGGGCGACGGGCTGGCCGCCGGCGACACCTCCGAGGCCAAGCTGCGGGCCTGGGAGCCGGAGTACGTCAAGGGCATGGGCCGGATGCGGAAGCTGGTGTGCGCCTTCTACGACGGCATGAACTTCGGCAAGCTGGTCCGCCGGCACCCGGACAAGAAGGGGCTGATCACCGACGTGCTGATCGGCAACCTGTTCCACGACGCGGTGGACGAGCTGTGGCCGCTGATCGCCGAGCTGAAGGCCGAGGAAGACGCCCGCGAGCGGGAGCCGGAACTGGCCCTGGCGTGAGTCGGTCGCCAAGTGGTCCGTAGCCCGACGCGCAAGCGAGGAGCGATATCCCCCGGAGCGGATGTCGTTCCTCGCTCGTGCGTCGGGCTACGAACGTAAACGCCGACCACGAGGCCCCGTGTGAAGGTGGACGTCGTCCTCCACGTCTTCGCCACCCTGGCGGCCGTCATTGCTGCCGGAGCCGTCCTCGGGCGGCTGCTGCGGGCGGTGGGCCAGCCGGCGGTCATCGGCGAGGTGGCGGCCGGCATCCTGCTCGGCCCGTCACTGCTCGGCGCCGTCTGGCCTGAGGCCATGCACCTGCTCGTGCCGCCGGCGAGCCTCGACCCCGGCGGTCAGGTTCCCGCCGCCATCCAGGCAGTGGCGCAGCTCGGCGTCGTCCTGTATATGTTCCTGGTCGGCCTCGAACTGGACGCCGGCCAATTCGTCGGCCGCGCCCGGGCCACCATTGCCGTGGCCCTCGCCGGCATCGCGGTGCCGTTCGCCCTGGGGGCCGGCCTGGCCGGCCTCCTGTACCCGACTTACGGCACGGCCGGGGCGACTCCGCTCACCTTCGCCCTGTTCCTCGGCGTGGCGATGGCCGTCACCGCCTTCCCGGTGCTGGCCCGCATTCTTGGCGACCGCGGCCTCGACTGCACGGAGGTCGGCCGGCTGGCCTTGGCCGCCGCCGCCGCCGGGGACGTGATCGCCTGGTGCCTGCTGGCCGGGGTGGTCGGCGTGGCCCGGGCCGAGGTCGGGTCGGCGGTGCGGGTGGTCGGCGGGGCACTCGTCTTCGTGGCGGTCATGCTCCTCGTGGTGCGGCCACTCGCCCGCCGGCTGGCCCGCCGGTTGGACGAGGGCGCCGGGCCGCTGCCGGCGGGGGCCGTGTCGCTGGTCTTTCTGGGGGTGCTGCTGTCGGCCCTGGCCACGGAAGTGATCGGCATCCACGCCCTGTTCGGGGCCTTCCTGTTCGGGGCCATCCTGCCGCACGACGGCCGGCTGGCCCGCGAGTTCGACCGGATGCTCCGCGACCCGGTGACGGTGCTGCTCCTGCCGGCCTTCTTCGCCGCCACCGGCATGAAAACTCGCATCGGACTGGTGGACAGTGCGGCCGACTGGCTGTGGTGCGGGGCGGTCGTACTGGTGGCCACTGTCGGGAAAGTGGGCGGCACGGCGGTTGCCGCCCGGCTGACCGGCCACGGCTGGCGGGAGTCGCTGGCCGTCGGCTGGCTGATGAACACCCGCGGCCTGATGGAACTGATCGTCCTCACCGTGGGGCTAGACTTGGGGGTCATTAGTCCGACCGTCTTCGCCATGATGGTCCTCATGGCCCTGGCCACCACGCTCATGACCGCTCCGGCGCTGGCGACGCTGCGTGTCCGAGGCGAGCGGCTGAACTGGCGGCGGGTGAACGGCACCTTCTACCGCCTGCCGGGTGAGGCCCGCGTCGCCGCCTTCGACACGTTCGCCGAGGCCGATGGCCTGCGATCCGCGGAAGAAGAGCGGGCGCGGGCGGTGGTCAACCCGTTCGCCGGCGGGCTGGCGGTGCCGTTCGACCAGACGCACTGGCAGCCGGACATCCTGTGCGACTACTTGGCCGACCACGGCATCGCCCCGCCCCCGCTGGACAAGGGCAAGCGGGACTGGTCGGCGTGGTGGGACCTCGAACACCCCGGCTGGACGCCGGCGCAGCGGCGGGCGGCGTGGGAGCCGCTGGACAAGGTGCGGTTCTACCGGGTGCGGGAAGCAGTGCGGACGCCGGTAGCGTATGCGGTGGTACAAGTAGACTGGCACTACAACGATGAATGGATGTACGCGGGCGACGAGGGCGGTGAAACCCAGACGGTGTACCGCACCCGCGAGCGGGCCGAGGCCGAAGCGGAGTTGCTGTCCGAAGTCGTCCGCCGCGGCCTGACCGAGCGGCACGAGATCGGCGGCCGGCTGCCGCCGACCGGCGACCCGTTCGTCAAGCCGAAGCGACAACGGCGGCGGTTCTACGAGGTGGTCGAGGTCGAGCTGGGGGGGCTGGCGTGACAACCGTGTTTGTTGTCGAGCGGGTGGTGTGCCGGCCCAGCGTCGAGGTCGGGGTGATGGCAGACTTCGCACCCTATCACGGGGACGGTTCAACCACCCATGTGCCGGTGCGGGCATTCGCCACCGCTGCGGCCGCCCATTCCGAGGCCGACCGGCTCACGGCTGAGGTCCGAACCGCTTACACGCCGGTCCAGTTCCTGGTGTTCACCCGCCGCGAGTTCCCGACCGAGCGAATGGCCGCTCTGTGTGCGACCGTCGGCCTCGCCCCGCCCGAGTTCCCCGGCGACGACTACTGGGTGTGCGAAGAGTTCCAGCGGTGGTGGCTGGAGCACCGATCGCGGCTCACCCCCGAATTCGAGCGGTCCGTGTGGGAACTGTTCGCCGACCGTATTCGGCTGTACCGCGTCGTTGAGCGCCCGCTGGAGGACTGAGCCGTGGCCAAGCCGTGGGTCCACGCCGCGTCGTCGGCCAAGCGGTGGGGCGGGGTGCCGGACGACTACCTGGCCGTCCACGAGAAGATGGACAGCACCAAGATGGCCCACGCCGAGGTGACGCACCGGGTGGTGTTCCACTCGGCCTTCGGCATCTATCTGCTGGAAGACCTGTTCGGCCGGACGCTCACCAACAGCGACGGCAAAGAGGTCCATGTGCGGGAGATCGCCGAGCAGCACGTACTCGAAGACCTCGGGTTCATCCCGTCGCTGTCCGACTGGCTGCGGAAGCTGCCGGCACAGCCGTGGATGGCCGGCCAGCGGACCCGGCCGGTGAAGGTGGTGGACTGATGACCGGCCGCCGCAAGCTGTGGTTCCGCCGGGTGGTCGCCTGGGGCCTGACGCTGGTGGTCGCCTGGCTGGCGTCGTCGCTGGCGGTGGTCGCACAGCTCAGCAGCCGGATGCAGAGGCCGTTCCCCGAGCCGCCGCCAGCTATCGGCTGGGGCACCGTCACGCCGCTGCGGCTGCAATCCGCCGACGGCCTCGGGCTGGGGGCGTGGTTCGTGCCCGGCCGGCCGGACCGCCCGACGGTGCTGCTGCTGCACGGCAACGGCGGCTGCCGCGGCCACCTGCTCGGGCCAGCGGAGCGGGTGGCGGCCGACGGCTGTTCGGTGCTCATGCTGACGCTGCGGGCGCACGGCGACTCGGACGACGAGACGAACGACATCGGCTGGAGCGCCCGGCACGACGTGGCGGCGGCCGTCGCCTGGCTGCGGGATCACCACCCGGGCCGGCCGGTGGTGGTGTGGGGTCAGTCGCTCGGGTCGGCGGCGGCGGTGTTCGCCGCCCCGGACCTGCCGGCCGAGGTGCGGGGATACATCTTGGAGTGCCCGTATGCCGACCTGTACACGGCCGTCTGGAACCGGCTACGGCTGCGGATGCCGCTGGTGCCGGCCGTGGTCGCCTACGCCGGGATGCGGGCGGTGGCCCCGGTGGCACTGCCGGACGCCCACCGCATCTCGCCGGTCGAAGAGGCGAAGCGGACGCCAGCCGGGGTGCGGGTGCTGGTTCTGGCCGGGGGCGAAGATGGGCTGGCGACACCTGCCGAGGCGGAGGCGATCCGCGACCGGCTGGGCGACCGGGCCGAGTGCGTGGTGTTCGCCGGCGGCGGGCATCTCGGGCTGGAAGTGGTCGATCCAGAGCGATACTGGGCAGCCGTACGTGGGCTGATCGATTGGTGTGCGTTCTCGTAGGGTGGTGCCGAGTCTTCGAGGCCCACCGTGCGGGTGAAACCGCCCGACGGTGGGCCTCGAAGACTCGGCACCACCCTACGAGAACTTCACTTCTTGAGCATGTCGGCCACGTTCAGCGTCACCAGTTCGCCGGCCCGCACCGGCAGCGTTGTCTCGGTCCGCTCCGGCCGGCCGTTGCTCATCAGCTCGGCCTGCATCTTGTACGTGTACTCCTTGCCCGGCGTCAGCGGCGGCGTCTTGAACTCGCCGCTGCGATCCAGCCGCTTGCCGTCCACCGTCAGCGTCGCCCCCGGCGGCAGCTTGATGGTGAGCGTCGCCGGCTCCGGCCCCCCCCGCCCGATGCCGGCACCCGGCGGCGGCACCACCGTCGGCACGCTAGCTGTCTTCAAGGCCGGCGGGAACGGGGCCGACTCCAGCTTGGTGGTGCGGGCCAGGCCGGCCTCGACGAACTCGATCACCTGCGTGTCGCCCGGCTTCACCCCGATCCGCTTGGTGCGGCTGATGGTCTCGCCGTCCCGGGTGTACTCGGCCCGGAATGTGTATCCCCAGTCGCCCGTCGGCAGCGGCGGGGTGGTGAAGGTGCGCTCGCCGCCGGCCAGGTTGAGCCGCCGGCCCTCGGCGTACAGCACGGCGTCGGTCGGCAGCTTGACCACCACCGTGGCCCGGCCGCCGCCGGCCGCGAAGCTGGTGTTCCGCCCGGGGGTGTCATTCACCTCGCCGGGGATGGCCGGCGTGGGCGGCGAGTACGGCTGGCCCAGCCCCGGCACCGGCGGGATGTTCGGGTTGGTCATCATCGGCATCGAACCGCCGAGGCCGCTGCCGAAGCAGCCGCCGGGTTCGCTCATCGGGTAGTAGCTGGGGTAGTAGTATTGGGTGGCCGTGGACGGGATCGCCAGGCCGGGGTCGAACCCCATCGGGGCGGACATTTGCCCGCCGCCGGAACAGGGCAGGTAGCCGCTGCCGGTACAACTGCCGGCCGCGAAGCTGGACCCGCTGCACGACCCGTAGCCCCGGCCGCTGCCGCCGCAACAGGTGCCATAGGCCCGCAGCCGGCTGCCGGTGCCGGCCCCGCTGCCGGTGCAACTGCCGCCGCAGCACGAGTGCCCGCCGAAGCTGAACAGCCGGCGGAAGAAGCCGTTGAACTCGACCGCGTCCGGGGCGGCCGAGAGGCTCGTCATAAGAACAAGCGTGTACACGATCGCCCTCCTGCGGATGTCGTCTTTGACTTGTCCCAGAAAGTTACCCGCGCCGGTCGGGCAGGCTGGGCGGCTTGAGGGAAAATTGTCGGCCGCCGACGCGAAGCCGGGGTCGGCTCCCGCTCAACCCGTCCGCAAGGTACAATCCGCGTGACCGCCCGACTTCCCGCTTAAGGCCCGTCATGTCCCGCCGCAACCTCGTCTGGATGCTCGCCCTGCCGGCGACGGTGGCCGGGTGCCTGTACCTGGCCGCCAGCCCGCCGCCGGCCAGCGAGGACTACAAGCTGGTGCGGACCATCGTGGACGTGCTGGCCGAGGTGGACAAGAACTACGTCCGCCCGCTCACCCCGGACGAGAAGCGGAAGCTGGTGGAGGACATGATCAACGGCGGGCTGGAGCGGCTGGACCCGTACAGCCAGTACTTCTCGGCCGCGGAGTTCGAGGCGTTCAACACCCAGACGGAGGGGCAGTTCGGCGGCGTCGGCATCCTGCTCAAGCGGGACGTGAAGAGCCGGTTCCTCCAGGTCGAGTCGCCCATCCCCGGCTCCCCGGCTTACGACGCCGGGGTGCGGGCCGACGACTTGATCCTAAAGATCGGGGACAAGACGACGGAAGACCTCCGCATCGAAGACGCCCGCAAGATCATCAAGGGTGAGCCGGGATCGAGCGTGACGCTCACCTTCCTACGGGACGTGGCGAGCGGGCCGTTCGCGGTGCCGCTCAAGCGGGCGGTGATCGAGCTGCACGCCGTCGGCGGGGCCGGACGCGACCCGGCCGACCCGACCAAGTGGGACTACGTCGCCGACAAGGCCAACGGCGTCGCCCTGGTGCGGCTCGTCCAGTTCAGCGAGAAGACCGAGCGGGAGCTGACGGCGGCCGTGGCCGAGGCCCGGAAACAGGGGGCCAAGTCGCTGGTGCTGGACCTGCGGGAGAACCCCGGCGGGCTGCTCAGCCAGGCGGTCAAGGTGGCCGACCTGTTCCTGGCCGGCGGGCCGATTGTCACCACCGAAGACCGCCGGGGCGGCGGCCGACAGTGGGCGGCGGCGGCCGGCGACGCCAGCCTTGAAGACCCGGCTCAGTTGCCGATGGTGGTACTGGTGAACGCGAACAGTGCCAGTGCCAGCGAGATCGTGGCGGCGGCCTTGCAGGACAACAAGCGGGCGGTGGTGGCCGGCGAGCGGAGCTACGGCAAGGGGAGCGTGCAGCGGGTGTACCCGCTGGACGGCGGGGCGGCCGTCAAGCTGACCGGCGAGCAGTGGCGGCGGGCCGGCGGCGGTAGCATCCACCGCTGGCCGGACAGCAAGCCGACCGACGCCTGGGGGGTGCGGCCAGACCCGGGGCTGGAGGTGCCGCTGACCGACGCCGACCGCAAAGGGTACTACGACCACTTGCGGGCGCTGGAGGTGATCCCCGGCAAGCCGGGGGCCGGCGCGGCGGCGAAGAAGCCAGACGGGTACGCGGACAAGGTGCTGGCGAAGGCGGTCGAACACCTGGCGGGCAAGAAGTGACTACGGGGCGTCGGCCGGCGGGTCACAGCGGACCCGCTCCCACACCGGCCAGCCGCGACCATCCGTAGACTGGAAGCCGGGAATCTTGTACCGCTCGAAGGTGTAGCGGTCCGGCCCCTGCCAGATCACCTCGAAGATGTACTCGTGGCGGATGCGGAAGTCGGCCCGCCGCAGCTCGCGGGCGATGTCCCGGTTGGGCCGGGGGAACGAGGAGATCAGCTCGCCCGCCTCAGCCCGCCAGAGTTCGTGCGGCACCGTGTAGGTGATTTTGCCGGTGCGGACGTTCTCCCGCCGTACGCGGATGGTGCGGTCGGCCCGGTATTCGACGGCGGTCGGCCACCACGGGTCGGGGTCGCGCGGCCCTGGCGGCTTCCAGTCAGGCGACCGCCACCAGCCGACGAAATGCCGCTCCTCGGCGGTCAGTGGGGCCGGCCGGCTGGCCCACCACCACCAGCCGGCGACGGCGGCGAACAGGGCGGCGAGCGCGAGTAGCCGACGGCGACGAGTCCGCAACATGTACCCCCGGCTCAGAACAGGGTGATGAATCCGGCCGCCCGGAAGTGGCCGTCGTTGGTGAACGCCTCGGTCAGGTGCAGCCGCCGCATCACGGCAAAACTTATCTGGTCCACGACGCCGGCGTTGTTAGCTTCGCCCCTGTCATAAGCCGCCCAGGCGTTGACCACGTCGGAGTCGGTCGGCACGAGGAGGTCGCCGGCCGCCGCCATCCGACTCATAGTCGGCGTCACCTGGCCACGAAACGGCGTCCGACAAGCCGCGTTGCCGCACTCCAAGAACACGGCTGTGGTGGAAACCAGTCTCACCGGCCCGGTGGCCAGCGGGACGAACGCCGTCACCGCGGCGGTGTGCCACTGGTCACGACGATTCCACAGGGCCAGCAGCCCGACCGTGTCCACGAAGACGGTTCGCCACCGCTTCACGGCTGATGCTCGTTGTGTCGGGCGGCCAAGTCTGGTTGGTCGGTGTTGAACGACTGAGACAGCAACTCGATCACCCGCAGCCGGTGCGCCTCGACCTCGGGCGACTCGTCAGCCGGGTTAACGGTCACCACGCTGCCGTCAGGCAGATCGACCGGCTGGGTCGGGCGGAACACGCCGCCCTCGAACACGGCTTGATAAGTCATTGGAGTGGCCTCAAAGGTTGCACTGACGGTCATTATACCTCGCCGGCTATCACGCCCCGACCAGCAGCCGGCCGACCAGCCCACCCAGCCGCCCGACGGCTAGCTTGGCCGTCTGCTCCACTTCGGCGTGCGACAGCGGGCCGTCGCCCAGCCCGGCCGCCTTGTTGGTGATCGTGCTGACCGCCAACACCTCCAGCCCCCGTGCCGCTCCCGCCTCGGCCTCAACGGCCGTGGACATGCCCACCGCGTCGGCCCCGGCGGCGGCCAGCGCCCGGATCTCGGCCGGCGTCTCGTAGCACGGGCCGGTGAGTGCCGCGTACACCCCGGCGGGCAGCGTCGGGTCCAGGTCCCGCAGTCGCGGTGAGTACGGCGACCGCACGGCGAAGTCTCGCCACGCCGCCGGGCCGAGCAGCTTCAGGTGCCCGGTGACGGCCATCATGTCGCCGGGGTTGAGGTCGCGGCGGATGCCGCCGGCGGCGTTGGTCAGCAGCAGCGTCCGCACCCCGAGGTCGGCGACCAACTCAACCAGCCGCGTCACCCGGTCCCAAGGGTGGCCCTCGTAGAAATGCACCCGCCCCGAACAGACCACCGCCGGCACCCCGGCCCACGTGCCGATGCTGAGCCGGCCGGAATGCCCGGCCACCGTCGGCGGCGGCAGCCCCGGCACCACAGCGTAGGGCACCGACTCCACCACCTCGAACCCGGCGGTGACGCCGCCGAGGCCGCTGCCGAGCACGACCGCGGTCCGCGGTTTGAGCCGGTCCGCGGCGGCACGGAACTGGTCGAAGGCGGTCACGCCGGCACGTCGGGGAACTTGCGGCGGGCGGCGGCGGCGACCACGTCGGCCGCCCCGTCGGCCCCCAGCCGGGCCACGTTCAGCAGCAGGTCGTAGCCGGTCGGGTCGTCAATGGGCACGTCACTGAGCGCGGTCAGAAACTCGGCCCGGCCGCGGTCCCGGTTGTCCCGCTCGGCGACGGCAGCACTCGCCGGCAGCCGCAGCCGGTCGGACAGGGAGTTGGCCCGGTCGGCGGCCGGGGCTACCAGCCGGACGCTGAGGGTGGTCGCCGCCGGCAGCACGAATCCGGCGCCCCGGCCGACCACCACCACGTTCCCCCGGGCGGCCAGGGCGAACAGCCGACGGGCCACCGCCGCCGCCGGGGCGTCGGCCGACAGCCCCCGTGCCTGAACCAGGTTCCGCCAGCCGGCGACCGCCCACAGCCGGGCCGTGTCGGTCAGCTCGTTCTCCAGGTCGGCGGGGTCGTCCTCGGCCAGGAAGTCGAGCAGCTCTTGCGTCACCACCGTCCAGCCGAGCCGCTTGCCGACCAGCTCGGCCACGGTCGTCCCGCGCGCCCCGGCCTCCCGGCTGACGGCCACCGTCGGGCCGCCCGGCCGCAGCACCAGCGGCGGGGGCGTCGGGTCGCCGCGGTAGCCGTGAAGGGGAACCATGATGACACCACAAAGATACAGAGAAGAGTAAAAGCAGAATTCAGACTTGTATTAAAACTTGTACTTGTTTTCTCTGTGCCCTCCGCGTCTCTGTGGTGAACTCAGGTTTCGTCCTGGGGTTCCTGCCGGCCGAACAGCCACATGCCGAGCAGGCTGAACCCGACGGCGGCCAAGGCCAGGGTGGTCCAGGCGGTGGCCGGGTCAGCCGGGGAGTACACGTCCAGCCCGGCCGGGGCGACGGCGGTCAGCCGATCCCTCGTCGCATTGTACAGCAGCGACCGGACGTAGTAGTTCAGGCTGAGCTGCTTCAGGCTGCCCGGCAGGCTGGCCACCAGCGTCTCGAAAAAGAAGACGTACACCAGGCCGACCACCGCCGGCCGGCGGAACGCCGCCCCGACCAGCACGAACAGGCTGGTGAAGGCCACACTACCCGCGGCGGCGGCCGGCCAGCCGACGGCCAGCACCTCCCGGCCCACGTCGCCGCCGGCCAGGCACAGCACGGCCAGCCCGCCGACCCCGGCCAGCAGCCCCCACGGCAGGGCGCCGAGCAGTTCGCCCAGGTAGACGGCCCACCGCGGCAGCGGCCGGGTGAGCAGCCAGAGGAGCGTCCGGCCTTCCCGCTCGCCGCCGACGGCGGCGGTGCCGTAGGCCAGCGTGAACAGCGGCAGCAGGAACCCGAGGTAGAGGCCGATTTCGACCGCCCGGGTGAAGCTCAGCACCGCCCAGTCGGCCCGGAACTTGTCGTCCAGCAGGGCGGCCCGAAACCCGCCGACCAAACTCAGCTCGGCCGCCAGGTGGGCCGGACCGGCGATCTGGCCCTGGACCTGGGTGAACCAATCCGGGATGTCCCGCACCGGCATCCGCATCGACCGGGAGGTCTGATCGAGCAACTGCCAGCCGGGGGACCGGGTGTTCAGCCCGACGGTGACGGCCATGAGGCCTAGCAGCCCGGCGGCCACCCCGCCCAGCGCCCGCACCCGGGCCTGCCGGCGGACGGCGAACCAGACCAGGGCGACGAACGCACGTAGCGGCGACGGCATGGGGGCATCTTACGCGAACCGTTTCCGGCCGGCGGTGTCAATGCCTGACCACGTCCCGAGGTTCGCATGACCGACGATACCGACCCGGCCCGGCGGTCCGTCTGCGGGTTCGGCGAGATGCTCGCCGTACTCGCCCGCTGGGGCGTCAGCCCGAGTGCCGAGGTGCGGCAGCCGGACGCGGTCGGCGGGCGGACCCCCGCGGCGGCCGACAACCCGTGGTTCGACGGGGCGGTGGTGCCGGTCGGCGTCACCCCGCCGGCCGACGATCCGCTGCTGCCCGGCTGCCGGTGGGCCGTGGCCGACGCGGCTGCGGGCCGGGTGAAAGACCCGGGCATCGCTACCCCGTGCCTGGGCCTCGACCTCGCCGACCTTGTTGCCGGCGACACGGCGACCATCGAAGTGCCGTCGCTGACGACCCTCGGCGATCTGAACGAGCGGGCCTACGGCCAGTCCGGCGTCTTCACCCCGCTGGTGTCGGCGGTGCGGGACGACCGCCGTCGCGCCCACGGTGTCCGCGACGGCGGGGCGTTCGTGTGCGTGGCCCTCACGCTGACACTCGGCGACGACCTGAGCGTGCAGTACGTCGCCACCGAGGAGAGCCACCGCCGACAGGGGCTGGCCAGCCGGCTGCTGTGGTCGGTCCTGACCGCGGGGCGAGCGAGTGGGGTGCGAACGGCCACGCTACAAGCCAGCCCGGACGGGCTGGGGGTGTACGAGCGGCTGGGCTTCCGCCGGGTGACGACGCTACGGGGGTTCCGGCGTCCGTAGCGGCTCACGCCAGGTCGCGGATCATGGCCTTGTAGTCGGCCAGGAAGCCGCTGGCCGCGTCCACCCAGCCGCGGGCCGCCTTACTCGACTGGAAGTGGTCGGTGAACAGGGCGAAGTAGGCGTTCAGCGCCTCGTGGTGCGACTGCAGCGCGTCCTGGACGGCCAGGGGGTGGAGCGGGGCGGCCTCCGGGGCGAAGGCCGAGAACACGCTGCGGAACAGCCCGCCGCCGCCCGGGGTCGGCCGCATCTGGGCCAGCTTGCTGACGAACGACCCGGCTTTGGCGACGGCCTCGGACTGGGCGTCGGCGGTGTGGGCGGCGAACGACGTCTCTTGGGCCAGCCCCTCGCACGCCTGCAACGTGCCCTCGGCGAAGCTGAGCAGGGCCGCCCCGCCGGCCGTCGGCCGAAGCCCGCGGAGGCCCCAGCGGACGTGTTCGACGGCCGCCAGCAGTTCCACCAGTTCGGCCTGCCAGGCGACCGGGTCGGGGGCGGCGGTGGCCGGCGGCGGCTCGGCCGGGGGCGTCAGCCCCCGCGGCGGCGGGGTGAGGAACAGCGGGTCGTCCGGCAGCGGGCCGTATAGGCTGACCGCGTCCTCGCCGAGGTCGCTGCGGAGGGTCGTCGTACTCACGCCTGCACCTCCGCCGGCGCCCGGCCGGCCCGCACCGCTGCCCGCAGGGCCGCCGGCCGCAGCGGCTTGGGCAGGTGGCTGTCCACCCCGGCCCGGCGGCCGCGGCCGCGGTCGTACACCCCTTCCCGGTCGGTCAGCAGCACCGCCGGCACCGACCCGAAGCACCGCTCCCGGACGGCCCGGATCAGCTCGTACCCGTCTCCGTCCGGCAGGCTAGCGGCCGTCACCAAGACGGCCGGCGGGCCGTTGGCGGCGATCATCTCCCCGGCCTCCCGCACGTCCTCGGCCTCGCTGGCCGTGTACCCGTCGGCCGCCAGGGTCAGGCCGATCAGCTTCCGCAGGGTGCGGCTCGGCTCGACGATCAGGACCGTGCCGCCGGCCGGGGGCGGGGGCGGGGCGGCCGGCCGCAGGGTCGTTACAGGGCAGGTCGGCCCGGCGGCGGTCGGGACGGGCGCCAACTTCCGCTGGTAGTAGGCGATGCCCTTGCGGGCGGCGGCCAGGTTCGGGTTGATGGCCAGCGCCTTCTGCAGGTGCGCGATGGCGTCCCGGGGCGAGTCGGTGACGCCGGCCAGCCACACCCAGCCGGTCTCCCCGGTCGGGTCGTCGGCCACGGCCATCTTGAGCAGCCGGCGGGCGGTCGGCAGGTCTTTCGCCTTGGCCGCCAGGATGCCGGCCTCCAGCCGCACCTTGCGGACGTCCTGGATGGCCTTGCCGTTGTTCGGGTTGAGGGCCAGCACCTTTTCCAGGGCGGTGGTGGCTTCCAGCGGCGACTCGGCGACGCCGGCCAGCCACTGCCAGGCGGTCTCGCTGGTCGGGTCTTTGGCCACCGCCAGGCGGAGCAGGTCGCGGGTGCGGCCCTTGTCCTGGGTGCGGGCGGACGCCAGCGCCTCGCGGAGCAGCTCGACGGCCGTCGGCCCGGTCATGCGGGCGGACGACGTTTGGCCGGGCGGGCGGGCGGGCGGCTGGGCCATGAGACACCTGCGGGAACCCGCCGACATGAGCGGGACGTTGCCAAACCGTAGCTCACGTTTGCCGGCGGTGCGCGGCGGATTTGTCGGAGAAGGCGACGGTGCCGGCCGCGGCCGGGGGGGTGGCCCGTCGGGATGCCGCGGGAGCCGGAGGGGGGATGCGGGGTGGCCGCCGGATTGGTTCTCACGCCGCACACCCCGGCCGTGCGAACCAATTGCCGGGTGCGAACCAACCTTGCCGGCCAACGACTTGCGGCGGAAACCGGGGTTGTCGCCGGCGTGCGAACCATGAGACACACTGGCGGACCGCGTTCGCCGGACCGGGCCGGTCAGCCGGCCCGGCGGCGGACTCGGTAGCCGATCACCACGGCCACCGCCGCCAGCAGCCCGCCCCCGGCGTACCACCACCATGACGGTGAGCCGCCCTCACGCACAGTCATTGGGCGGGGCTGGCTGCCCCGGGTCCAGGTAGGTACCCTCTGGCGGTAGTGGCGGCCGCGGCGGAATACTTGGCTTCTTGACACCCAGCACTTTCTCGACATCCAGCTCGTCCGGCTTCGGGGTGTGCCGGCGGTATTCGGTAAAAGTCACATCCACGGCCGGATATCTTGTGCCGTCCGTCGTGACAAATTGGCCTTTTACCTTGATCGGGAACGGGAGGCCTGTGTCCGGCTCCGGCGGGCCGTAGCTGACTTTAATCAGCTCACGAAGCGGCTCGAACCGGCGGGTGCTCGATCGAAATGTGCGAGTCCGCTCGACGGCCAAGACCAAGAAGTTAGACGGGTCGAGGTAGTGAATCGTGTCCGCCGCACGCTCGGGTTTGATGGCATCGGCACGTACGACGAGGCATTTCGTGCCATTGTGTGACCCGTCTTTGACGCTAAATCTGAAAATTGAACCCACGCTAGACGGGTCTTTTGATGCCAGAAAGTCTGGTCGAAAGTACCGATTCATGCCAACGCCGGCGTAAACTTGATAAAAAGGCTAATTCAGTAAGGAGTAGTACCCGCCGTAGGAATTAAAATATAATTTTTGCTCTTTGGCTACCCACGGACAACTGACATTGCCATCGATAATATTCTTTCCGGATTCGGAATCTCTTCGTGTATGAAATGAGCAATCTGAATCAACATATCCGTTAAGATTCGTGCCCTTTTCGTTAAATTTTGCTTTTGGCGTTTGTTTCAGTGATAACAGCAGTGTCGTTGTGCCGCCAGTACAGGAATAGACTTCTTCCGACAATTGGATTGGCGGCATGACGGTGCCATCAAATTGGGGTAGTGGCCTCAGCGTAGGGACTGGTGAGCGGCTTCTTGGTCGCTCAGGCCGGACGAGCGAGGGCAGCGAACGCCCAGAACAGGCCGGCTACGCCGG
>JAYVUZ010000203.1:0-17926 GCA_043787415.1 Fimbriiglobus sp. | reverse complement strand
CGTGAGCCGGTCCGGCTGAGGCCTCCACCACCGGACCGGCTCACGCCGGCCGCTCGCCCCGGCCCTACTTCTTCTCGTCGGCCGTCTTCTTCGGCTTGGCCGAGTTCTTGCCCTGTCCCATCTTGCTCCGCACCGGCTTCTTCGGCTTCGGGATCACCGTCACGCTGCCGCCCTGGGCCTCGATCTTGGCCAGGGCCGTCTTGGTGAAGTGGTCGGCCGTCACCGTCAGCTTCTTGGTCAGGTCGCCGTTGCCCAGAATGCGGACCCCGTCGAAGGTGCCGTTGACCAGCCGCACCTCCTTCAGCTTGGCCATGTCCACCGCCGTGCCGGCGTCGAACTGGTCCAAGTCCTCGACGTTCACCTCGGCGTACACCTTGGCGAAGGTGGCGTTGCTGAACCCCCGCTTGGGCACCCGGCGGTGCAGCGGCGTGGTGCCGCCGATGAACAGGGTGCCGAACATCTGCGCCCCGGCCGAGGCGTACTGCCCCTTCATGCCGCGGGTGGCCGTCTTGCCGTGCCCGGAGCCGATGCCCCGGCCGACCCGCTTCTTGAGCTTCCGCTTTTGGACGCCGTCGCCCAGGTGAGTCAGGTCCATTAGATCGCCACCCCCCGCAGGGCCGCGACTTGCTCGCGGGTCCGCAGTTGTTGCAGGCCGTCCAGGGTGGCCTTGACCAGGTTGATCGGGTTCGAGCTGCCGTGAACTTTGGTCAGGATGTTAGCGATCCCGGCGGCCGTCAGCACCTCGCGGACGCCCGGCCCGGCCTTCACCCCGGTGCCCGGCCCGGCCGGCACCATGATGACCCGGCTGGCCCCGAACCGGCCGATGACCCGGTGCGGGATGGTGTCGCCCTTCAGGTTGAATTTGCGGCACCGGCGGGCAGCCGCCTCGCCTTCCTTGATGGCCTTCTCCACGGCCGGCGGCACTTCGTTGGCCTTACCGTAGCCGAACGACGCCCGGCCGCCCTTGTCGCCGACGACGACCAGGGCATTGAAGCTGAACCGCCGGCCGCCCTTGACCACGCATGCGGAGCGGCTGATCCGCACCACGTAGTCGGTCATGCCCTCGCCGGTGCGGCTCTCGTTCCGCCCCCCGCGCTCGCGTGCCATAACTTGTACCCTTGCTGTACGGTGAACGGGACACGCGGCCCCGGGGGAATCGCTCGGTCAGTCTACGCCTTGGCGGGTGCCTTGGCCGGCTTGCCCTCGCCCTTCGGCGCCTTCTCCTTCTTGACCACCGGGGCGGTCGTCGCCTTGGCCTTTTTCGGCTCGTCGGTCAGCCCGGTGCAGACCAGCCCGCCCTGGGTCGCGGCCCGAGCCAGCGCCTTCAACCGGCCGTGGAAGCGGAACGGCCCGCGGTCGAAGGCAGCCACCTTGATGCCCTTGGCCATCGCCTTGGCGGCCAGCGCGGTGCCCACGGCCGCGGCCGCCTTAACGTTTCCGCCGTAATCGACCGCCGTGTCTTTATCGTTGCTCGACGCGGCCACCAGGGTCGCCTGGGCGTCGTCGTCGATCAGTTGGGCGTAAATATGCAGGTTAGTGCGGTGGACGCTCAGCCGGGGCTTCGCGGCCGACCCGCGGATGGTCTTCCGGACGCGGAATTTCCGCCGCACCGACCGCTTCGCCTTGAGTTTCTGTGCGTCCATCGTGCTGCCCGGGTTCGGTGGCTTCTGTCGGGTGTGCCGAGTCTTCGTGGCCCGCCGGCGGCGGGCGGTACTATGCGGTGGGTCGCGAAGACTCGGCCCACCCGACGGTTGCTAGCTCTTGGCCGAGAAGGACTTGCCTTCCTTGCGGCGGACGACCTCGTTCTCGTACCGCACGCCTTTGCCCTTGTACGGCTCCGGCTTCTTGCTGGCCCGGATTTCGGCGGCGAACTGGCCGACCTTCTGCTTGTCGGCCCCGGTCACCACGATGGTCGTCGGGTCGGGCACGGCCACGGCCACGCCGTCCGGCGGCAGGTGGTGCGGTTTGTTGGCGAAACCGACCATCAGCTCCACGCCGTTCACGGACTTGCCGCCCACCGTCCCGCTCTTGGCCACGGCCTGATAGCCGACGCCCTCGATCTTCAGCTTCTTCTCGTACCCCTTGCTGACCCCGACCACCATGTTGTTGACCAGCGCCCGGGTCAGCCCGTGCAAGGCACGGTTCTGACGGACGTCGTCCGGCCGCTCGACCGTCAGCTTAGTCCCGTCCACCTTCACCACCATTGCCGGGTGGTGGGTGAACTCCAGCTTGCCCTTCGGCCCTTCAACCTTGACCAGCCGGTTGGCCACGCTAGCCTTGACGCCGGCCGGTATCTCAACGGGCGCCTTGCCGATCCGCGACATAGCAAGTCCTCCGCGGCTTCACCGGCCCCGCACAAACGGGGGGCCGGGTCGGAGCCGTGTGTTCGGGCGTCACCAAACGGTGGCGAGAATCTCGCCGCCGACTTTTTCCCGGCGGGCCTGGCGGTCGCTCAGCACGCCCCTGCTGGTGCTCAGGATGGCGATGCCTAACCCGTCCAGCACGCGGCGGACGTCCTTGTACCCCTGGTACACCCGGCGACCGGGCTTCGAGTACCGCTGGATGTGGCGGATCACCCGCTCGCCGTCCGGCCCATATTTCAGGAACACCTGAAGGGTGACGTGCGGCTGGCTCAGGTCGCTCGACTCGACGAACGCGTCGGTAATTTTGTCGTGCTTGCCGGTGCGGAAGCCGAGGACGAAGCCCTCCTCGGCCAGCACCTTGGCCACGGCCACCTTCAGTTTGGTGGCCGGCATCTCGACGGCCGGCTTCTCGACGTGGCTGGCGTTGCGGATGCGGGTCAGCATGTCCGCGATCGGGTCGGTCATCATGGCAGGGTCTCTCCTTTCCGGATCGCGGGGGTGTTACCAGGACGCCTTGCGGACGCCGGGGATGAGGCCACTCGACGCCAGGTCCCGGAAGATGATCCGGCAGACGCCGAACTTGGCCAGGTTACCGCGGCTGCGGCCGGTGATCTGGCAGCGGCGGCGGATGCGGATCAGGTCGCGGGGCCGCAGCAGCTTGCTGGCGTCCCGCTGCCCTTCCGGCTTGGCCAGCTCGGCCTTGTGGGCGGCGAGCGACGCCAGTTGCAGCTTGTACCGGGCCATCTTCGCGGTCGTGGACATTCAACCTTCTCCGGTGCGGCGTTCCGACCCGAACTCGCGGGCCGGCCGTTCCGCGGTGTGCGGGGGACTCACTCGCGGAACGGCATCCCGAACGCCTTCAGCAGCTCGCGGGCCTCGTCGTCGCTCCGCTGGCTGATGCAAATGGTGATGTCCATGCCTTGCGTGAACGTCACCTTGTCCGGGTTGATCTCACTGAACACGAGCTGCTCGCTCAAGCCCATGTTGTAATTCCCGTTGCCGTCGAACGACTTCGGGTTGACCCCGCGGAAGTCGCGGATGCGGGGCAGGGCCAGGTTGATCAGCCGGTCCAGGAACTCGTACATCCGTTTGCCGCGGAGCGTCACCCGGCACCCGACCTCTTGACCCTGCCGCAGCCGGAACCCGCTCACAGCGATACGAGACTTCGTGATCTGCGGCTTCTGACCGGCAATGGCGGTCAGGTGCTCGACCGCCTCGGTCATGCGGTTCTTGTCTTGAATGGCCTTGCCCACGCCCATGTTGATGACGATCTTCGTCAGCTTGGGCAGGCTGTTAACGTTGGTCCGGCCAAACTTCTGGGCCAGCGCCGGCCGCACTTCGGCGGCATACTTGTCCGCGAACCGGGTGGTCTTCGGGTCGGCGGCAGGGGTGCCAGTCGGTTTGGGCGTGTCGGCCATCGGTCGTCCTCGGTTCGACTACCCCCGCCCGCAGAAACGGGCCGGATCCGGGCGGGTCATTACTTCGTGGTCGCGTACTTGGGGTCCGGCTTGCTCAGCACCCGCAGCCGGGCCTTGCTCTTCTTGGCGAACAACTCTTTCGAGCCGTCCGGCAGGTACCGCACGCCCACCCGGGTCGGGGTGTTGGTCTTCGGGTCGAGCAGGGACACGTTGCTCGCGTCCACCGGCATCTCCTTGGACAGCCGGCCGCCCTGCGGGTTGGTGCGACTGGGCTTCAAGTGTTTGTACACCTTGTTGATGCCCTCCACCACCACCTTGTTCTTGGTGCGGAGGACGCGCAGCACCCGGCCGCGCTTGCCCTTGTCGTCCCCGGCCAGCACGGCCACCACGTCGTCTTTGCGAATGTACATGTCCGGTTCCTAGCTTGGTGGCCCGCCGCTCAGACGACTTCGGACGCCAGACTGATGATCTTGTTGTACTTCACCCGCAGCTCGCGGGGCACCGCCCCGAAGATGCGGGTGCCACGCGGGTTGTTGTCGTTGTCCAGCAGCACCAGGGCGTTGCGGTCGAACCGCACGTAGGAGCCGTCCTCCCGTCGGGTGGCGACCCTGGTGCGGACGATCACACCCTTCACCACGTCGCCCGGCTTCACGTCTCCGCCCGGCAGCGCCTTCTTGACGCTGGCGCGGATCACGTCGCCCAGGTTGGCCACCCGCCGCTTGTTGCCGCCCAGCACCTGGATGCACATGACTTCCTTGGCGCCGGTGTTGTCGGCCACGTCGAGGAAGGAATACATCTGGATCATCGGTCAACCCTCAAGGCGCTGGCGTCGGAGTACTTACTTCTTGGCGGCCGGCTTCGGAGTAGGCGTTTTGCCCGCGTCGGCCCCGGCGACCGCACCTTCCAGGTTGCTCAGTGTCCGGCTGGGGGCGCGAGTGACAACTCGCAGCAGCTCCCACCGTTTGGTCCGGCTCATCGGCCGGCACTCCTGAATCTCGACCGTGTCGCCCAGGTGGCTGTCGTCCTTAGCGTCATGGGTGTAGCACACCGTCCGCTGCTTGACGAACTTGCCGTACTTCGGGTGCTTCACAAGCCGGTCGATCTCGACCCGCCGGGTCTTGCTGTTCTTGTCCCCGGTCACCACCCCGGTGACGACTCGTCCGTGCGGCCCCGCGTCGGCGGTGGCGGGCTTGGCTGCGTCGGCCATCGCTTACTTCCCCTTCAGGGCCGCGGGGGCGGCCGGCGTAGTCGTGGGAGCCGGGGCATTCGCCGTCAGCGGGCCGAGCCGGGCGATGGCCCGCCGAATCCGCCGCTTGCCGGGGCCGTCGGCCGTTTGCTCCAGGTCGGCCACACGGGCGGCGGCGTCGCCGGCCGATAGCTTGGCGTCGGCGGCCAGCTCGCGGGACCGCTGCTCGGTCTTGATGCGGGCGATAGCCCGCCGGGCCTTCTGAATCTCGCTCGGCGTCTCCAGCCGGTCGGTGGCCGACTGGAAGCGGAGCTGGAACAGGTGCTTCTCAGTTTCGCCCAGGGTCTGGGCGAGGTTCTCCCCGCTCTGCCCCTTGATCTCTTTAGCTTTCATGTCTCGGTCTCGTAAGGCACGCAGGGCGTGCCGTGCTTCGCAACTGCCACCCCAACCCCGGCACGCCAGACGTGCCCTACACGCTCGGCCGCCGGGTCACGAACCGACACTTGAACGGCATCTTGTACGCCACCCGGGCCAGACAGTCTTTGGCCGTCTGCTCGGGGATGCCGCCCAGCTCGAATAGTATGGTGCCCGGCTTGACCACCGCACACCAGTACTCCGGCTCGCCCTTGCCCTTGCCCATTCGCGTCTCGGCCGGGATGGCGGTGACGCTCTTGTGCGGGAACACCCGCAGGTAGTAGCGGCCCTCACCCGACACGAACCGCGTCATGGTCACGCGAGCGCTCTCGATCTGCTCGGCCGTCAGCCAGCCGCGGTCGAGTACTTGCAGACCGAATTCGCCGTAGGCAACGTAGTTGCCACGGGTCGCGTTACCCCTTACGACGCCGCGCTGGCTTTTTCGATACTTGACCCGCTTGGGCATCAGTGGCATCGTTGATCTCCCCGGTCAGATAGTCGCCGTTGTTGATCCAGCATTTCACGCCGATGTTGCCCTGCGGCGTGCTGGCCTCGGCGAACCCGTAGTCCACCTTCGCCCGCAGCGTGCTGAGCGGGATGCTGCCGTCCATGCCCTTCTCGCACCGGGCCATTTCGGACCCGCCGAGCCGGCCGGACAGTTGCAACTTCACGCCCTTCGCGCCGTTCTCCATCGCCCGCTGGATGGCCTGCTTCATCGTCCGCCGGAAGCTGGCCCGCTTCTCCAGTTGCTCGCAAATGTCTTCGGCCACCAGTTGCGGGTCGATCTCCGGCCGGGTCACTTCGACCGTCTTTACGTCGATGTGCCGGCGGGTGAGTTTCTCGAGCGCCTTGGTCAGCTTCTCGATCTTCTCGCCCTTCTTGCCAATAATCGCCCCGACCCGTGACGAATAGACCGTCACGATCACCCGCTCGCGGGTCCGCTCGATCTTCACCTTGCTGATCGCCGGCCGCTGGGCCTTGCGGTCTTTCGGGTTCATCAGGAAGCGGGCGATGAACTTCCGGACGCGGTAGTCCTCGACCAGCAGTTCGCTGAAGTCCTGCTTCGTGGCATACCAGGCGGACGCCCAGCCGTGCATGATCCCGACGCGAAACCCGGTCGGACGGACTTTCTGTCCCATCGCAAAGGCTCCCGTGCTGGCCAATCGTCATCGGTGTCCGGCCGCCGCGTCTGCCGCCCGGGGTGCCTGCGATCGCAGGTCCGGGCGGAGTAACGCAGTGACCCCGTCACCCAACCGCCACAGTCTTACTCGGCGGCGTCTTCGCCCACCACGGCAAGCCCCACCGTAATGTGGCTGAGCCGCTTCTTGATCGGGAAGGCCGTGCCGCGGGCACGCGGCTGAATCCGCTTGATGATCGGGGCGCCGTCGATCTTGGCCTCGGACACGATCAAGTCTTCGAGGTCACGGCAGCCTTTGTCTTCCGCATTGCCGAGGGCCGATTTCACAACAGCTTCGAGCATCCGGGCGCCACGGTTCGGGAAGAACCGCAGGGCCTCGATGGCCTCATCCACGTTCTTGCCGCGGATGAGCTGGGCGAACGGCTGCATCTTCCGGGCGGACACGTCGCAGAAGCGGTGCTTGGCGACGTACTCGTTAGCGATGGCGGGCTTCATGGGTTACTTCTTACCCTTCCCGCCCGAGTGACCCTTGAAGGTCCGTGTCGGGCTGAACTCGCCGAGCTTGTGCCCGACCATTTCCTCGGTGCAGTACACCTTCAGAAAACTCTTCCCGTTGTGAACCAGGAAGGTGGACCCGATGAACTCGGGCACCACCGTGCAGTCCCGCGCCCACGTTTTGATCGGCTCCTTCGCGCCGACCTTGTCGTGCTTGGCGAAGAGCCGGGCGTCCACGTATGGACCTTTTTTGCTCGACCGGCTCATCCCACCTGCTCCTGCCTTGGGAAATCCATGTTAGCGGTATGACACTGAAGTCCAATGCCAACCACCCGGTTTTTACTTGCCCGTCTGGAACGGCCCGGCCGGCCGCCGCCGGACGATCGCGCTGTTGCCCGGCTTCCGCTTCTTGCGGGTCTTGCCGCCCTTGGACAGCACACCGCTCCGCGACCGCGGGTCGCCGCCGCCGGCCGTCCGGCCCTCGCCGCCGCCCATCGGGTGGTCGGTCGGATTCATCGACGTGCCGCGGTTGTGCGGCTTGCGGCCCTTCCACCGCATCCGCCCGGCCTTGCCCATGCTGATGTTCATGTGGTCCGGGTTCGACACCGAACCGATCGTCGCCCGGCACTTGGCACTGATGCGGCGGATTTCCCCGCTCGGCAGCGTCACCTGTGCCCACTCCTTGTCCCGGTTGGTGAGCGTCGCGCTGCACCCGGCCGAGCGGCAAATCTGGCCGCCGCGGCCCGGGGTCAGCTCCACGCAGTGGATGCTCGTGCCCAGCGGGATGCGGCTGAGCGACATGCACACGCCTAGGCGGGGTTCGGCCCCTTCGCCACTCGTCACCTTGTCACCGGCCTTGAGGCCGTCCGGGGCCAGAATGTACGTCTTGGTTTTCTCGGCGTTGGTGTATTGCACCAGGGCGATCCGGCCCGAGCGGTTGGGGTCATACTCGACCGTCAGCACGACGCACTCGACGCCGTCGTACAACTTCCGCTTGAAGTCGATGATGCGGTACATCCGCTTGTGGCCGCCACCCCGGAACCGGCTGGTCGCCACCCCGTGGTGGTTCCGCCCGCCGCTCTTCTTGAGCGCGGTCAGGAGCGACTTCTCGGGCTTGTTGACCCTCGGCTCGGTACACTCGGCGAAGTCCGACACGCTCCCGCCGCGGCGGCCGGCGGAGGTCGGCTTGTAGATACGGATGCCCATGTCTGCCTCTTAGCCGGTCGGGCCGTGCCCGACATGTCCAACGTCCCGTGTCGGGCACAGCCCGACCGACTAATCAAAAGAACTCGATCTTGTCTTCGTCGTTCAGCGTCACGATGGCCCGCTTCCAGTCGGGCAGCTTGCCCTCGTGCTGGCGGAACCGCACTGTCTTGCCCTTACGGGTCATGGTCCGCACGGCCTCCACCCGGACATTGAACAGCTCGCCGACGGCAGCGGCGATCTGCGTCTTGGTGGCCAGCGGGTTGACCATGAACGCGTAGGCGTTGTACCGGGTACCCTGGTGGGTGCCCTTTTCCGTCACCAGCGGGCGGATCAGCACCTGGTGCGGCCGTAGCTCGATGCCGCTCTTGCCGTGTACGCACGGCTTGCGACTCTCGAGTTTTCGGACGTACGCCTTGGGGCGCGGGCGTGACTGCGGCATGACCTAGTCTCCTGCTCCGACCGTGTCCGGGGTGGTTACGCCGCGACCGTCTTGGGGGCGGCCGGCTTCTCGGCCGCCGGCTTCCGCAACTCGTCCAGGGCGGCGCGGGTCAGCACCAGCCGCTTCTGCTTCAGCACCATGTGGGCGTTGAACTCGGCCGCCGGCAGCACCTTCACGCCGTCCAGGTTGCGACCGCTCTTGTACATGTTCAGGTCGTGGCCGGCCGTGCCGATCAGCACCGTCGTGTCGTACAGGGTCACGTCCACCTCGACTTGCTTCTCGGCCTCTCCCTCGCCCTTCGTCACCGTCTTCCTACCGACCTTGATAGCCTTCAGCACGGCGGCCATCGCCTTGGACTTCGGTTCGGCGAAGGCCAGCCCGTCCACCACGACGCACTCGCCGTCACGGAACTTGCTCAGAATGGCCATGCGGGTGGCAGCCCGGACGGCCTTCTTCGGAAGGCTGTAGCTGTAGTCGCGGGGCTTCGGCCCCTTGGCCGTGCCGCCGCCCCGCCGCTTGTTGGTCCGCTTGCCGCCGGCCCGGGCGTTGCCGGTGCCCTTCTGGCGGAACAGCTTCTTGGAGCTGCCAGCCACCTCGCCGCGGCGGAGGGTGCTGTGCGTACCGGCCCGCTGGTTGGCCCGGTACATCAGCACCACGTCGTGCAGCAGTTGCTTGTTGATCTTGCCGCCGAACTCGGAGGCGTCGATCTCGACCGTACCCACGCTCACCCCACTCGTGTTGACCACGGGTACGGTGAACTTGCCAGTCACGGTGGTCGTCAGGCCGGTTTCATCCGGCGACGCAACAACTCTGGAAGCCATGTCGCTTCACCTCGCTCGGGCCGGCCGCGTGTTGCGGCAAGGGCATGTTGCCGGCCCCTCCACATGGAGTGTCGCCGGCGCCCCGAAGCCCGAAGGTCAGGATGTCAGTCCCAAGCCGAACTTACGCCGAAGCGTTGCTCAGCACCCGAATCTTGATGTCCACGCCCGGCGGCAGGCTGAGGCCTTTGTTCAAGGCCTCGATCGTCTTGCCGGTCGGCTGTAGGATGTCGATGAGCCGCTTGTGGGTGCGGATCTCGAACTGCTCCCGGCTCTTGCGGTCGATGTGCGGCGACCGCAGCACCGTGTACCGTTCGATCCGCGTCGGCAGCGGGATCGGGCCATGCACTTCGGCACCCGTCTGTTGGGCCGTCTGCACGATCTCCCCGGCCGTCCGGTCGAGGACCTCGTGGTCGTAGCCTTCCATCCGGATGCGGATTCGTTCGCTCGCAAACGCGGCCACGCCTCGCCCCCATGCAGGAAGCTCTGAACTTAGGGGCTGGGTCGGTGTTGTTCAAGGCGAGATGCCGGAAATGGCGTGCGAGCACGCCGCGCGAGCGGCGTCAGATGCCACCCGACGCAGCTAGCGCGGCGTGCTCGGTAGCATCCGGCTCACCCGCTCGAATGCCGTCCGGGCCGCCACGTCCGGGGCTTCGTGGCAGGTGTACAGCTCGACCGTCACCCACCCCGTGTAGCCCGTCTGCCGCAACGCCGCCAGCACCGGCGGGAAGTCGATCACCCCCTCGCCGGGGATCAGGTGGTGGTGGACCCGCGTAGCGGCAATGTCCTCCAGGTGGACGTGCCGGGTGTGGGCTTTCAGCTTGTGGACGGTCGCGGCCGGGTCGTCCTTCACGCAGTAAAAGTGGCCGATGTCGAAGTTCAGCCCGAGCATCGGCGACTGGATGCGGTCGGCGAACTCCAGGTACTGGTCGGCGGTTTCGATGAGTAGGTCCGGTTCCGGCTCCACCAGCAGCGGCACGCCCACCTTCTCGGCGTGTTCGACCACCGGCTTCAGCTCCTCGACGAACAGCGTCAGCATGTCCTGCCACGGCCGGCCGTCGAGCGGCCCGCCGGGTTCCGTGGTGACGCTCGGCGCCCCGATCTGACCGGCCAGCGTCAGCGCCCGCTTGGTGTGTTCGACCCGCAGCCGGCGGTAGTGCCGGTCCGGCTCGATCCAGCTCGGGTGCCAGTACTTCTGCCGCACGTCGTCCACCGCGTGCATCATGAAGGCGTTGACGTTGGAAATCCGCAACCCGCTGTCGGCCACGGCCTTCCGTAGCGCGGCCACCTGCTCCAGCAGCAGGTACGCCGGCCAGGCGTGGGGCACGTCGGCCATCACTTCGATGCCGGCATACCCGGCGGCGGCGATGCGGCGGCACGCCTCCGGGAAGCTGTGGTTGAGGTAGGCGTTGGACGAGAAGGCGAGCTGCATGGGGGAAATGGTACGCGGCGGGAGGGCGGAAGCCACCGCCCGGGTCATGTGCTGGGGGTGGCTCGGTCTGGTAGGAGCCGCGACCGCCAGGGAGCGTCGGCCAGCGGCCGCTCCCTGGCGGTCGCGGGGGGGCCGCGGCTCGCCCCAAACGGCTACCGGGCCACCGCCCGCCATGCCGCCTGGGCCTTCGCCTTGGCCGCGGCGTCCGCCCCCGGTTGCGGGCCGTGGTCCGCCCCGGTCAGCTTTTTGAGTGACTCCCGGGCGGCCTGCACCACCCCGTCGGCCGGGTCGGCGATCAGGGTGGCCAGGTCCGGCAGCAGCCCCTTGTCCCCCTTCGCCCCGGCGGCGGTGGCGGCCGCCCGCTTCACCTCCTCGGCCCCGGCCTTCATCATGCCGCGAAGGGTGTTGGCCGTCATCCGCGTGAGTCGCTCGGCCAGCGCCTGCCGGGCCGGGGTCTGCCGGTCGCCGGCCAGCTTGGGGATGGCGTCGGCGAGCGTCTGGGTGTTGTCCGGCCCCTTGGCATCCCGCACCGCGGCCAGCTTGGCCGGGAAGTCGGCGTCGGCGGCGGCCACCAGCGGGTTCACGTCGGCCGGCTTCGGGGCGTCCGTCTTGGGCGAGCCGATCGGCGGCAGCCCGTCCCCGGCCCGCATCACGTTGTCCTGCGGCTTGATCAGCCTGGACAGGTCGCTGACCAGGTTGGACTTCATCAGGAACAGGATGGCGAAGCAGGTGTCCACCTCCGCCGAGCAGTTGGTGCCGGCCGGCCAGGAGCCGTCCGCCTGCTGGGCCGGCAGCAGGAAGTCCGCCCCCCACTGGTACCAGTCGGTGCCGCCTAGGTCGGGCAGGCCGTAGGCCATGCACGCCCGCTCGATCGACCACAGCACGTAGTATGCGTTGCCGGCCCCGACCTCGCCCGCCTTGGCCCGCACCCGGGCGGCCAGGTAGCCGACGGCCGCCGCCACCGCCCGCTTGTTCTTCACCCCCTCCAGGTTCAGGCCGTCGTCCTTCTCCTTCTTGGGCGGGGGCGGGGCGAACCCCTCCGGCCGGGGCTGGGCGCCCCGGCGGTCGGGCGGGGTGGCCGACGCCCGGCCGGCCCCGACGGCCAGCCCGAGCAGCCCGGCACACGTCATCGCGGGGGTGCTCTCGCCGGTGCCGCTGTACGCCCAGCCGGCGTCCCGCCCCTGGCTGCCCAGGAACCGCCGCTCGATCAGTTGGAAGGCGTCGTCGGCCGGCACCCCGTTGCGGGCGGCCACCCACAGCCCGATCAGGCCGAATTGGGTGTTCGAGTTGTCCCCCGGCTCGTTCCGCCGGTTGCCCCGCATCCGGAACTGCACCAGCTTGAAGTACTGCTCGGCCAGCGGGTGCATCCCGGTCGGCGGCGGCTCGCCCTTGCCCCCCTTGGCGGCCGGCGGCGGGGCGAACCCGCCGGGCGGCTTGGCCCCCTTCGGCGGGTCCACCGGCTTGGTGCGGAGGGTGTGCTCCTGGAGGGTGGCCAGCGTCCGGGCCACGTCCCCGCTCCAGCCGTCGTCCAGCGAGTAAGTGTACCCGCCGGAGGCCAGCAGGCCGGCATACAGCTTGACCCCGAGCACCTGGATCAGCCCGCGGTCAGACGGCTCGCCGAGCCGGTCGAGGAACAGCACGCTGAGGGCGACGTGGTACGTCTGCTGGTCCGGCAGGCACTGCTGGCGGACGCCGGCAGCGATGGCCGCCACGGTCGGGTCGGTGGCCGGGGCGCCGCCTTCGAGCATGGCCAGCCCGGCGAGGGCGGCTTCGCCGAGGCCGTGCCCGCCGCCGGCGGCCGGGCCGGCGGCGAACCGGGTCCGCAGGAAGGCCACCCCGCGGTCCACGGCCGCCCGGCCGGCGGGGTCGATAGCGGCGGCCTCGCCCCACCCGGCCGCCACGACGAGGACGGTCAGCAGCGCCCGGCGGGTCATGTCGTAGTCTCCTGGTTCACACGGCCGTTTGGCGGGCGCTGTTCGTTGAGAGCAGCGACCGCAAGGGAGCGTCTAGCTGGGGGACTCCGTAACTCACCGGACGCCCAAACTAGACGCTCCCTTGCGGTCGCGGCTCTCGACGAGCGGCTCCCGACAAGTTTAGCCCACCGTCACCGGCACTGGCACGAGGTGGTTGATGAGGTACGTCCGCCGGTCCGGGTCGCGCTTGTCCGGCTGGCCCCGGCCGGCCGCATCGACGCACCGGGCCAGCAGTCCGGCCGGCCCCTTCGCCTCCGGCGTCCAGTCGAACCGCCACGCCTGCCAGCAGCACGGTTTCGTCTGCCGCTCCACCGCCGCCGGCGACCAACTCGCCCCGCCGTCGGTACTCACCTCCACCCGCTCGACGGCATTCTCCCCGGCCCAGGCCAGCCCGATGACGCGGTACGGTTTGCCCGCCGCCACCACCTCGCCGGCCGCCGGCCGGGCGACCGACGCCTTGGGCAGGATGGCGGTGATAGGCGTCATCTCCGGTCGGCCGCCGGCCCGCTCGAAATAGCTGTAGTCGAGCGTCTGCCAGTACCCCTGGTACGGCCGGTCGGTGACGGTGACGCGGGTCAGCCACTTGACGGCCGCCATGCCGTACCAGCCGCCGACCACCGCCCGCAGCGGGAACCCGTGGTCCGGGGTGAGCGGCCGGCCGTTCATCTCCCAGGCCAACAACGTCTCGTCCCGCCGACACTTGGCCAGGGGGATGCCGCGGTCGAAGTGGACGGCCCCCGGGGACGCCGGCGGGCCGGCCACCGGCCCCTTGTCCGCCCCGGTCAGCACCACGTCCACGGCCCCGGCCTTTACCTTCGCCCGGTCCAGCACCGCCCCGAGCGGCACCCCGGCCCAGTCCGCCGTGCCGACCGCCCCCAGCCCCCACTGGGCACCGGGCGCCGGCGGCACCAGGAACACCCGGCCGTTACCGGCACACTCCAGCGTCGCCGGCCGGCTGACCTCCGCCATCGCTTTCAGGTCGGCCAGCGACAGGGACAGCGGGGTTTCGACCAGCCCGTCCACGGTCAGCCGGAAGGCGTCGGCGTCCACCACCGGGGCGGCGAAATGGCTGCGGACATAGAACTTGGCCGTCGGCGTGAGGAAGGTGTCGGCCAATTCGGCGAACGGGGCCTCCAGGTTTTTCGGCTCGTGGACCCGCTCGAACAGCCCGGCGGTGCGGGGCACGTCCTGGCCCCGCAGCCGGCCGGCGGCGGCCAGCCCGGCGACGGCGGCGAGCGTTTCTCGGCGGGTCGGTGGCATCAGAACCCCATCCCTTTGGTCGTCGTCTTCACCCGCACCAGCTTGTCGTTCGCCGTGATGTACAGGGTGGAGCCGTCGTCCCCGAAGCCGCAGTTGGCCGTCGGCACGCCGGTGGCCAGGGTGCCCAGGTGCTTGCCGGCCGGGCTGAACACCAGCACCCCGCCGGGGCCGGTGGCGAACAGGTTGCCCTTCACGTCCACCTTGAGGCCGTCCGGCCCGCCCGGCTTCTTGGCCTTCACCAGCGCCGTGGCATCGAAGAACACCTTGCCCGCCCCCAGCGTGCCGTCGGCCGTCACCGGGAAGGCCATCCAGATCGGCCGGTCGCCGTCCGAGTTGGCCACGTACAGGGTCTTGTAGTCCGGGCTGAAGGCGATGCCGTTGGGCCGGGACAGCTCCTTGCTCAGCAGCGTCACGGTGCCGTCCGGCTTCACCCGGTACACGCCCTGGTGGGGGATTTCCTTGGCCGGGTCGTCCATGCCTTTGGGCAAGCCGTAGGGCGGGTCGGTGAAGTACAGGTCGCCGTTCGGGTGGTAGGCCAGGTCGTTCGGGCTGTTGAACCGCTTGCCGTCGTGCTTGTCGGCCAGCTTGGTGAAGGTCTTGCCGTCGTCGTTCAGCCGGGCCACGCAGCGGTCGCCGTGCTGGCACAGGATGAGCTTGCCGGCTTTGTCCAACGCCAGCCCGTTGGCCCCCGGCTCGCGGCCGTCGAACTTGGCCGGGCCGGTGAACCCGCTCGGCTTGAGGAACTCGCTCAGCCCGGCGGCGGGCGACCACTTCATCACCCGGTTGTTGGGGATGTCGGTGAACAGCACAGCCTTCTGGGCGGGCACCCACACCGGCCCCTCGGCCCACTTGAACCCGCCGGCCAGCACCTCGATGGCGGCCCCGGGCGGCACCAGGGCGTCGAAGGCGGGGTCCAGCCGCTCGACGCTGCCGAGGGTGTCCGGGGCTTCGTCCGCGATGGCGGCGGCCGGGGCGCGGCTGGCCGGCGGGACGGGCGGTTGGGCGACGGCGAGGAGTAGGACGACGAGCATTGTGGGGAGGCTCCGGGGAGTGGTCCCCGCACTGTACCCGACCGGCCGGCCGGCCGAAAGTGCCGGCGGGGCGGGATTTCTTGGCGTGCATTGCCGCCAGGCGGCGGGTAAGATCGGCCGCACACTCGACCGCTACCACCGACCGAGGTCCAGCGTGGGCACCGCAGAGAAAACGGGACACCCGACGGCGATCTGGTTCTTCTTCTGGGGCGAGTTCGCCGAGCGGTTCAGCTACTACGGGATGCGGGTAATTCTGTTCAAATACCTGATCGACGCGCTGAACATGCCCCGCGCTCAGGCGACCGAGTGGCAGTCGTTGTTCAAGATGGCGTGCTACTTCCTCCCGCTCCTGGGAGGGTACTTGGCCGACCGATTCATCGGTAAGTACTGGACGATCGTCGGGTTCTCTGTCCCGTATGTCATCGGCCAACTGCTCATCGGCTTCCCCGACAAGGTCACCCTTGTCCTCGCTCTCTCACTGTTGGCAATGGGGAGCGGGGTGATCAAGCCGAATATCTCTGCCCTGTTAGGCCAGACCTACGACCAGCAGCGGCCGGGGGACAAAGTGCTACGGGCGAATGCGTTTCTGTGGTTCTACTTCGCGGTGAACATCGGTGCGACCATTTCGATGGTTTTCCTGCCGATCCTCCGCGACAACTTCGGATACCAAGTCGCCTTCCTGTTCCCGGCCGGGTTCATGGCTCTGGCCCTGGCCCTGTTCGCCCTCGGCAAGAAGCACTACGCGACGGAGACGGTCGGCCCGGCTCCGTCGATGTCGGCCGAGGAGAAAGCCGAACAGCGGAAGGTGTTGGTGAAACTGTTGGGGGTGTTCGGACTCGTGATCTTTTTCTGGGTCGTGTACGAACACAATGACAACCTGTGGGTAGCGTTCGCCGAGGACAGCATTCAGCGCACCCTGCCGGGCTGGCTAGGCGGCAAGACAATCGCCCCGGACAGCTTCCAGTGGATTAACGGGCTGGGGGTGCTAATCCTGGTCGGGTTCTTCCAGTGGTTTTGGAGGAAAGTGGATCCGACCGGCACGCGGGTGCCACAGACGACCAAGGTTTTAGTCGGGTTCCTGTTCACGGGGGCCGCGCCGGGGCTACTGGCCCTAGCTGCGTCCCAGGCCGGCGACGGCTCCAAAGTGTCGATGCTGTGGATCATCGCCGCATATGCGTTTCTCACCCTCGGCGAAGTTCTCTTGTATGGTACCATGCTCGATCTGTCCTACGCCTACGCCCCGACCCGGATAAAGGGGTTTGTCACAGGCTGCTTCCTAGTGACAAACGGAATTGCCAACCTGGTCAACTCCCAGTACGCCAAGATGTACCTGGGCAAGTTGGACGAGGGCGAATCCGTGACGCAGACGCTCGGGTACGGGGCGAAGGTGTTGATGCAGGATGGGCACACCGTGTTCCGGTTCCGTCCGGATGTGTTCTTCGGCATCGACGCTGCCTTGTGTGTCGGTGCGGCGGTGGCGTTCTTCTTCGTGGCCCGACAGTTCAACCGCGGGAACGCGGCGGCGGTGGTCGCCTCGCCGGCTCAATAGCGCGGCACGGCGGCATCGACGAGCCGGCTCCAGGCGTCGATGCCGCCGGCCAGCGACATGGCCGTGTCGAACCCCTGCGTCCGCAGGAAGCCGACCGCCCGCAGGCTCCGCACCCCGTGGTGGCAATACACCACCACGGGCACCCCGGCCGGCGGTGCCACCTCGTCCACCCGCCCGACCAGTTCGCCGAGCGGGATCAGCACGTCGCCCGGCAGCTTGCAGAAGGCGTGTTCGTCCGGCTCCCGCACGTCCAGCAGATACACCGGCTCGCCGGCGGCGAGCTTGGTGGAGAGGTCAGTCACGCTGATTTGCATGAGGCTGTTGTAGGGCACGCTTTAGCGTGCCGTCCGGCTGACGACACGCTGAAGCGTGCCCTACGCGATGTCCGGCAGGCCGAGTTGCGTCAGGTACTGCCGCTCTTTGACCCGCATCTCGCCGGCGCCGGCCGGGGTGGCGTCGTCGTACCCGCACAGATGCAGGCAGCCGTGGACGACGTACAGCAGCAGCTCGGTGGCCGTGTCGTGGCCGCGGTCGGCGGCGTACTCGGCGGCCGTCTGGAAGCCGATGACCACTTCCCCCTCGACCGTCTTCGCCCCCGGCGCGGAGTACGGGAAGGTGAGCACGTCGGTCGGCTCGTCGTGGTTGAGGAACTGCTTGTTGAGGCGGTGGATGTGCGGGTCGTCCACGAAGGCGAGCGTCACCTTGCCGGCGGTCACGCCCTCGCCGGCCAGCACGGCGGCGGCGGCGGCCTTCAGGGCCGGGAAGTCGAGCGGCTGCTCGTAGGGGTTGGCGACGGAGACGCGGGTCATGGCGTGGCCGGCTTCGGGGCGAGTTCGAGCTGGTCGGCCCGCAGCTCGATGTAAGACGGGTGCCGGCCGCCGCGGAGCTTGACCCGGTACACCTCGGCCCCGTTGCCGCCGAACGGCCCGCGGTACTCGACCACCCGGCCGACCAGTTCGTTACTCGGCGGCTTCATTTTCACGCGATCGCCGACTTTGAAGGCGACCCCCTCACGGATGATAATCATGCCCGTCCCCCCCTGTCGGTGTCCGTCACCACGGCGGCGCCCCGGTCTTCGCACTCAGGTGATGATACATCACCACTTCGGTAGTGGCCTCAGCGTAGGGACTGGTGAGCGGCTTCTTGGTCGCTCAGGCCGGACGAGCGAGGGCAGCGAACGCCCAGAACAGGCCGGCTACGCCGG
>JAYVUZ010000202.1:0-11065 GCA_043787415.1 Fimbriiglobus sp. | reverse complement strand
GCCGGCGTAAGCCGGTCCGGCCTGGGGGATGAAATGGCGAGCACACCGCCCCCCCCGGCTGGACCGGCTTACGCCGGCCGCTCGCCCCGGAACACTTGTGTGTCCGACGACGCCGCCTTCCTGGCAGCCATCGCCGCAGACCCGGCCGACCCGCTGCCGCGGCTCGTCTATGCCGACTGGCTGGACGACCGTGCCGACCCGGTGCGGGCCGAGTTGGTGCGGCTGGAGGTGACGCTGACCGGCGGTGGCGGCACCGCCAATGACCGCGACTGGTTCCGCGCCCTGGCCAAGACCCGTGACCCCGACTGGCTGGCCCGGCTGGTCCGCCCGGCGGTGGCCCGCTGCGGGCTACAGTTCGCCGTCGCCTGCCCGAAGAAGTGGGCCGATATGACCCCCACCCCGGACGCCGCCCGCCACTGCCCCGACTGCGACCGGCTGGTTCACCTGTGTACCACCTGGGAGGCGGCCACCCGTCACGCACTCCACCGCGAGTGCGTGGCCGTAGACGCCCGCCTAGTCCACCCGCTCCGCCTGCCGATGGCAATCGAGTCGGTGGACTCTGGTCTGCTAGAGTTCACCGACCCGCCACTCTTCGGCACGGAAGACCGGCCATGACCAACGACGCCCACCCGGCCGGCATTGCGGGTCAGGCGCCCGCTCAGTCCCCGACCAGCTTCCGCACGTCGGCCCGCTGCTGCAGCGACGCCAGGTCGGGGTCGGCGTGGAGCATGGCCCGGTCGCGGAACCCGCCCTTCACCGCCCGGGTCAGCAGGTCGGCCGCCTTGTCGGCGTCGGTCGCCGCCACCGCGCACGCCGCCCGCACCAGAACCGCCGGGTCGGCCGACAGTGCCACTGCCTTGTCGGCATCGGCGTGCGCCCCGGCCCGGTCCCCGAGCCGGCCGCGGACCACCCCCCGGGCGGCCCACGTCATCGCGTCGGCCGGGGCCAGCCGCACCGCCTGCTCGGCCGCCGGCAGGGCGTCGGCCGGGCGGCCCAGCCGGTCGGCCAACACGTGGGCCAGGCTCAGCCACACGCCCGGGTCGTGCGGGGCCAGCTTGGCCGCCCGCTCGAAGTCGGCCAAGGCCGTGGCCGGGTCGGCGGGCAGCTTGCCCCGGCCGCGTAGCAGGAAATCCAGGGCCGTCTTGGGGGCGTGGGCGGCGGCCGCCTCCCGGGCCTCGGCCGCCCCGGCCGCGTCGCCGGCGGCGAGCAGCACCTCGGCCCGCAGCGGCAACACCACCCCACCCGGGCCACCGGCGTCGGCCGCCTTCGTCAGGTCGGCCGACGCCCCGGTCAGGTCGCCCGTCCGCTTGCGGACGACGGCCCGATCGTAGTGGTAATTCCAGCACCCGGCCCGGCGGTCGATGGCGGCGGTGAACGCCGCCGCCGCCTCGGCCGACCGCCGCTGGCCGGCCAGCAGCCGACCCCGGTGGTAGTGCGGCCGGGGGTCGGCCGGCTGAAGGGCGGCGGCCACCGCGAACCGCTCGGCCGCCCGCATCCCCTCCGACGTGCGCTGCAGGCAGTCGGCCAGGGCGAACTGGCCGGCGAAGTGGTCGGGGGCCAGCCGGCACAGCTCGTCCAGCGGCCCGGCGGCGTCGGCCGGGCGGCCGTCGGCCAGCAAGACAGCGGCCCGCAGGTACAGGTCCACGGCCGGCACGTCGGTCGCCTGCCGGGCCGGCGGCAGCAGGTCCGGCCCGAGCCGCTTCCGCTGCTCGCCCACCGCCCGGGGTAGCGGCCGGCCGGTGTATGCCGTCTCGGCCGCGTCGTTCCACCGGCGACCGCGGGCGGCCCCGTCGGCGTCCGGACTGGCGAGTGTTTCGGCGAAGGCCAGCAGCAGGGCCAGCTCGCCCAGCGCGTCCTGGGTGGCCGCACGGTCGTCGGCCGACAGGGCCGTGAGGGTCGGCCGCGACCGCCACTGCGGGTCGTCCGGCAGCCCGTGGGCGGCCAGCAGGGCGGTGCCCCGGGTGATCGCCGCCGACCGCTCGCCGGCCGACTGACCGTCGTCGGTGTGCTGACCGTCGTCGGTGTGGGTGAGGTCGGCCCGCAGCCGGGGCAGCTCGGCCCGCAGCCGGCCGGCCGCCGTGGTGGCGTCGGCCACGGCCACCGCCGCCACCTGCTTCCTCCACTCCAGGCCCAACAGGCCGGACACGGCCACGGTGGCGGCGAAGGCCACCGGCACCCAGGCCTTCGGGTTCCGCCGCCGCCACTTGGCCAGCCGCTCGGCCGGCGAGTGGTTGGCAGCGAACTTCAGCGGCAGGTCGGCCCGCTGACGGGCCAGGTCGGTCTGGAGATCGGCGGCCGACTGGTAGCGGTCCGCCGGGGCCGGGGCGAGCAGCTTGCGGACGACGGCATCCACCGCCGCCGGCACCGCCGGGTTGGCCGCCCGCGGGGACGGCGGCGGCCGGCGGCGGTCGGCGGCCAGTGCGGCCAGGTCCGGCCGGCCGGCCGCCAGGGCGTACGGCTGGCGGCCGGTGAGCAGCTCGAACAGCAGCGCCCCGAGGCCGAACAGGTCGGTCCGGGCGTCCACCCGCGTGGTGCCGCCGAGGCGGTAGTCGTCGAGCTGCTCCGGGGCCATATACGGCAGGGTGCCGCCGGCCCGGTCGCGGTCCCGGGTGCGGGTGTCGTAGCTCAGGTTGAAGTCCAGCAGCACCGGCTCGCCGTCGTCGGCCAGCAGCACGTTGGCCGGCTTCAGGTCGAGGTGCAGGATGTCGTTGGCATGGGCGTGGGCCAGCCCGGCGGCCAGCCGCTCGCCCACCCACAGCACCCGCCCGACGTGCCCCAGGCCGGCCAGCTTGGCGGCCACCCCGGCCGGCACCGTCGCCGGCTGCGGTTCCGGCCGGGGTGGCCGCCAAGCTGGCCGCAGGGTGCTGTCGGCCCGGTTGCAGATGGTGTTAGCGGACGCCCCGGCGAACGACCCGGTCAGCCGCAGGTCGGACACCAGGTCGGCGAGCGTCAGCCGGCCGAGGAACGGCATACACACGGCCTGGAGGCCGGGCAGGTCGTGGACCGAGTGGACGGGCACCACGTTGGTGTGCCGCAGCCGGGCCAGCCGCTGGGCCTCCCGGCCGCCCCGGGCCGTCACCTTGAGGGCCACCGGGCGGTCGCCCAGGGCCGCCTGCTCGGCCAGGTACACTCGGCCGAACGACCCCCGGCCGAGTTCGCCGGTGAGCCGGAACCCGGCCACCGTGTCGCCGACGTTGGGGAACGCCACCGGCTCGGGGTCGGGGTCGGCGGCCGGCGGCAGGACGGTCACCACCGGCCCGCGGAGGGTGGCGTTCAGGTCGAGGTGTAGGCCGGGCGGCGGGGTGCGGGTGAGGCTCTCGGCCGCCAGGGTGCGTTCCAGGTCGGCCAGCTCGCGGGCGATGGCCGGGTCGGCGAACAGCTCGGGCACGGTGGAGGCGTAGTCCCCCGCCCGGGGCCGGCGGCCGGCCGCCCACTCCCGGCGGAAGTCGGCCCGGATGACATCGAACAGGACCGTCAGTTCGGCGGTGGGCATGGGCGTCGGCGCGAGTGTGGTAGGGACTGTACCTCTAACCCATGCCGGGTCGGCCGCAACCCGCGGCGGCCGGGTTGCGGCCGGGATTCCGGCGGGCGCCGGAGTGGCTGCGGCCGAGGGCGAAAACCACGCCGTGGGGGCGCCACGAAAGCCGACGGGTTCGGCCGTGGCGCGAACCGTCAGTTGAACGATTCCGGTATGGCGCCTCACCCCCGCCGGCACCGCTCGGAGCAGTACTTCACCTCGTCCCACACCTTCGCCCACTTCTTCCGCCAGGCGAACGGCCGGCCGCACCGCGCGCACGGCTTGGACGGCAGCTCGCCCTTCGGACGGGTTTTCACGAACGTCTCCTCGCCGGCCTCACCGCATCTTGCCCTTGGCCGGCTTGTACCCCAGCACCTGCGGGGCGGCCCGCTCCCAGTACCGGGTGAACCGCCGCGGCTCGTCGGCGTACTCGGCCAGCTTGGGCCGCGGGTGGGCCGTCACCCCGGGCCGGCCGGCCAGCGGCTCCCGCACCGCCGGGTCCGGGCAGTCGGTCACGTGCAGCTCCCGCACCCCGAGCGCGTCGAACACGTCGGCCGGGTCGCCGACGACGACCAGCTTGGTCGGGTGCGGCAGTGCCTGGAACAGTTCGCACACGCCGTCGAACACGAACGCCAGGCGGTGGAAGGCCCACGGCTCGGCGGCCAGCCGGGGGGCGTCGAAGACGAACACGGCCGCCGCCGCCGGGTGGGCGTCGGCGGGGGCCAGGGCGGCGTCGTGGACCCAGACGGCGGACGGCACGACGGGCAAAGTTGCGGCCTCAACAGGGGCGGAGGGCGGGGCAGGCAACGGCTCGGCCGCCCGCCCCCGCCCGGCCCCGGCCAGGGGGGCCAGGCTGCCGGCGAACAGCCGGTGTTGAAGCTCGTCGTAGCCGGCGTCGAACGGGCACCGCACCCGGCAGTCGCGGCACCACTCGTTGCCGCTGTACCGGGCTATGTTCTCTTTGTTCATGAAGTACGGCTTGCTTGCAAACGTACCCTCCACCCACTGCCACGAGCAGGTGTTGCTGGCCCGGTCGCCGTCCAGTAGGTGCCGGCGGAACAGCTTCGCCCCCTCCTGCCAGGTCACCCCCCGCCAATGGCACAGGTAGGCGGCGAACCACAGCCGCTCGTGGTTGTGCAGGTAGCCGTCCTCGAACAGCCGGCCCAGCCAGCCGTCCACGCACGGCAGCCCGGTGGCCCCGGCGGCCACGTCTGGCGGCAGCACTGGCAGCCGGGTGACGCCGTGCTTGGCCGGCTCCAGGTCGGCGTCCAGCCCCCGGCCGTGCCAGTCCTGGGCGTGCAGGAAGAAGTCACGCCAGGCCAACTGCCGCAGGAACTCTTCGAGCAGCCCGGCGTCCGTCACCCGCCGCCGCAGGTGGTCGCGGACCTCGGCCGCCGACACCATGCCGTGCCGCAGGTACGCCGACAGCCGGGACACCGGGGCGTCTACGAAGTTGCGGGTGCGGGCGTAGGCGGCCGGGTCGTAGGCGTGCAGTCGCCGCAGGGCCTCGGCCCGGCCGCCGGCCAGCGGCCCCCGCCGCGGCTCGCCGGTGTACAGACCGCGGAGGGCGTCGGCGAGCGCCGCGTCGCGGGCGGCCGGGTCGGTGAGCGTCCAGTCGAGAGTCATTAGCCTTTAACCGGCCAAGGCGGTCGCCGGTCAACTCGGCGGCCTCAACGACGCCACTCGGGCGGTGAGAAATCGCCGGCCGCCACTCGCATTTCCGCCGCGCGTGTGCAGAATGCGTTCAGCGCCGCGTTCCGCCGTCACCCGACACCCCCTGAGGCGTCCATGCCGCGCCAGCCCCGCCGTCCCGGCTTCACGCTCATCGAGCTGCTGGTGGTGATCGCCATCGTTGCGATCCTCATCGGACTGTTGCTGCCCGCCGTGCAAAAGGTGCGGGAGGCTGCGGCGCGGGCCAAGTGTCAGAACAACCTGAAGCAGATCGGCCTGGCCCTGCACAACTTCGAGAGCGTGGCCCAGCAGTACCCGATCGGCGGCCAGTACCCGGTCGGGGTGGCGTCCAACGACGTGTACTCGGTTCAGGCCCGGCTGCTACCCTTCCTGGAGCAGGGCAACCTGTACGCCCAAATCGACCTGACGGCGGTGCCGGCCACCCAGCTCGACGTGATCAAGCAGCGGATCGCCATTTACCTGTGCCCGAGCGAGGTGAAGGACACGCCCCGGGACCAGGGCGGCACCCCGGCCAAGGTCACGTACCCGCTCAACTACGCGGCCAACCTGGGCAGTTGGTTCGTCTGGAACCCGGCCACCGGGCAGGGCGGGGACGGGGCGCTGGCGGTCAACCGGAGCACCCGGCCGGCCGACTTCAGCGACGGGCTGAGCAACACCGTCGGGTTCAGCGAAGTGAAGGCGTACCAGCCGTACGCCCGCAACACGTCCGGGCCGACGACGCTGAACGCCCCGTACCCGGCCGACGTGGCGGCGGTGGCCGCCCTGGCGGCGTCCGGCCAGTACCGCGGGGAGGTCGGCCACACCGAGTGGACCGACTCGCCCAGCCACCAGTCCGGCTTCGCCTTCGTGTTCCCGCCCAACACCCGGGTGCCGTTCGTCACCGGCGGGGTCGAGGTGGACGTGGACGTGCTCACGCAGGTGGAGGGGTCGTCGCCCACCAAGCCGTCGTACTCGGCCGTCACCAGCCGCAGCTACCACAGCGGCGGGGTGGTGAACGCCCTGCTCATGGACGGCTCGGTACGGGTGGTGACCAAAAGTGTGAGCGTGGCCGCCTGGCGGGCGGCCGGCACCCGCAACGGCGGCGAGGTGCTGACGCTCGACCGACCGGCCGTGTGAAGGTTCGGTGAGCGGCCGGTGGGCGGGGCGGGAAGGGTTGGTGCATTTCCCCTCACACTCCGGGGGCGGGCCGGCCGGCGGGTAGGCTGGCCATACCGCCCACTCCCCGGAGGCCCGGATGTCCCGCCGTCGTGCCGCGTTCACGCTGATCGAACTGTTGGTCGTCATTGCGATCATTGCCATCCTCATCGGACTGCTCCTGCCTGCCGTGCAGAAGGTGCGGGAGGCGGCTGCCCGCATCAAGTGCAACAACAACCTGAAGCAGCTCGGGCTGGCCGCCCTGAACTTCGAGACCGCCCTGGGCGGGCTGCCGTTCAACGCCGTCACGAAGAATAACTCGCAGCCGCCGTACATCCCGTGGCAGGCCGGCAGCACCCAGACGCCGGGCAACGCCTCCGGAACCCAGGGCCGGTGCAGTGCCCTGGTGCCGCTGCTGCCGTACGTCGAGCAGAACGCCGTCTACCCGCTGTACGTGTTCGCGGCCGACTGGAGCGACCCGCTCAACGCCGCCCCGCGGGCGGTCAAGTTCAACCAGTTTCACGAACGTGAGTAACACGAGCGGGGACATTTACAGCCAGCACACCGGCGGGGCGAACGTGTGCTTCGCCGACGGCCACGTGGCCTTCCTGCGAGACACACTCAACATCGTGGTGATGGCCGGGCTGATCACCAAGGGCGGCGGCGAGATCACGCCGCTGGACTGAACCGGCCCCGCACGCCGGGGCCGCCGTCAGCCGACGGCGTACCCGGTGTACGGGCGGAGGTCGGGCGACTTCTCCCCTAGCACGATGTCTTCCTTCGGCACCCCGGCCGCCTCCAGCTCGTCCACCACCGGCCGGTCGGTGCCGTCGAACTGCACCCAGAACTTGCCGCCGATGATGTCCAGGTGGACGAACGCCCCTTGCACCCGCTGGTGCCGGTCCCACCCGGCCTGCACCGCCAGGTAGTGATCGCCCACCGGGTCGATGACGGGGTAACAGACCACCTCGCCGTACGACGGCTTGTGACTGCCGTACTCGCTCACCACCCGCCGGGCGATCTCCCGGTAGCGGGTCAGCTTGTCGTCCATCGGGTGAACCTCCGGGTGAGCGGGTCGAACACGGCCAGGCGCAGCCCGAGGTCGGCAATCACCACCTCGCCGATCTGCTCGGCGAAGATGTCGGCGGCGACCGACTATGGCACGGCCAGGCGAAGGACGCGATCCGGGTCCTGTCGCCGCAGCAGCGCCCGGTAGACGACGAACTGTCCGACGGCGTGGTGCAGGTCGTCGATCTGTGAGCGGCTGACAAAACTTTGAATCACGACCGCGATGGGGCGGCCGGCCCGCTCGGCGGCGATGGGATCGCGGCTGGCGCCCAGATCGACGGACAGCTTGTGCCGGCCGATGGACAACTTGAGCGGGTCGGCGGTGACGGTCCAGCCGTCAGCCGCCAACGCCTCGCGGACCAGGTCGTGATGGATGTTCTTCGCCGACATGCCGCCAGCATACCCGGCCGGCTCCGCCAAGTAAAAGTCCGCGCTCCCTGGACCGTCCCCGCACGCCGTCTAATCTATAAAGTCATACCGACAGGGTGACGTTTCATGCCCCTTGCCAAATGTCCCGGCTGCAACTGCGAGCAGACCGTCGATGCGGCGTTCCTCGGCCTCAGAGTGCGGTGCAAGGGCTGCAATGCCCCGTTCACAGCCAAGGCGTATCGGCGGCCGGAGCAGCCCACCCCCTGGCTTGTGCCGCCTCGCCAACTGGGCATCGCGGTCGCTGTGACCGGCGGCCTAGCCGCGTGCGTCGCGGTGGCGGTCGTTCTGGTCGCCCGGTTCCACGCCGGGCAGGACAAGCCCCCGGTCATAGCGAACGGCCAAGTGATCGCCTCAAACACCTTGGTGGCACCCGGCCGTGCCTCAGACGGGCGCCAGGACGGTGTCAAGCCGCCCACGCTATCGGCACGTGACAACGCACCGCCGTCCGGCACGAACCGCACGCCTCCGATCAACGAGGAAGAGGAGGAGCGGGGTGTGACGGAGCCACCGCCCACGAAGCCTGACCCGCTCCGGACATTGCCGCCCGTAAACCCACCCGTCGCCCCACAACCGGCAGCCCCGCCGCTAAAACCACCAGCAGCCAACAAACAGGATGACGGGGCGGCCCCGCCCAAAGCGGCCAACGGCGCGGCCGAGAAGCGCGAGTTGCAAAAGCTCGCCGAGCAACTGCGGAAGGGTGTAAGCCCCAAATCGCGGGTCGAGGCGGCCGAGAAGCTCATGCTGGCGGGACCGAAGGCGGCCGACATGTCCGCTCAACTGTGCGACGACCTGTTGGACCCGAGTACCAGCGTTGCCACGGCCGCCTTGCGAGCGTTGGAAAAGGTCCGCCCAGACCTTTACCCGACGCTGGCCAGCTTGATGCTTGAAGGAGACGGTAGCTTCGGGTACCGCAGATTGCACCCGATCGATCAGCTCAGCCGACTGGGCGCGGATGCGGTTTGCTGTACCGGCCTGCTGCTGACTATTGCTAAGCGGGATGTTGTCACGCACAGTTGTCTGGCCAGCACCAGAGGCTCACTTGCGTTCTCGGCCCTCCGGTCGCTGTGTCCTGTAGACGCGAACTACTTGACGTTAGCCCGCCAACTTGCGGCCCAACCTGGCCACTCCCGGCAGGTGGGTTTGAATGCCATCTATGCCTGGGCAGGTGACGACGAGAAGCGTCGCAAGGCGGTTGTCCCTCATGTCTTGACGGCGCTCAAAGACGACCAATGTTACCTGTGGGCAATCAAGGTTGCTACCGAGTACGGCCCGCTGGCGAGGGACGCCGCTCCCGTGCTACGCCAGCTCAAGCTGTCGCCGTCTCCCGATGTCCGCTCTGCTGCCGGTCGCGCGCTCGACAGCGTCGAGGGGCGGTAGCCCAGTACACCGTCCGATAAACGCCGCCGGCCCCGGGGTGCAACCCCCGGGGCCGGCGGCGTTACTGACAGCGGCTTGTCAGCGGGTGCGGATCAGGCTGGCCGGGATGTCGGCCAGCTCGACCGGCACCGGGGCGTAGTGGCTGAACTCCATGCTGAAACTCGCCGTCCCCTGGGTCGCACTGCGAAGATCACTCGTGTACCCGAACAAGTTGGCCAGCGGCACTTTGGCCATCACCGACGCCACCCCCTTGTCCTCGCTCGTCTCCTCGATGATGCCCCGCCGGCTGCTGATGTTGCCGACGATCGGCCCCTGGTACTGCTTGGGGCAGATGGCCACCACCTTCATGATCGGCTCCAGCAGCGTGATGCCGCACAACTGCTCGGCCTCCCGGAAGGCCTCCAGGGCGCACAGGTAGAAGGCGTCCTGCGACGAGTCCACGTCGTGGAACTTGCCGTAGTGCAGCTCGAACTCCAGGTCCACGAACGGGAACGGGTACTTGAACCCCTTCTTGGCCGCCTCCCGCAGCCCCTCCTCCACGCTCGGGATGTACTCTTTCGGGACCGACCCCTGGCTCACGCCGTTCACGAAATAGACGTTGTTCGGGTCCGGTTTGATCTTCGGGTTGTTCAACTCTTCGATCTCGCGCACGTGCTCGGCCACGTCGTCCGGTGTCAGCGGCTTGTACCGCACGTTGATGACGGCGTACTTGCCCCGCCCCCCGGTCTGCTTCTTGAACGAGTACTCGAGGTCTTTCGCCCGGGTGAAGCTCTGCCGGTAGGCCACCCGCGGCCGGCCCAGCGTCACCAGCTCGGTGTTGTCCTGCGGCACCCCGATGGCCCGCTTCAGCTTTTCGATGCTGATTTCCAGGTGCAACTCGCCCATGCCGCTGAGGATCGTCTCCTTCGTCTCGTCGTCGGTGTGCGTCTTCAGCGTCGGGTCGTCCCGCACCAGCCGGTTCAGGCTCTCGCCCACCTTGCCGCTGTCCAACGTCTTGCTGAACAACAGGCTCTGGGCGATCACCGGCTTGGGGAACTGGATGGCCTCCAGGGCGACCGGCTGGTCCGGATCGCTGAGCGTGTTGCCGGTGAACGTGTCGGCCAGCCCCATGGCGGCGACGATGTCGCCGGGGCCGGCCTTCTCCAGGGACACCCGCTTGTCGCCCATCATGCGGTAGAAGCGGGCGATGCGCTCTTTCTTGCCGGTGGTCGTGTTCATGTACGTTTCGCCCGGCCGCATCTCGCCCGAATAAACGCGGATGTAGACGAGGTCGCCGTCCGGGTTGGCGACCGTCTTGAACGCCAGGGCCGACATCGGCTCCGAAGCGTCCGGCTTCCGCATCGAGATTTCCTTGGTCTTGGGGTGCTTCCCCTCGACCGGCGGGCGGTCCAGCGGACTCGGCAGGCAATCGACGACGAGGTCGAGCAACTGCTGCACGCCGTGGAACATCTTCGAGCTGCCGCAGTGGACCGGCGTGAAGGTGTTGTCGAGCGTCCCCTTGCGGAGCGCGGCCAGGATCTGCGCGACGGTCACTTCCTTCTCTTCAAGGACTGCCTCCATGATCTCGTCGGAGGCCACCGACACCGTGTCGAGCATCTCGGCGCGGCGCTTCTTAGCCTCCGCGAGGTACTTCTCGGGGATGTCGTTCGAGTAGAACTCGCGGTGCGTGCGGTCGGACGTGTTCCGCGTCACGAGCTTCATGCGGATCAGGTCGATGATGCCTTCGAGTTCGGAGTCCTGGCCGGCGGGGATCGTCACCACGCAGGGGTTCGCCAGCAGCTTGCGCTTCATCTGCTCGACGGTGCCCCAGAAGTCCGCGCCCATGCGGTCGAGCTTGTTGACGTAGGC
>JAYVUZ010000201.1:0-4760 GCA_043787415.1 Fimbriiglobus sp. | reverse complement strand
GGCGGCCGTCACCGGCCCGGTGCCGGCCGCCCACGGCCGGCCGGCCGCCGCGGCCGCGCGGAGCCGCTCCCGGCCGGCCGGGGTGAGCGGCCCCCGCTTGGCCCGGTTGGCCCGGCCGGCCGCCACTCGCCGCGGGTTCTTTGCACGGTCCGGGTTACTTCCCAGTTCGGTGCCCGCATTCATCCGGCGCCCCGCGTCCGCGACCGGCGGGCGGCGCGGTACTGCTCGACCGCCAGGGCGGTCCGCACCCCGGGCGGGGCGGTGATCGACCGGCCGATCTGGGGCGGGTTCGAGCCGGGGGTAGGCAACGCCGCCCCGTTCATGGCCCCGGCCGCCGCTCGCAACCCTGTCCGTCGGCGCCGTCCGCCTGTTCCTGGCCGGCCACTCCGCCCACCGGGGCACCCTCCTCAAGTACGTCGCCGCCATGCACGACCTGGGCTGGCTGGGTTCCCTCCCCCTTCAATGATCCTCGACGACGCTCGTGAGGCCATGAACGACCTCGTCACCCTGACAGGGGTGATGGGCGACCACGGCACGCCCGACGTGTACTCCCTCCTGGCCAACCAGGGCAGACTCGTGGCCCTGTATCAGAAGGTCGGGGAAGAACGCACCAAGAAGTTCAACGCCAAGGAGTCCCGCTACCTCGGCCGCAAGCTGGAGCAGGCCCGCCAGTACCACGCCAACCGCTATAACGTTAACGATAATACGAATAAAATGATGTCCACCGCCGACGCCACCGAGGCCGCCCTTCTCGTGGTGGGGGACGAGTCCCAGCAGGAGATCGACTCGGCGACCGAGTGGGAGCTTTATGGAACCTTCCTCAAGTCCCGGGAGCGGGCGATTGACCATTCCCGGCAGGTGGTGTCATTCCTGGGGAAGGCGGAGAAGAACCCTTGTGAAGCTTGGTGTCCCGCGGGATTCGCAAAAGTCCTAAATCCAACTTTGCCGAGTTTGGCGTGATGCCCTGCGAACCCCGCACACGAAACACTCCGACGGCGACGGTCGAAGGCAGTGGAGGGCCGTAAAAATAAACCGACGGCGACCGCGGAATTTCCTTGTACCCGTCGCCCCCGGCCTTAGATAGAAGGAGCACTCATCCGACTACCCTCACCGCGACATGGACGGACGACCGGCCGGTTGGGGATGCCGGAAGATCGCTCGTGGGGATAATTCACCGGAATCGCTGACGGGCGTTCGGCGGGCGGGACATGAAGGTTGTAGGAGAGTGGTTCATGCACCGGCCTAGCCGGGCTGTGCGAGGCCCGTCAGTGGGAGAGGTCGCGCGGCGTTTTCGGCGAAAGGTACTGGCGGCCGGGACATCTGTATGACACGTGGGCGACGTTCGCCCGGGATAGGTGGCGTTGCGGCGCCACCTAATCACTAGTTCGGCACCGGAAACAGAGGCGTCCTAATGATAGTCTGCCGTGTAAGAGCAGCCTTCCTGGTACTCTGTGCCTGCGTACTAACGCCCTCGGTAGCTGTCTCGCAACCGGGGATCACGCTTTCCCCGACCGCGCCGGCGCCAACGACTCTGTACACTGCCACGACTGGAACACCACAGAGCTTCGGTTGGTCGTTCATCCCGACCGTGCCTGTGACCGTCACGGCCCTCGGCCACTTCGACGCCGGGGGCGATGGGCTGGCGTCCGGCCATCAGCTCGGTCTGTTTGACCCAGCTGGCACGGCCCTCGCGGTGACATCGATCTCCGCGGGCACGGCCACACCACTGGTCGGAGATTTCAGGTTTGTAACCCTCGCATCATCGGTTACCCTGGCACCAGGCCTGCGGTACACGGTGGCGGCATACTACACTGATCAGCTCGACGCGGTCGTCGATGCCAACCCACCCCCAGCCCCCGACCTCGTCGTCGACACGAGGATCGGTTCTCTGATCGGGAAGTACGAGTTTCCGAGTCCGGCGTTCGCATTCCCTAGCACCTTCGACAGCCGAGTGTTCGTCGGGGCCAACGTTCTGTTCGCGCCAGTCCCAGAGCCGTCGTTACTGCTTCTGGTTGTCACGCCGGGCTTGGCTAGTTGGGTTGTGAGTAAGAGGGGTCGCCGGAAGAACGCCGAACCAGATGGTGTGTTGTCAAGCGGTGATTTTTGACGCCCTCGCCGGGTCGAACGGCGTCCGGCTCTTGAGTACACCGTAGGCGATCATCAGCAGCTTCCGCACGCACGCCCCGAGGGCGCTCATCTTCGGCTTGCCGGCCGCCACCAGCCGCTCGTAGAAGGTCGCCACGAGGGGGTTGAACCGGACCGCCGTCAGGGCCGGCAGGTACAGCGCCTTGCGGAGCCGGGCGTTGCCCGCCTTGGACAGCCGCGTCCGCTTCCGGACGCTGGTTCCGGACCGGAACTCGCGCGGGGCCAGACCGGCGTAGGCCGCCGCCTGCTGGGCGGTGGCGAAGCGGGCCGGGTCGGGCAGCTCGGCCAGGATGGCGTGGGCGGCGACCGGCCCGACGCCGGGGATGGTTCGCAGCAACTCGCGGCTCGCTCGGAGCCGGCGACGAGTTCGTCGGCCTGGGCCTGGAGGCGGTCGGCCTCCCTCGCCAGCAAGGCGGCGGTGCGCGTGATCGACTTGCGCACGGCGGGCAAGAGGCCGGGGGCGGCCAGCCGGGTCTGCTCGCCCGCCGCGAGCCGGCGGAGGTCGTCGCGGCGGCGGGACAGGCCCTGCAACTCCCGCACTTCGGGGCGGGGCGGCTGCCAGGCGGGCGGGCGCTCGCGGGCCGCGTACTCGGCGATCAGCTTGGCGTCGGCGCGGCCGGTCTTGTTCCCCTGGCCCCGGGCCAGGCCGGCGTACTTGACCCGGGCCGGGTTGACCACCGCGACGTGGCGGCCGGCGTCGGCGAGCGCGGTCGCCAGGGCCTCGCCGTAGGCTCCGGTGCTCTCCAGGCAGAAGCCGACCGTCGCCCCGGCGGCGTGTCCGTCGGCCCACTCGGCCAGGGCGGCGTGGCCGGCGTCGTCGCTGGCGAACGCCCGCTCGCGGGGCTTGCCGCCGGGGGCTGGTAGCAGGCAGGCGTCCAAGGCATCCTGGCTCACTTCGATCCCGGCCCAGGTGGCCGGCGTCGGTCGGTCGGTGCGGTCCACGGTATCGCCCCTCAACCTCACGGGTGCGGGGTCAGGGCCGAAGCCGGTGCCCCAGGATGGTGTCCGAGGTGGGTGACGCCGGCTGCCGGCACGCGGTCTGGTTCCCGAGGTGCCAAGCCCTCCGGCGCTACAAGGCGTTCAGCCCGGCCGCCGGACATCACCGCGGCCAAATCGTAACACATGAGGCGCTCCAGCAGACGGCGGGGGCATTGATGACTCCTCGAGTCCGACCCACCTCACCCGCCCGCTCAATCGTAGTAAACCGGCTTCGCCCTCGGCGGCTCCCTGACCAGCAGGGCCAGCCGCTCCAGGAGCTGCACCACGTCCCACGCCACCCCCCCGTCGGCCGCCCCTGATCGTCCCTCACCCCCGACAGCCGCGTCCGGCACAGGTACGGCTTGCCCCGCAGCTCCAGCCGGTACGCCTCCAAATCGATCCGCGTTTTGACACCCTACGTTTCGATGCCGTCCTTCGGTCCACCCGGGACTTCCTCCAGGTCGTACGCCAGCCCGTCTTCCAGCTCGACGTGCCGACCAAAGGAGGCCGGCTCACTCCCGGCGTCGGTCGAGGCGGCCCGGTGCTCGGCACAGATGTGCAACGATGTGCAACGCGGTCAGGCGGTACCCGGCCAGGAGCCGGCTGATGGCCTGGGTCTTCTGCGGCGGGATCGGCAGGGCCAGCAGCTCCTTGATCCGGGTCTCGGCGTCGGTTACACCCTACCCGTCCGATTGGAACGGGGGTTGAAGGCGAACGGGCACGGCATAGAGTACTGGTTATGTGACAGGACGATCCTTTTCGTGGGAGGCGACCATGGCGACTATTTGGATTGTCAGCCCGATGCACAAGCCCGGTGCGGACGCCTCCGACGTTCTCGACTGGCTGACGAAGGGTCTTCAGACCGTGACGATCAACCAGGACGTGATCAGCAAGCAGATCGACGCCGTCCAGAAGGTGGTCGAGCAGCTCGCGATGAAATTGGGCGTGCCACTGGACATGCCCGCTCCCCCCCCGTCCCCCATGCCCGCCGTCATTCCGTCGAAGTCCCGCCACACGTTCACGGGCCACGCGTTCACGGGCTCGTAACCCGACCTTGTCGTCACGGCGGCCCGCAAACGATTCCGTCGACACCCACCCCGCACCGGCGTCCACGCCGCCCGTGAGGCTGCACGTCGGTCTCCTGCGTCGTAGCGTGGTTCGAGCAGATGCGGCGAAACGAGCGGAACGGGGTGCAGTCTTCGATGCAGTTTTCCCTGTGCGACGGGTGCGAAACCGGGGGATTCTGTGCAATCCGTGTGACGACGTAACCGGTTGGCCCGTCTATTCTTGCGGCGGTTGAGGGGGTCCGATTCGATGCGGTTGTGGAAGGTGGCGTGTGCGACACGCGGCCAGCAACTCCTGGATCTGGGACTCACGTCGGTCATGGGCGGAGTGTCCCGCAATCTCTGGCAGTGCCAGAGTTGGTGTGGAAACGACAGCAAAAGCCGTAAAATGTACCATGTACGGGCGTGCGGTTCACCGCTCCCTTCTCGACGCAAACCCATACACATCAAGGCTTTGTGACGCCGAAGGGCGAGCGACTGAAAATCGTTAGGTCCCCGGTTCAATCCCGGGAGCTCCCACTCTAGAAAACGCGGCGAATCCGCCCCCCAGACACCTGGGGCCTGCCGCGGTGG
>JAYVUZ010000200.1:0-3849 GCA_043787415.1 Fimbriiglobus sp. | reverse complement strand
CCACCGCGGCAGGCCCCAGGTGTCTGGGGGGCGGATTCGCCGCGTTTTCTAGAGTGGGAGCTCCCGGGATTGAACCGGGGACCTAACGATTTTCAGTCGTTCGCTCTACCAGCTGAGCTAAGCTCCCTTTAACACCATCATCTTAGCTCGGCCGGCCGGGCCGTCAACGCCGGCCGGTCAGTCGTCCATCTCCGGCCCCACGCCGCTAACCGGGATGCCCTTCTGACCCGCCACCTCCAGCAGCCGGTTGTACGCCCCCCGCTTCATCAGGTCGCCCACCGGCACCGTTTCGGACGGCCCGCTCGTCTGCTTGAACACCACTTTGAAGTCGGTCGTCTTCCGCCCCCGCCGGCCGGTCTTCTCCTCCGCCGTCCCCTCGATGCCGGCACCGTCCGCCAGACTGATGCGGTGTACCGTCGGGGCGAACCAGAAGCCGACGGTCAGCTCGAACCGCTCGTCCGTCACCGTCACCTTGTCCTGGAACAGGCCGGGGCCGAACACCACCAGCCCGAACAGGCCCAGCAGCCCGACCACGATGCCGGCGATCCAGCGCCGCCGCTTGAGCAGCAGCGCCCCGATGGCCAGCCCGACCAACCCGGCCACCACCAGCCCGGCCGGCACCCACAGCTCGAAGGTGAACGCCGACCCGCCGGCCACCGGCATCTCCTTGACGCACCCGGCCAGCAGGGTCAGCCCGGCCAGCGTCGCCATTCTTGCCCGCATCCGTGTGCCTCCGGTCAGTGGACGGCCACTGCCGCCGGCGGGTTCAGCCCAGCGGCCAGGCCGAGCGACACCCGGGCGGCGTCGTCGGCCAGCTTCCGCACGTCCTGGGTGATCCGCATGGAGCAGAACTTCGGCCCACACATGCTACAGAATTTGGCGCTCTTGAACACCTCCTGCGGCAGCGTCTCGTCGTGCATCCGCCGGGCCGTCGCCGGGTCCAGGCTCAGCTCGAACTGGCGGTTCCAGTCGAACTCGAACCGGGCCTTGCTCAGCGCGTCGTCCCGGTCCCGCACCCCCTTGCGGCCACGGGCGATGTCCCCGGCGTGGGCGGCGATCTTGTACGCGATCACCCCCTGCCGCACGTCGTCCGCGTTGGGCAAACCGAGGTGTTCCTTCGGGGTGACGTAACACAGCATGGCCGCCCCGGCTTCGGCCGCCAGGGCCGCCCCGATGGCCGAGGTGATGTGGTCGTACCCCGGGGCCACGTCCGTCACCAGCGGCCCGAGGACGTAGAACGGCGCCTCGTGGCACTCCTGCCGCTGCTTCTCGACGTTCATTTTGACCAGGTGCATGGGGATGTGGCCCGGCCCCTCGATCATCACCTGGCAGCCCCGCTCCCACGCCTTCAGCGTGAGTTCGCCGAGAGTCTTCAGCTCGCCGAACTGGGCCGGGTCGTTGGCGTCCGCCAGGCACCCCGGCCGCAACCCGTCGCCCAGGCTGAACGTCACGTCGTACGCCCGCATGATGTCGCACAGCTCGTCGAAGTGCGTGTACCACGGGTTCTGCTTGTGGTGGGCCACCATCCACCCGGCCATCAGCGCCCCGCCCCGGGACACGATGCCTGTCAGTCGGTCGCGGGTCAGCGGGACGTGCTCCAACAGCACCCCGGCGTGGATGGTCATGTAATCGACGCCCTGCTTGGCCTGGTGCTCGACCATGTCGAGCATCATCCGCGGCGTCAGGTCGGCGGGGTCACGGACCTGTTGGATCAACTGATAAATCGGCACCGTGCCGATGGGCACCGGCGACGCCTCGATGAGCGCCCGCCGGATGCCGTCGATGTTGCCGCCGGTGGACAGATCCATCACCGTGTCGGCTCCGAGGTGGACCGCGGTGTGCAGCTTCTCTAGCTCGTCGTCCACCTTGCCGGTGACGGCCGAGTTACCGATGTTCGCATTGATCTTGCACTTCGACGCCACGCCGATGGCCATCGGCTCCAGCCGGCCCTTGAGGTGTTCCACGTTGGCCGGGATGACCATGCGGCCGCGGGCCACCTCCGAGCGGATGAGGTCCGCGTCGAGGTCTTCCCGGTCGGCGACGAACAGCATCTCTGGCGTGACGGTGCCGGCGCGGGCGGCTTGGTATTGGGTCATCGGGTCGCTTCGATGAGAAGTGTCGGGAACGCCTTCCTACCCGTCGCCGGGCAGGTTCCGAGGGTGTGATCTCAGCCGCCCGACGCGGGCGGCACCCCTGGCGATGCTGGCATGTTATACGCCGGCCGGTGCGGCCGGGCCGGCGGAAACGCGACCCGCCGGTACACGTCGGCCAGCGGCACCGTCGCCGGCACGCTGGCCAGGGTCAGGGTGGCGTCCGGCCCGGCGAACTCGGTCCGCCCCCACTGGCCGTCCGGCAGGCGGACGAACCGCTCGACGAGTGGCTCGTCCTGGGCCACCAGGACGTACTCTTGGACCGACGGCAGGGCGGCGTAATGGCGGAACTTGGTGGTCCGGTCGTACCGCTCGGTGGACGGCGACAGCACCTCGATCACCACCTTCGGGTTGGTGAGCGCGTCCGGGTCGTCGGCGGCGTACTCCGGCTCGCCGCACACGATCAGTAGGTCCGGGTAGCAGTACGATTTGGAACGGTCGATCTTGACCCGTTGGTCGGCGGCGAACAGCTCGCACGGCCCTCCTTTTAACAGGATCGCCAGTTCCGTGAACAGGTTGCGGAAGACGACGTTGTGTTCCTTGTTGGCCCCGGCCATCAGCCGCGGGCCGGCCGGCGGGTGGACGAGGAACATCTCGCCGTCGAAGAACTCGCTCTTGTGCTCGGCCGTCGCCTCGATGGCCAGGTATTCGGCGACGGTCAGCTTGCGGGGCTTGGGCACGGCCGACATGCGATGCCTCTCCGGGGGACGGCGTCAGTTTACCACCGGCCGGGGCGGCGGGAACTCGACCCCCACGGTACACCTCGGCCAGCGGCAGGCTGACGGCCGCCGCGGCCAACTCCAGGGTGGCGTCCGGGCCGACGGCTTCGTCCCGCTCCCACCGGCCGGCGGCGGTGCGGGTGAACCGCTCGACCAGTGGCTCGTGTTGGGACACCAGAACATACTCTCGCAGCGACGGGAGTTGCTGATAATGTCGGAACTTGGTGGTGCGGTCGTACCGCTCGGTCGAGTCGGCCAGCACTTCGATGACGACCGTCGGGTTGGTCAGGGTGTCGCGATTCTTGGGGTCGTACTCCGGCTCGCCGCACACGACCAGCAGGTCCGGGTAGCAGTACAGGCCGGTGCGGTCCACCTTCACCCGCATGTCGGCGACGAACACTTGACACCGGCCGCCCTTGAGCCGGCCGCCCAGCTCGACAATCAGGTTGCGGGCGAGGATGTTGTGTTCCCGGCTGCCGCCGGCCATGAGAAACATGTCGCCGTCGAAGAACTCGCTCTTTCGCTCGTTCCGGGCGTCGATTTCGAAGTACTCCTCGACGGTCAGCTTGCGGGGCTTGGGCACGGCGGACATGGGCGACTCCTGTAGCGTCGGTCGCTAGTTTACCACCGGCCGGGGCGGCGGGGCGACCTCGGGCAGTGACGCCAGCAGCGCACGGAAGTCGGCCCGGCCGCGGAGCGCGTCGAGGTCGGCATCCTTCGTCATGTGCTTGCGGTCCTTATACCCGGCGGCGACTGCCTTGGTCAGTCAGACCATCGCCCGGTCGGCGTCGGCGGTCACCTCGGCCGGATGACCCGCCTTAGCGTACAGCCCGGCTGCGACGGCCCGGAAGCAGGCGGCGTCGTAGAAACTGTTTGGGTAGTGGCCTCATGGGCGGCAGCGGCGTGAGCGGTTGTACAGGCGGATGAAGTACCACAGGGCGCCGACATGGTTGCGGTCGCACTTCGAGAGCGAGAGGGCC
>JAYVUZ010000199.1:0-15350 GCA_043787415.1 Fimbriiglobus sp. | reverse complement strand
TATAGTGGACCCCATTTGTGAGACCACGAGCCGGCGAATCGTTGCGACTCCTTCGCCGGCTCGTCCTTCCGCCCCGCCCGGTACACCTCGGCCGGGGTCCGGTACCCCAGCGACTGGTGCCGCCGCTCCCCGTTGTAGCAGTTGAAGTACGCCTTCAGCCCCCGCTCCAACGCCGGCACCGACCCGTACCCCCGCAGGTACACGTCCTCGTACTTGACACTCCGCCACAGACGCTCGACGAACACGTTGTCCAGGCACCGGCCCCGCCCGTCCAGGCTCACCGCCGCCCCGGCCGCCTCGACCCGCCCGACCCACGCCCCGGCCGTGACCGGCACCCCCTGGTCCGTGTTGAACACCTCCGGCGTCCCCGCCGCCAACGCCTCGTCCAACATCTCCCGGCAGAACCCCCCGGCGCGCGTGTTCGACAGCCGCCACGCCACCACGTACCGGCTGGACCAGTCGATCGCCGCCGCCAGGTACATGAACCCGCCCGGCAGCGGGACGTACGTGCTGTCCGCCGACCAGACCTGATCGACCCGGTCGATCGGCACGTCCCGCAGCAGGTACGGGTAGACCTTGTGGCCCCGCCCGGCCGCCGACAGCCTCGGCTTCGGGTGGATCGCCTCCAGGCCCATGAGCCGCATCAGCCGCCGCATCCGCTTGCGGTTCACGTCGTGGCCCTGCCGGGCCAGCCACGCCGCCATCCGCCGGCTGCCGTAGAACGGGCAGGCCGTGTACTGCTCGTCGATCAGCCGCATCAGGGCCAGGTTCTCGGCCGTCTCCGGGGCCGGCGTCCGGTAGTAGCTCGCCCGGCTCAGCCCGACCAACTGGCACTGCCGGCGGACGCTCAGGTCGGGGTGCCCGGGGTCGATCAGCGGCCGTAGCCCGTCAGCCGAGCGTGGCAGCTTTTTTTTGACCCAGTCGAGTTCGACCTTGAGCCGGCCGATCTGCTCGAACAGTTCGGCCGACCGGTCCTCGGGCGGGGCGGCGGCCTTGGTCCCGGAGGCGAACACGGCCTCGGCCCCGGCCAGGAGTGGCTTCTTCCAGCCGTGGATCAGGGTCGGGTGGACGCCGAACTGGGCGGCCACCTCGTTGATCGTCCGGTCGCCCTTGACGGCCGCCCGGGCGACCTGGGCCTTGAAGGCCGCCGGGTGATTCTTCCGCCTGCCCGCCATCGTATCCCCTCCGAGGAGCCGCCGGTGTCGCTTAACCGGCGGTCCCGATTTCGGGGTCCACTATAGCCTATAGCTTGAGTCGACGACCATCGAACGGTCCCTGAACACCTCCGTCCATATTAGTGAACCACTGGCTAGCCATCTTTTTACCCTCATGCCGCCGAACTGGTGGTTAGCTAACTTCGGCGGCCGTCTCAAGATCGCTAACCGCCAGCGTGCGTTCACCGCCAGGCTATCAGCCGGTCGCTCGATTGTCAAATTCTCACTACTGGATCGCGTGATTCGGTTGGGCGGCTACAGTCAGAGGCGTTCACCCGTCGAACCGGGGCATGCCGTTGGCTCCAAACACGATGGCTCGCGGCGCAGCATACCGGCTGCTATAATCCCCACATACTTGACCGCCGCACTGATCATTCCCCGGGGCCGCCATGCTATCGACTGCCAACATTCGCCCGAAGGTGTACGACGACATCACCCAGTGCATCGGCGGCACGCCGCTGATCAAGCTCCAGCGGGTGGCCGCCGGGGCGGCGGGCACCGTCATCGCCAAGCTGGAAAACTTCAACCCCCTCTGGAGCGTCAAGGACCGCATCGGCGTGGCCATGTTGGACGCCGCCGAGCGGGACGGGCACATCCAGAAGGACACAGTGATCATCGAACCGACGAGCGGGAACACCGGCATCGGGCTGGCCTTCGCCTGTGCGGCCCGGGGGTACAAGCTGGTCATCGCCATGCCGGAGAGCATGTCGCTGGAGCGGCGTCGGCTTCTCAAAGCGTTCGGCGCCGAGTTGCACCTGACCCCGGCCGAGCGGGGCATGAACGGGGCGGTCGGCAAGGCCGAGGAGCTGGTCCGGCAGTACGGCGGGCCGCCCAAGGCGTTCATGCCCCAGCAGTTCCAGAACCCGGCCAACCCGCAGGTCCACCGCGAGACCACGGCCGAGGAAATCTGGACGGCGACGGGCGGCCAGTTCGACATCTTCGTGAGCGGGGTGGGCACCGGCGGCACCATCACCGGCTGCGGCGAGGTGTTCAAGCAGCGGAACCCGGCCATCAAGTGCGTGGCGGTCGAGCCGACCACCAGCCCGGTGCTGACGCAACACCTGGTGGAGGGGGTGCCGGCCGACGAGGTGCGGCCGGGCCGGCACAAGATTCAGGGGATCGGGGCGGGGTTCATCCCCGGGCTGCTGCGGGACGCGCTGGACCGGGCACGCCGCGGCGGGTACATGCTCATCGACGAGGTGATTCCCGTGTCCGACGACGAGTCGTTCGAGACGGCCCGGGCGCTGGCCAAGCACGAGGGGATGCTGTGCGGCATCTCGTGCGGGGCGGCCGCCCACGCGGCCGTGCAGGTGGCCCGGCGGCCGGAGAACGCCGGCAAGACGGTGGTGGTGGTGCTGCCCGACCTGGGCGAGCGGTACCTGAGTACGGCGCTGTACCCGCAGGAGTAGGGCACGCTATTGCGTGCTTTCTTGCTCGCCGGGTGGGGGACATCGCCCCTCTCTCGTGCAGCAAGAGGCACGCGGTGGCGTACCCTACAAGCTCCGGCTCACCGCCGCTGCCAGGAACGGCCCGCGGTACACCAGCCCGGTGTAAATCTGCACCAGGTCCGCCCCGGCGTCCAGCAGCGCCTGGGCGGTGGCCGCGTCCTCGACGCCGCCGCAGCCGATGACCGTCGCCCGGTCGCCGACCCGTGCCCGCACCGCGGCCACGCTCCGCCGACTCGCGTCCCGCAGCGGCCGGCCGCTCAGCCCGGCCGGCTCCCCCGTGGCCGCCGTCGTGCCCAGCGTGTTCGTGGCGATCACCCCGGCCGCCCCGTGGTCCAGTGCCGCGTCCAGCACCGCGTGCAGGTCGTCGCCGGCCAGCTCCGGGGCCACCTTCACCAGCACCGGCACGCCGGGGGCCGCCGCCCGCACCGCCGCCACCAGCCGGCCCACGTCGGCCCCGGTCTGGAGCGCCCGCAGCCCGGGGGTGTTCGGCGAACTCACGTTCACCGTCAGGAAGTCGCTCACCCCGGCCACGGCCGCCGCCGCCGCCGCGAAGTCGTCGGCCGCCTGCTCCGGGGGTGTGTCCTTGTTCTTGCCGACACTCACCCCGATGGGGATCGGCGGCCGGCGGCCGGCCCGCCGCTGGGCCGCCAGCCGCCGCGCCAGCTCGTCGGCCCCGCGGTTGTTGAAGCCCATGCGGTTGACCAGCGCGCCGTCGGCCGGCAGCCGAAACATCCGCGGCTTGTCGTTCCCCTTCTGGGGCCGCGGGGTGACGGTCCCGAGTTCCAGGAAGGCGAAGCCGAACGCCCACCAGGCCAGCGGGGCGACGCCGTCCTTGTCCATGCCGCCGGCCAGCCCGACCGGGTGGGGGAAGTGCAGCCCCAACGCGGACACGGGGCGGCTGGCCGGGCGGGCGACCGCTCGCACGAGGCGGCACGCCGTCGGCAACCGGGCCAGGCCGGACGCGGCCGACAGGGCCAAGTGGTGGGCGCGTTCGGGGTCGAGGCGGAAGAGCAGCGGGCGGAGCGCGGCGTACATGCCGACAGGTTACGAGGTGACATCGGGCCGCCGAGATCGAAGCGCGAGCGAGGGACGATACCCCCGCCGAGTGGGTATCGTCCCTCGCTCGCGCTTCGATCTCGGCGGCCCACGGGTCCGCGACTATTTGCCGACCTTCTTGGCCGCGACGGCCAGCCCCTTGGCGATCAGGTCGAGTACGTCGGCCGTGGGCAGCGTGTGCAGCACGCTGAACGCCACGGCCAGCACCCGCTTGGTGTCGGCCACCCCGATGGCGGACTTGTCGGTGTCGGCCTTCTTGGCCACGTCGTTGTAGAAGTCGGTCAGCGTCATTGGTCGCCTCGGGTCGGGGAGAGCAGTCTCGATCATCGCCCGGCGGCGGGTGTGGCAACAGGAGAATTTCCGCCCGCGGGCAGAACTGTCCTGGCCGCACCCGCACAGTCGCCGCGGTCGCTAAATGTGGGCTAGACTACGGCATCGTTCCCCGCCCCGGCGGCCCGCATGGCTACACCGTCCCCACCGGCATCGGCACCGAGCAGCAGCCTGCTGTTCGTCACGCGGGCGGCCCGGACGGGCGGGCCGCTGCCGACGGCGGTGACGGTGCCGGCCCCGCCGGAGTCGCCCGGCCGCAAGCCGGCGGCCCGGCTGGTGGTGGTGCGGGGGGAGCGGCCGGAGCGGGCGTTCACCCTGCTGGGCGGCAAGAACTTCATCGGCCGGACGGCCGACTTCGCCGTGGACATCGACCTGGACGGGCAGGAGACGCCGGAGCGGACGTGGGCCAGCCGCCGGCACGCGCTGGTGACGGTGGACGCCACCGGGGCGTCGGTCGAAGACCTGCACAGCCTGAACGGCACGTTCGTCAACCGCCAGCGGATCCACCCCGGCACCCGCCAGCCGCTCAAGGCGGGCGACGTCCTTCAGGTGGGCACGGTGCAGCTCCGGCTGACCGTCGGCTGACGGGTTCATTGGTCCGTCAGCGCCCGCCACCTCGCCAGCAGCCGCGGCTGGTCGGGCCACGCCCGCGTCACCCCGCCGACGACCGTCCGCCGCACCGCCGCCAGCCCGACCCCGCTGCCGGCCAGCAGCCAGCCGGTGACGTGAGCCGGCGGCGAGCGGAAGTCGATCGCCTCGTCCCGCCAGTCGGCGATCTCCCGCACCGCCGTCGCCGTCACCGACTCCAGAGCCGTCCCCGGCGGCGGTGACAGCACGGTGTCACCGGCCACCGCCAGCACCGCCCCGATGGCCGTGTCGGCGACGCCGGCGGGGCCGGTCAGCACGGCGACGGCGCCCGGCGATGCGTCCTGGCCGGCCAGCCACCAGTGCAGCCGGCTGCGGTGCTTCACCCCGATCCACGCGGCCGGCTGGTCGCCGACGTGTTCCAACGTCGCCCCGGCGGGGAAGCGGTTGGCGTCGAGTGGGGCGGTGTGCATCCCGACCGTCGGCGGCCCGTCGGCCCCGCCGGTCAGCCGGCCGAGCGGCCCCGGGGTGACGAACGTCAGCAGCGCCAGTTCGCCGGCGGAGTGGTTGGCACGGACGACGGTTTCGGCCGCCTGGGTCAGCACGTCGTCCGGGTACGGCAGTGCCAGGCCGAGCGCCGCCGTGTGCCGGCGGAGGCGGTCGAGGTGGAGCGGCCAGCGGAACAGTCGTCCGCCGTAGGTGCGGCTGTAGTCGGTGACGGTCGCCCCGGTCACGAACCCGGCGTCGGCCGGGCTGATGACGAGCGACGCGGCCGGCACCAGGGCGCCGTTGAGGAAGGCGAGCATCAGTCCTTGGCCAGCGAGAAGCAGGCGATCTCGTTGTCGTTCCGCACGACCACGCACCGCCCGGCGAACGCCGGCATACTCCACACCACCTTGCGGCCGAACGCCTCGCCGGTCGGCTCGACCAGCTTGGCCTTGCCCAGCTCGGTGTAGCCTTCGCGGCTCAGCTTCGCCAGGATCAGTTCGCCGACCTCGTTGAACAGCACCGCCCGGTCGCCGGCGAACACGAGGAAGGCGGTGGCGTCGGCGGCCGAGCGGTCGCCGGCCTCCTTCTCGACCCCCTGCGTCGGCCGCGTCGTCCCCCACAGCCGCTTGCCGGTGGCCAGCTCGACGGCCCGCAACTGGCCGTCGGCGTCGCACCCGTAGATCACCCCGTCCCGCACCAGCGGGCTGGCGTTCACCGGGTACAGGCCGGACTTCTTCGGCTCGCCCCGCCACAGTTCGGTGGGGGTGCCGCCGGTCAGCTTGAGGGCCAGTGCGGCGGACGTGTAGCCGCCGACGAACAGGGTGTCGCCGGCCAGCACCGGGGTGGCGATGGACATGCCGTAGGCCGGCTCCAGCGGCACCCGCCACAACTGCTTGCCGGTCAGCGGCTCGAACCCGACGACGTGTTTCGGGTTCCAGTGAACCAGCACGGCCGCCCCGTTCACCGTCACCACAGTCGGCGGGCCGTACCCGGGGCCGTTGCCGCCGGTCTCGCCGGCCTTCCACACCGGCTTGCCGGTGTCCTTGTCGAACGCCACCAGCAGCGCCTCGGGGCCGCCGACCAGGCAGACGAGGAGCTGGCCGTGGACGAGCGGGTGGCCGCTGAAGCCCCAGATCGGCGGCTTGGCGTCGAAGTCCTTCTTGAAGTCCGTCTGCCACTTGACGGCCCCGGTGGCGGCGTCCAGGGCGAGCAGGTCGCCCATCGCCCCGAGGGCGTACACCACCCCGCCGCTGACCGTCGGGGTGCAGCGGGGGCCGGCCGGGTAGCTCACCTTGTACGGGCAGTCGTAGGCGCGCTGCCACAGTTCCTTGCCGGTTTTGGCGTCCAGGCACAGCACCCGCTCGCGGCCCGTCAGGGTGGCCCGCTTGGCCGGGTTGTTGGTGGCGTCCCCGCCGGCCTTCTGGTAGTCGAGGACGTACACCTTGCCGCCGGCCACGGCCGGGCCACCGTACCCGCCGCCGACCGGCACGCTCCACAGTTTCTTCGGCCCGCCGGCCGGCAGCGTGTCGAGCAGGCCGGTTTCCGCCCACACGCCGTCGCGGGTCGGCCCCATCCACTGCGGCCAGTCGGCGGCGACCGACGGCACGCTGAGGGCAAGGGCGAACAGCAGACGGGACATGGCAACTCCTCGGCGACGTGTACGGACTGTTATACCCGCCACGGCGGAGGGGCTTGCGTCTTCCGCGCACGCGGCGCTAGCCGCGTCGGAAGCCGCCCGACACGGCTAGCGCCGCGTGCTCGGATGCACCGTCACGGTGTCGCCCGGTTCGACCGTTACCGCGTCCAGCACCGGCACGGCGAACGAACACGGCCGGTCGCCGGTCGGACGGCTGACGCTCACCGGCCCGACCACCGCGAACCCGGCCCGCCGCAGGAACCCGGCCACCGACTCGGCCCCGGTGTACGGCAGCCGGGTCAGCCGGCCGCAACTGCGCAGGTACAGCACGGCGGCCTGCGGGGCGACCAGATCGACGCTCACCGCCTCGGCCGGCACCCCGGCGGCGGTCGCGGTCGCCTGCCGGATGTCGGCGAGAGTCCGGGCGTCGGCCGGGACGGCGCCGAGGGGGCCGAGCGGCAGGGTGCCGTCGGCGGCCACGCAGCCGGTGCCGTCGAGGGCCGGCCGGCCGGCCACCCGCACGGCCAGCAGGTCGCCACAGCCGACCCGGTAGGCCGGCGGGTCGGCGGCGGGCGGCACCAGTTGACGGCGGTCGGCGCAGCCGGCGGCCAGGGCCGCCGCTGCCAGCAAGGCGGATCGACTCACCTCATCGGGATCGGCGGGGCGGTTGGCGCGGCTTGAGGGATTACGCAGGCCGGAAGGGGGTTTAGGCGAGCGGCCGGCGTGAGCCGGTCCGGCCCGGGGTGTGCAACCGGCGTCGGGTCCGGGCCGGCTTACGCCGGCCGCTCGCCTAAGAGCTGACGACTGCCGTGTACCGCCGCCGGTTGTCGCTCGTGACGCGGGCCAGTTCGGCCACGAATCCGGCGGTGTCGGCGAACCCGAGCCGCCGGGCCAGCTTCGCCCACCCGCCCGCGTCCGCCGGCAGCTCGGTCTGGGCGCGGTCGGTCATCAGCCGCACCCGGGCCTCGGCCGCCCGCAGGAACGAATACCCGGCGGCCAGCCCGGCGGCGTCGTCCGGCGGCAGCAGCCCGGCCGCCGCCAGCGCGGCCAGCGCGTCCCAGACGTTCGGGGTGAACACGGCCGGGTGGTCGGCGGCGTGCGTGAGTTGCAAGAACTGCACGGCGAACTCCACGTCGGCCAGCCCGCCGGGGCCGCGCTTCAGGCTCCGCACCGACGCCGCGGCGGTCAGCCGGTCCCGCATGGCCCGCACCTCGGCGGCCGTCACCGGCTTCTGTCGGCTGCCGACTGCCGCCCGGCGGATCGACCCGGTGGCCTCCGGGGCGAAGCCGGCGTCGCCGGCCGCCACCCGCCCCCGGCACAGGGCCAGCCGCTCCCAGGCGTGTGCCCCGCCGCCGGCGAAGTAGCGGGCGAACTCGGCCACCGACAGGGCCAGCGCCCCCGACCCGCCGGCCGGCCGCAGCCGCATGTCCACCGCGTACAGCCGGCCCAGCGGCCCGGCCCGGCCGAGCCGCTTGATGGCCCGCTGGGCCAGCTCGGTGAAGTACTGGCCGTTGTCCGCCCCGCCGGCGGTGCGGCCGTCGGCCTCGTACAAGAGCAGCAAGTCGAGGTCGCTGTGGAAGGTCATCTCCCGCCCGCCGAGCTTGCCGAGGCCGACGACGACGTACCGGCACGGGGCGAACCCGAGCAGCGGCGGGCCGAACTTCTCCCGCACCCCCGGCTCGACCAGCGCGAACGCCGCCCCCAGCACGGCGTCGGCCAGGTCGGTCAGGGCCGCCGTGGTCTGCCGCACGTCGTCCCGGCCGAGCAGGTCGCGGACGCCGATGCGGAGCAGCTCCTTGTCCTGGAAGCTGTGCAGGATCGGGTCCGGGTCGCTGGCCCCCCTCAGCAGTGCGGCCAGCTCGTCCTTCAACTCGACGGCCGTCCGCGGCTGGTCGAGCAGCAGGCTGTCCAGCAGCTCATCGATCATGCCCGGGTTGTTCACCAGCAGGCCGCTCAGGAACGGGCTGGTGGCGCACAGGTCCACGTACAGCCGGAGGGTCGGCGGGCTGGCGCTGAACAGCTCGTACAGCACCGCCTTGCCGCCGAGCGAGGCCGTCACCCGCTCCAGCGTGGCCAGGGTGTCGTCCGGGTCCGGGGCGGCGGCCACCGCCCGGAGCAGGTCTGGGGCGATGCTGGCCAGGAAGTGCCGGCACCGCCGGTGGCTCAGGAACGGCACGTCCTCGGCCGCCAGCCGGAGCAGGTTGGCGTAGGCGGCCGGCACGTCCCGGAACGGGTACTTGCCGAGGACGGCCCGCACCGTGGCGTCGTCCGGCTCGCGGCCGAGCACCAGGTCGCTCTCCGGCTCGCTGCCGCCGTCGGCGTCGGCGAACGTCTGGTGTAGCAGGTGATCGAGGATGGTGCGGTTCACCCCGGTGGCGGCGTGGAAGGCGGCCAGGAACTGGTCGCCCGGCTCGCCCGCCGGCGGGGGGGCGGGGACCGGCATCTCGTCCAGCAGCGGCCGGCGGGGGGCGACCACCTCCGGGGCGGCGGCCGGCGGCTCGCTGGCGAAGCCCATCCGCCGGGCCAGCCGCTCCAGCTCGTCGGCGGTCACGGGCAGGGTGTGCGTCTGGCGGTCGAACAGCAGTTGCAGCCGGTGTTCGGTCTTGCGGAGGAAGCGGTAGGCGTCGGCCAGCCGGTAGGCTTCTTGCGCCGTCAGGCAGCCGGCCAGTTCCAGGGCGTCCAGCGCGAGCAGGGTGTTCCGCTGCCGCACCGCCGGCAGGTCGCCGCCGTTGAGCAGTTGCAGGAACTGCACCGCGTACTCGATGTCCCGGATGCCGCCCCGGCCGGTCTTCACGTCGGTGTCGTCGGACCCGGCCCGGTGGGTGCGGGCCTCCATCTGCCGCTTCAGGGCTTTCACCTCGTTGATCTCGGAGAAGCTGAAGTACTTGCGGTACACGAACGGCTCGACGGCCGCCAGGAACTGTCGGCCCAGCGCCAGGTCGCCGGCCACGTGCCGGGCCTTGATGAGCGCCTGCCGCTCCCACGTGCGGCCGACCGCGTCGTAGTAGCTGAGGGTGGCCGGCAGGGTGCGGACGAGCGGCGCCTTCGCCCCGCCCGGCCGCAGCCGCAAGTCCACCCGGTAGGCGAACCCGTGGGCCGTGGTGCTGGCCAGCAGCCGCACCACCTCGGTGATGGCCCGGGTGTGGAACTCGCCGTTCGGGATCGGCTCGCCGCCCTTGCGGGCGGTGTCGCCGTCGCCGTCGGCGACGAACAGCAGGTCGATGTCGGACGAGTAGTTCAGCTCGTCCCCGCCGAGCTTGCCGAAGGCCAGGGCGGTGAGCTTGGCCGTCGGCCGGCCGAACCGCCGGGCCAGGGTGCGGACGGCCGTGGTCAGCGCCACTTCCACGCTGGCGTCGGCCAGGCGGGCCAGGTCGCGGGTGACTTCTTCCAGCGGCCGGTCGCGGAGGATGTCGTTCACCCCGACCCGCAGCATCTCCACCTGGCGGAACCGGCGGAACGCCTTCAGCACCCCGGGGTCGTCGCCCGCCGCGTCCACCTCGGCCCGCAGCTTGGCCGTCAGCACGGCCGTAGACGGGTTGGCCGCCGGCGGCTGGAGGGTGGCCGGCAGGGCGTCCGGGTAGGCGGTCAGGGTGTCGGCGAAGAACTGCGAGGCGGCCAGCAGGTGCAGCAAGGCGGCGAGACCGCGGGCGTCGGCGGCCAGCAGCGTCGGCAGGTGGGCGGCGGCCGTGGGTTGTGCGAGCAGCCGGTCCAGGCTGTTCAGCGCCAGGTCTGGGGCGGCGGTGGCCGGCAGCAGTCGACTCAGGGCCGGGGCCAGGGCGGCGAAGCGGTCGGGGCCGAGGTGGCGGGCGAGGGCGTCCAGGTTGCGGCGGCCGCGGGCCGGGTCGCGGACGGCGGCGAGCGGGTCCATCCGGGGATTGTACCACCGGCAACCATCCTGAGCGTGTCAGGCTAAACCGCCTGGTTGGTCTGTTGGACGCTGGCAAGGCGGCCGTGTTTCGCCAGCGGCCGACGGCAAGCCGTGCTGCGGGCGGTCGGACTGGTGACGGTCCGCGGCGACGGCCAGCGGCGGCTGTACGCTCTGTCCGCCGACGGGCTGAAGCCGGTATATGACTGGGTGAAAGGTTTCGAGCGGTTCTGGGCCGAGAGCCTGGACCGGCTGGACGAGTGCCTGAAAACGTTCCAACAGGAGGGGACCGATGGCGACGAGTGATGAGCCGACAGACGACCGCGAGGTGGTCAGCCGGCGGGTGTTCGACACCCCCCGGGAGGTGGTGTTCCTCGCCCTCACCGACCCCACGCACCTGGCCCGCTGGTGGGGGCCGGCTGGGTTCACCAACACCGTCCACGAGTACGACCTGCGGCCGGGCGGGGCCGGGCGGCACACCCTGCACGGGCCGGACGGCACCGACTACAACAATGAGTGCGAGTTCGTCGAGGTGGTGCCGCCCGAGCGGCTGGTGTTCCGGCACGGCAAGCCGGTCCACCACCTCACCATGACCATCACCCTCGCCGACCTCGGCGGGCGGATCGAAATGACCTGGCGGCTACGGTTCGACTCGTTTGAGGAGTGCGACCGGGCGCGGGCGCCGGTGACAGCCGGCAACGAGCAGAACTTCGACCGACTGGCCGCCATTCTAGCCGAAGCATAACCCCTCACCACTTTCCCGGAGCTGACCCGCGGTAGCAAGTCCCACCGGCGGCTAGACGAGTTGCTGGAGCGGCTGGCGTGAGTCGGCGGGATACAACGACCCCATGCCCGATGCCCCCCGCACCTGGCCCGAAGTCGAACGCCACTTCGCCAACGTGCCCCGCCCCGAACTGGCCGCCGTCACCGCCCGGAGTGCCCGTGCGGTGCTGCCGGCGGTGGCGGCGCTCGAAGCCGTGTACGGCCCGGAGGCGCGGGAGTGGGCGACTGCCTGTGCCGCCGCCGTGCTGGCGGTGGAAGGGTTCGCCGACGGGCTGCCGGTCAGCCGGTTCAAGCTGGCAGTGGCGGCAGAAACCGCCCGGTGTGCCGCCGCGGCCACGGCCGACGCCGCCCGCCGGCACGGGCCGAGCCAACTGATCGAAGCCGCCGAGCTGGCCTACGCGGCGGTGGCCTTCGCCGCGGATGCGTGTCGGGCCGAGTCACCGGCGCGGGCGGCCGGGCTGGCCATGCAGGCGTGTCGGGCGGCGGCCGGCGGCCGGCCGGTGCCGGCCGACCTGTACGGCTGAGCCGGCGGCGTGGTCAACCGGCCGGGAACAGCCACGGCAGCGCCTGCCCCAGGCGGTACGCCCACGCCCGCTCGTCGTGGCCGGCGTCGGCGTCCACCGTCACCTTCAGCCGGCTCGCGGCGAGGCCGTGGTCCCTCAGCAGCTTGGCCAGCCGCCGCACCCGGCGGACGTTCCCCTTCTGGCTGACCGCGCTCGCCCCCTCCTTGCCGCCCACGTCCAGCCACACCCGCGCCCCGGCCAGCCAGTCGGTGTTGCCGGCCACCGTGCGGAGCGACGACTCCTGGTCGTACCACAGGCTCGGCGACATGGCCAGCACCCGGCCGAACACCTCCGGGTACCACCGCCCCAGGGCCAGCGAGATCAGCCCGCCCATGCTCGACCCGCCGACCCCGGTGTGGGCCGCCTCGGGCCGCGTGCGGTAGGTGCGGTCGATGACCGGCTTCAGCTCGCCCGTCAAGAACCGGCCGTAGGCGCGGGCCAGGTCCCACGGGCCGGGCCGCAGGTCGAGTGGGCCGTACTCCTTCAGCCGGTCCGGCGTGTTGCCCACGCCCACCAGGATGAGCGGTTCGAGGTCGCCGCTGCGGATCAGCCGCTCGGCCGTGTCGTCGGCCGCCCACGGGGTGCCGCCGAAGGCGGTTTCGTGGTCGAACAGGTTCTGGCCGTCGTGCAGGTATGCCACCGGGTAGCGGCGGTCCGGCTGGTCGTCGTAGCCGGGCGGCAGCCAGACCGTCACCGGCCGCGGGTGGACCAACTGCGCCGACGGGAAGTCGGGGTGGTAGCGGACGCTGTCCCGGCCGAACCCGGCGACGGCCACTTCGACCGTGTGCTCGGCCTTCGGGGGGAACTCGCGGGGCGGGAACAGGTTGCCGCGGCCGTCCGTCTCGGCCCGCCGCCAGTGGCCGCGGGTGACGAGGAACCGCACCGGCTTGCGGCCCTTCACGGCCACCCGGGTGCGGTGGGTGCCGTCCGCCCAGGCGTCCAGCCGGACGCCGGCGGCCTCCCAGTGGCCGAGGGCCGGGCCGTCGCCGGCCAGGAACAGCGGCTCCCAGTGCGGGTGGCCGGCCGGCGGCCGCACGACGAACTCCGTCATCGCCAGGTCCGCCGGCCCGTCGTGCGGATACACTGCCGGGGTGAAGGTGGCAGCCCCCCCGAGTCGGTGCCCGGTCGTGCCGCCCCAGTCCACGGGTGTCTCCGCTCATGCTCACGGGTGAGGTGGTCGCCGGGGCCGTCGCCGCCGCCGGCTTCACGCACGTCGTGTGGCTGCCGGACAGCCACCTGGGCGCGTGGGAACCGGCCCTCCTGCGGTTGCAAACCCCGCGCCTGATCCGGCCCACCCGGGAGGGGGAGGCGGTGGCGATCACCGCCGGCCTGATGCTCGGCGGGGCCAACCCACTGGTGGCGATCCAGTGTACCGGCTTCTTCGAGGCCGGGGACGCGGTGCGGAACGTGGTGCATGACCTGAAGTTGCCGCTCAAGCTGTTGGTCGGGGTGCGGTCTTGGAAAATGTATCGGTCGGGCAAGACGGGGGACAACTGCCCGACTTTTACGGAGCCGGTCGTAGCGGCGTGGGGGCTGCCGGTTTCGTGGGTCGATCCGTTCACGGCCGACGCCGTCGGGTGCGCTGCCGCGTTCGCGGCACTGGCTGCATCGGACGGGGCAGGCGTGCTGCTGTGGGGGGAGTGACGTGCCGCTGACCCTCCCCGACGCCCTGTCGCCGGTCGCCGCCCACCGCGGCGGGCGGGTGGTCGTCACCACCATGTCGAGCGTCGGGGCGTGGCCTGCGTTCAGTGACGGGCCGAAGGACTTCGCCTACCTGCCGAGCAGCATGGGCCAGGGCATTCCCCTCGGCCTCGGGCTGGCGCTGGCGAAGCCGGGGTTGGGCGTCGTCGTCGTCAGCGGCGACGGCGGGCTGCTGATGAACCTCGGCTGTTTGGTGACGCTGGCCCAGCACGCCGTGCCGGTGTGCGTGGTGCTGATCGACAACGGCCTGTACGAAGTGACGGGCGGCCAGCCCGTCGCCGGTGCCGGCCGCACCGACTTCGCCGGCCTGGCCCGGGCCAGTGGCATCCGCGACGTGTGGGCGTGTGACACGCTCGCCGAGTGGCAGCGGGTGGCCCCGGCGGCGCTGGCCACCGCCGGGCCGGCGTTCGTGGCGCTGAAGGTCGAGCCGCGGTACGGCATGGCGACGCCGACCGCCCCGCGGCCGATGGCCGAGCAGATCGCCCGGCTGCGGGCGGCACTCTGACGCTACTGCTTCGCCGGCGACTGCGTCAGCCCGTCGAACCCCGGGTCGGCACGGTCGCCGTCGGCGATTTCGATCAGCTTCCGCCACCGCTTCTCCAGCACCGTCGGGGCGAGCGACCGGATTGCCCCGTCCCCGGCCGCCACGTGCCGCACGTCGGCGAACGGCCAGGCCACCGCCGGGAACGGCTTGCGGGAGTCGTACGGCACGTCGGCCGGCCGGGTCCACGGCACCGGCGGGCCGACCTCGGCCAGGATCAGGGTGTTCGACGTGCCGTCGAGGATGTCGGCCGCCCGCAGCTTGCGGCCCGGCTGGAAGGCCGACCCCACCCCGGCGAACCCCTGGTAGTACGTGTCGATGGCGTCGGCCGGCTGGAAGGCGGAGCGGAACGCCGCCGGCATCCGGGCCAGCAGCGGCTTGTTGGTCGGGCCGTCCCACGGCTCGTCGAATTTGAATCGCTTGTACAGTTCGTCCTGCCCGAGTGACGGCAGCAGATGGACCCGCCAGCTCAGGAGCGGCGACCCGGTCGGGGTTCCGCTGTCGGCGGGGAGCCAGCCGGAGACGCCCTCGTGGTGGTACCAAGCGGTGATGAGGGTCTTGAGTGCCGTCACGCTCTGCTGCCGTTGGGCAGGGTCGGCCACGCGGGCCGTCGCCGTGGTGGCCGGGGCCTTGGCCCCCGGCGGCTGGCTCGCGGCCCAGACGCCGCCGACGGACAAGGTGCCGCACGCCAGCACCACGCCGGCGACGAGTTTCAGCTTGGCAAGGGTCATGGCTCGCAACGCTCCGTGGACCAGGGGAAGGACCGTGGGGGAAACGCTAACCGTCTCGCCGGCGGCGAAGGCGACGGCCGCTTTGGTTGTGGCGGCGGCGAACGGGCCGTCGCCGGCGACGGCCAGCCCGGCCAGGGCCGGGTCCAGCCCGCGGCGGGCCAGCCGGGTGCGGAGGGCGTCCTTCGCCCGGCTCAGCCGGCCGGCCACCGTGCCGACCGGCCAGCCCAGCCGGGCCGCCGCGTCGGCGTGCGACAGCCCTTCCAGGAAGCACAGCAGCACCGGCAGCCGGTAGCGGTCCGGCAGGCGGGCGAGTTCGTCGTGCAGGACGGCCAGTTCGTCGGCGTCGGGGCGAGCGGCCGGCGTGAGCCGGTCCGGAGGGGCCGTCACCAAGCCGGACCGGCTCACGCC
>JAYVUZ010000198.1:0-6395 GCA_043787415.1 Fimbriiglobus sp. | reverse complement strand
GGGTTCGACAGCGACGCCCGGCGGGGCCGGCTGATCGACCGCAACGCGTGCCCGGTCATCCCGAACAAGCGGAACCGGGTGGACCCGTGGCCGTTCGACGAGCGGGCCTGCCGGGACCGGAACACGGTGGAGCGGCTGTTCGCCAAGGCCAAGCAGTTCCGCCGGGTGGCCACCCGGGACGACAAGCTGCGGGCGACCGACCTCGGGCTACTCCATCTGGCCCTCGGCTTCATCCGCCTCCGGTCTTCCGTCAACACGGCCTAGTCACCGCCGGTAAAAGCGGTTGGCCAGCAGGCCTTCGCCGGCGAACAGCAGCAACACCCCGACTAGCAGCCACGGGAACAGGTTCAGTTCGCCGCCGGTGTGGCCCCGCAGCACGTCCCGGATCGACACACTCTTGCCCACCGGCACCACGCTCCCCGAGCCGGTCACGTCCTCGATCCGCTCGGCCGGCACTTTGGTCAGGTCGAACTCGTCGGCCGGCGGGTTCAGGCTGAACCCGTCCTGCCACTCCCCCGACCGCAGCCGGAAGTTGCCAGCGGTCAGCGACAGGGCCGGCGGCAACCGCCACTCGGTCTGGCCGTCGGCCAGCGGCTGGGTGGCGTCCGGTCCGGCCACTCCCGGCCCTTCGAGCGTCAGCTTCGCCCCTTTCGGCAGACCGCCCTTGGGCAGCGGCAGCGTCACCGGCTGGCCCGTCGGGTAGCTAAACACCGCCTCGGCACTCGCCCCGGCCAGGTGGACCGCCAGCCGGTGCGGCCAGACCGTCGGCCAGTCGGTGCTGTCGAGCGTCCAGTTCTGGTTCCACTGGTCGTTCGGGTCGCTGGCCGCCCCGTCCAGGCGGGTGGTCAGCAGCACCACCCGGCCGCCGCCGGGTAGGCCCTTCTCCAGGACCGCCGGCCGCTTGTCGGCGTCGGCGTACCGCACCACCACGTTCTCGGCCGGGGCCTCGGCCGCCCAGTACTTGAGCGTCTTCCGCGGGTCTTTCAGGAACCCCACCCCGCTGATCCGCCAGTCCCGGAAGTTGGCCAGCAGCGGCTGCCGCTCGGCCGCGTCGTCGATGTCCCAGACCACTCCGTTCCGGCGGTCCGGCTCGCCTTCCTTTGGCTCACGGTTTTCTGCCGCCGCGACGACCAGCTTGGTGAACTTGCCGGGCAGGAACGGCCGGTCGTAGGCGGCCGGGTTCAGGTCTGGGCCGGGGGCGACCAGCAGTTTGCCGCCGCGGTCGAGGTACGGCTTGAGGCGGTCCCACAGGCTCTTGCCGTCGCTCAGCAGCCGGGCCGGGTCGGCGACGCCCAACAGGGTGACGAACTCGTACCGGCCGAAGTCGGTGGCCTGCTCGGGCGTCGTCACCTCGGTGCGGAACTCGCCCTTGGCGTCGTGGGCTAGCGCCCACAGTGCGGCGTCGGCCGGGGTGTCGCTGACCGTCAGGATGGTGCGTGCGTCGCCCACCTTGAGCGTCACGAACCGCACGTTGTCGGCCGGCAGGGCGTCGTCCCGGAGCGTCACCGTCGCCTGGTGCGGCCCCGGCTTCAGGTCGGTGAGGGTGAAGCGGACGGCGGTCGGCTGGCCGTTCACCAGCTTGACCGGCTGCGGTTGGGGCGGGCCGTCGTCCACGCTCAGCGACGCCTCGGCGTCCACGTCCGCCCCGACCGCCTTGAGGGTGGCCGTCAGCGTCACCGGCTGGCCGACGCTGCCGCTGGTCGGTTTGGCCACCAGCTCGAGGACGGAGACGTTGGCCGGGGTGTCGGTGCCCACGTCGAACACGAGCTGGCTGACCCCCGGCGGCGGGTACTGAGCAGCCAGGGCTTTCAGGTCGGCGGTGCGGTCGCCCGGCCAACAGGCGGTCGCCCGGTCGGTGAAGATCGCCACCAGTTTGGGCAGCGGCTCGGCCTGGTCTTCGTCGGCGGTGCGGAGCAACTGATAGGCGGCAGTCAGGCCGGTGGTGAGCGGCGGCCCGCCGCCGCGGGGGTCGAGGGTCGCTTCCAGCTTGCGGCGGGCGTCGCCGGGGGTCGGCTCCCACTGCACCGCCGGGTCGGCCGGGTCGATCACCGCCACCTTGCTACCGGCCGGCAACTCGTCCAGCAGTTCGAGCGCACGCTTACGGGCGTCGGCGAGGCGAGTCACGCCGCCGACGGCGTATCCCATGCTCGGGCTGGTGTCGAGCAGTAGGACGCAGGCCACCGGCTGGTCGTCGGCCAGCCCGGCGAGGCCGGACCCGGACAGCCGCGGCTGGTACAGGGCCAGGGCGAACAGGGCGATGAGCAGGCACCGCAGGGCGAGCAGCAGGATCTGCTTGAGCCGCAGCTTCCGCTGGCTGACCTTCTTCTTCTGGATGAGGAACCGGAGGGCGGGGAAGGGGAGCCGCTTCGGCTCCTGCTTGAGGATCAGGTGCAGCAGGATGGGCAGGCCGACCAGCGCCACGCCGGCCAGGAGGATGGGGTGCATACCGGCATGTTACGGGGCAGCGACCGGGAGCGGCCGGCCGAACTCGTCCAGCCCGTAGCGGGCGAACACTTCGGCCGGAGGCACGTCCACGATCACCCCGTCCCGCATCTCGCTAACGCTGCGGCCCATGCGGGCGTGTTCGAGTAGAGCGGTCCGGTTGGCCCGGTAGTGCGCGGCGGTGACAGCCGGCCGGAGTGCCCGCATTTCGTCGGCCAGGGTCTGGGTCGTCGTACTCATGGCTGCCCGCTCCTCCGGAAGGTGTCCCAGACGGGTTCGCTCTCGACGGCCTCGTCGTCGCCGGCACCGCAGGCCAGCAGCACCCGCTCGCCGTCGGAGTTATCGTACACCTCCCACCAGTCGGTGTGGGGGCGGTACAGGTCGAAGAAGTTGGCCACGCTCCGGGCGTACCGCTGGCGGACGGTCACGTCGGGCACGAAATGTCCGCCCGCGTTCACCCGGTCGGCGACCCGGCGGATGGCCAGCTCCGGACTACGCAGCCAGTAGTAGTACAGGAACACCTCGTACCCGGTGGCCCGCAAGTCGGCCAGCCGGCCGGTGTAGGTGCGGGCGGCCAGGGTCGTCTCGAACGCGAAGTCTTGCCGGCGGGCGGCCAGGTCGTCGAGCTGGGCCAGCATCAGCCGGCCGGCGCGGATCGCCTCCCCCTCCGGATTGAGCAGGTTCAGCCCGCGGGCGATCAAGTCCGCGTTCACGAACGTCGGGATGCGGAGGACGGTCGCCAGCAGCTCTTGTGAAGCCGTGGTCTTGCCTGCCCCGTTGATCCCGGCCAGCACAACGACCCGCGGCATGTTCGCATCCCTCAATCCGGTCGGCACGAACAGTATACTTGTGTCCGTCACCCCGTCACGGAGCCGACCCCATGCTCGCCCTCACCTTCGCCGTCACGCTGGCCCTCGCCCCGGACGACTGGCCGCAGTGGATGGGGCCGCAGCGGGACAACGTCTGGCGGGAGACCGGCCTGCTCGACACGTTCCCGGCCGGCGGCCCGAAGGTGGTGTGGCGGACCCCCGTCGCCGGCGGGTACGCCGGGCCGGCCGTCGTCGGCGGCAAGCTGTTCTGTGCCGACTACGCTTCCCCCAAGCCGCTGCCGGAGGACGGCAACATCCAACGGAAGCCGACCGACGGGGTCGAGTCGTTCAAGGCGTTCGACGCGGCCACCGGCAAGGAGCTGTGGAAGCAGTCGTTCCCGGTCAAGTATGCGATCTCCTACCCGGCCGGGCCGCGGTGTACGCCGCTGGTGGCCGGCTCGCTCGTGTACTTCCTCGGGGCCGAGGGGCACCTGCTGGCCTGCGACGGGAGCACCGGCGACATCAAGTGGCAGGTGGAACTGAAGGACGCCTACAAGACCAAGAGCGCCCTGTGGGGGTACGCCGCCCACCCGCTGCTGGACGGCGACAAGCTGATCGTGCTGGCCGGCGGCAACGGCAGTCACGTCGTCGCCCTGAACAAGGACACGGGCAAGGAGCTGTGGAAGAGCCAGAGCCAGCCGGAGCAGGGGTACGCCCCGCCGCTGCTGACCACCGCCGGCGGGGTGCGGCAACTGATGGTGGCCGGCCCGTCGGCCGTGCGGGGGCTGAACCCCGAAACCGGCGAGCGACTCTGGACCACCCCCTACGACGCCTCCAACGGGTCGATCATCATGACCCCGGTGCGGGTCGGCGAGTACCTGTTCGTCGCCGGCTACCAGGGCAAGAACCTGCTGCTCAAGCTGCTGGCCGACAAGCCGGGCGTCGAGGTGGTGTGGAAGGACAAGCCGCGGGCGGCCATGTCGCCGGTGAACGTCCAGCCGTTCGTGGACGGGTCCACCGTGTACGGGTTCCACGAGAGCGGCGAACTCATGGCCGTGGACATCCCGTCCGGCAACCGGCTGTGGACTAGCACCGCCCCGCTCGTGGACGAGAAGACGCTCGGCAGCGGCACCGCCTTCATCGTCAAGGCCGGGGACAAGTACGTGCTGTTCAACGAGCTGGGCGAACTGATCCTGGCGAAGCTCAGCCCGACGGGGTACGAGGAGCTGAGCCGGGCGAAGGTGATCGAGCCGACCGGGGCGGCTTTCAACCGCAAGGTGGTGTGGTGTATGCCGGCGTTCGCCGGCAAGCGGTGCTACGTCCGCAACGACAAGGAGCTGATCTGCGTCGACCTGGCCAAGTAAGGCACGCATGGCGTGCCGTCTTGTTGTGGGCATTACCAGTGTCCGACCGGCACGCCATGCGTGCCTTACCCGAACCGCCGGCTCCGCTGCTGGAGGTACTCCAGCAGCGCCACGTCGAACCCCACGCTGGTGTCCATCGGCACGTAGTCCACGTCGGCCGCCCCGCACTCCCGCTTCAGGGTCGCCCGGAACTCGTTCAGGCCGGCCAGGTAGTCGTCGCGGATGCCGCGGGCGTCCACCTCCAGCTTGGCCGGCGTCTCCACGTCCGCGAACTCGATGCGGCCGGTGAACGGGAAGTGGACCTCGGCCTCGTCCAGGATGTGGAACAGGATCACCTCGTGGCCGGCGTGCCGCAGCCGGTACAAGCTCTTCACCAGCGGCGCGGGGTCGGTGAGCAGGTCGCTGAACAGCATCACCAGCCCACGCCCACGGATCAGGCCGGCCAGTTGGGTGAGCGCCCCGGCGGCGTCCGTCTCGCCGGCCGGCTTGCTGTTGGCCAGCACGCTGAGCAGCGCCCCGATCTGCGACCGCTTGGCCTTGGGCGGCAGCACGGTGCGGATTTTGGTGTCGAAGGTGACGAGGCCGACCGGGTCTTGCTGGTGGACCATCAGGTAGCCGAGGGCCGCCGCCAGGCACACCGCGTAGTCGAACTTGGTGAGGGCCTGGCGGTAGGTGTAGCCCATCGACCCGGACAGGTCGAGGACCAGGTGGCCGGTCATGTTCGTCTCGGCCTTGAACCGCTTGACGTAGTGCCGGCCGGTCTTGGCGTACACGTTCCAGTCGAGGTCTTTGATGTCGTCGCCGGGGGTGTACACCCGGTGCTCGGCGAACTCGACGCTGGCCCCCTGGAACGGCGACCCGTGCAGCCCGGACAGGAAGCCGCGGACGATGAACTTGGCCCGCAAGTCCAGCCGGGCGACCTGCTGGATCACCTCCGGCCGGAGGTACTGCTCGGCGTGGGTCATGGGGTGATTGTACGCTTCCCGCCGCCGTCACCCGTCGGCAACGTCCACCAGCTTGAGCCGGCCGCCGGCCCCGCTGCGGATGGTGACGGCCGCCTTCGGCACGCCGAACTGCCGGGCCACCAGTGCCAACAGTTCGGCGTTCGCCTTGCCGTCCACCGGCGGGGCCTTGACGTGGGCCACCCACCCGCCGGCCACCTCGGCGAGCGAGCTGACCCGAGCGTTCGGTTTCACTCGGACTTGGATGGTGGGCACAGCGGGAAATGTATGCGGTCTGGTTGGCCGAACGACCGAGTTCAGTGACGGCGGGGCGGCTTTAACGCCCCGCCGTCCACTGCAACGACTGGTTCGGCCTGCCCTGCTGCCCGTGGCTTAGGACGGCACGTCGCCGTCGCCGGCCGCCGGCTTCTTGGTGCCCTTGCGCGGCCCCTTACGGCCCTGGTTGAGTCCGCAGTACAGTTTCTCGTTCGCCTCGTCTTTGTTCCACAGGTGGACGATCGCGTCGTCCAACTCCTCGTCCAAAATGAGTTGGGCCTTCTGGAGCAGGTTGCGGGCGAGGGCGATGGCTTGAGCCGGGGTGAGGTAGCAGTTGAAGCTGCCGGCCGCCTTGTACAGGGCGTTGCAAACCACGACCGGGTTGCCCTGCTCCCTATGGGAGTTTGCTGAGTCGTCGAGGAAGTCGGAGAGCTGCATGTCGATCCTACCTGTGAGCTTTCATGTCTTAGAAATCCTAACGAAACCTAGCCGGGGGGCCGTCCGGTGGCGAGCATGAGGGGACACCTGCGGAGGAGCCGCCGTGGCCCGCCCCCTGCTGCCGG